>CAYPQK010000026.1:0-32151 GCA_964412895.1 uncultured Spirochaetales bacterium
CGCCGAGTACGAGAAACTGCGCGAACGGGTGGCGGCGGTCGCGGGCGACACGGCGGGCAACCTGCGCAAACAGGTGGTCGAACCGCTCATCCGGCCGATCGATGAAACCGATATCGGCAAGGCGCTCTTCCTCAAAAGCGACATCGACGCGGTGAAGGTGGCGGCGGCCGACAGGAAAAGCGCCGCCTACGCGACACTGCGGGAGCTCTACCCGCCGATGCGCGCCCTCATCGCCCAGTATGTGATGAATACCGCGCGGCTCCGCAGCGCGCTCCTCAAACACTTCAGCGACCTGCGGACCCAGCTGGTGGAAGAGGAGAAAAAACGGCGCGCCCGCCGTTATTTCGCCGATATCCCGCGCGCCCTCATCGCCCTTGACGGGGCCGAGAGCGACGACCGGCCGCTCCTCATGGCGCGGCTCTACGAACGGGGCTACCACCGGACGGCGCACCTGCTGCTCGACGAATTTCAGGATACCTCGAAAGAACAGATGGAACTGCTCCGGCCGCTCATGGACGATATCCGCGGCGATGTCGGCGCGGGGGGCATGGGCGAGCGGTCGCTCTTCCTCGTCGGCGACTGGAAACAGTCGATCTACCGCTGGCGCGGCGCCGATCCGGAGCGGCTGCGCGGGTGGATCGCCCCGATCGTCCGGTCGGGACAACTGGCGACCGAAGCGCTCCCCTACAACTGGCGCTCGACACCGCTCCTCATCGAGTTTTTCAATAACCTGACCAAAGAACTTTTTGTCGGGAATGAGAACGCGACCGATCATCAGGCTCCGCCGCCGCCCGAAGAACGGAAAAAACCCTACGCCGGGATATCGTCGGTCGCCGTGATACCGGTCGTCTGCGGCAGGGGCGAAGATGCGCTCTACGAACGGCTCGTCGCCGAGGTGCAGCAGCGGCAGATGGAGACCGGCTGCGCATGGGGCGATATCGCGATACTCTGCCGCACCAACACCCAGATGGACCGCGCGGCACGGATGCTGGCGGCCCTGCCGGTGGGCACATCGGGACTCAAGGGACGCGAACTGCTGAGTCTGCGCGAAGGGACGGCGCTTATACTATCGCTCGCGGCGATCTTCACGGCGCACGACGGCACATTCATACCGCGCGCCCTCTCTGAGCTGGGCTATGACAAGGACCTCTTTTCACTCGTCACGCAGCTTGCCGGGCAGGCGGGGCGACTCTCCCGGCCGCACCGCTTCGCCGCCGTCGCCGGGGCGCTGCGCGAACTCACCCCCCGCTTCCCGCGCCCCGTCATCGAAACGGTGTGGGATGAGGCGGAACGCTACTTCGACGGTCCCGACGGCTTCGACGCCGCGGCGTTCCTGCGCTATATCGTCGAGATGGGGACGCTCATCACCGTCCCCGAAGGGGTCCATGCCGACCGGGTGAAACTGGCGACGATGCACGGCACCAAGGGACTCGAATTCCCCCATGTCTTCCTGCTGTGGAAAGAGGAGCGAGAAAAGGGCGATCCGGTGCCCCATCCCGACGACGGGACGCCGCTGGACCTGAATAGATCGGAGCGCGAATTCCTCGCCGCCGACCCGATACCGGGGAGTTCCGCCGTCGCGCAGGCCTTCGACGCGGCGCGCGAGAAACAGGGCGATGAAACGGCCAATCTCCTCTATGTCGCGGCGACCCGCGCCGTGCGGAGCCTCACGATAGTGCTCAAGGCGAATACGGAGAGGGAACTCAAAGGGTTCAGCGAACGGATGTACCGCGCCGCGCAGGAGCCGCTGGCGGGGTTCGAGGCGACCGAATTCGGCCACCGGCACGACTTTGGCCCCGCCGTCGCTGAAGGCGTTGACGGGCACGGCCACGAAACATTGACGCCGGTCATCCTCCCCGTCGCACCCGAAACGGGCGACGACGATCTGATGGACCCGGCGCTCCGGTCGGCCGATATCGAGGCGGGGATCGAACGCGGCCGCCGCATCCACACGGCGCTTGCCCGGCTGACGGCGCAGTTCGATATACCGAAGGATGCCGACCTGACGACCGATGAACGGAAAACGCTCATCCGCTTCCTGCGCGACCCGGAGGTGACGGCGCTTCTCGGCCGCCCCGGAAAGGCGCTCTGCGAACAGCATATCTCCGACATGACGCTCTTCGGCATCGTCGATAGGCTCATCGTCGCCGACGACCGGGTGACGCTCATCGACTACAAGACCGGCCCGCGCCGCAGCGATCTCACCGAAAAGTACCGGCTCCAGATGGAACGGTACCGGAAGATACTGCGCGCCGTTTTTACCGACGGCCGTCCCATCGACGGTTATTTGCTATTTATCGATGAAAAGAAGATAGTAACGACGCTCTGAACGGGGATAGACATGGAAGCGTTCTACATGCTCATCGGCGTCGCGGCGGGGTTCGCGGCGGGTTGGTTCATCGCGCTGCGGATCGGCCGGGAACGGGCCACCGCCGAGACGGCCGGACTCAAAGCGGTCGCCGACGCGAAGGAATCGTTCTTCGCCCAGCAGCTCGCCGACCTGAAAACTCAGCACGCATCTGCCCTTACCGATCTGCGCGACGCCTTCAAGGTGCTGTCGGCCGATGTGCTCAAGGAGAACGGCCCCGAGTTCGTGAAGCTCGCCAAGGAGACGCTTGAGAAGTCGCAGATCGCAGCGCAGGGAGACCTCGCCAAGCGGCAGGAGGCGATTACCGGGTTACTCAAACCGCTCGAGGAACAGCTCAAGACCTACCAGCAGCGGCTCCAGCAGAGCGAAAAGGAGCAGAACACCGCGCTGGGCGAGGTGAAAAAACAGCTCGAAACGCTCGGCAAACAGAGCGAAACGCTCGCCGATGTGACGCAGAAATTTCGAATGGTACTCTCGTCGTCGCAGGCACGCGGCAAGTGGGGCGAAGAGACGCTCAAACGGGTGGTCGAGGCGGCCGGGATGAGCGCCCACTGCGACTTCACCGAACAGACCACCGGCGACGAATCGCGCCCCGATATGATCATCCGCCTGCCGGGCGAACGGCTCATCATCGTCGACGCGAAGGTGCCCGATCTCGATTTCCTCGCGGCGCTCGACACCACCGACGCGGCGGCCCGCAAGATCGCCCTGACGGCTCACGCGGCGAAACTGAAAGGGACCATCAAGGCGCTCGGCGACCGCAACTATCCGGCGCAGTTCCCTAATTCGCTCGATCATGTGGTGCTCTTCCTGCCGGCCGAATCGCTCTTCAGCGCGGCGCTCGAAGCCGACCACGATCTCATCGTCTGGGCGGCGTCGAAAAAGATACTGCTCGCCACCCCCGCGTCGCTCATCGCCCTCCTCCGGTCGGTCAGCGTCAGCTGGCAGCAGTCGGAACAGACCGACAACGCCCGCGCCATCAGCGCCGCGGCGCAGGAACTCTACAAGCGGGTCGCCGTCTTCACCGAACATCTGGAACGGATCGGCAAGGGGCTCGGCACGATGAACGATGCCTACAACAAGGCGGTCGGCAGTTACGAGCGGATGGTGCGGCCGCAGGGGGAGAAACTTCTCAAGCTCGGGATGCCCGACGGCGGCAAGACGATGATCGAACTCGATGAGACGCAGGAACCGCTACGGCTTTCGTCAACCACCGACGGCAAATAACGGGAGGCTGTCATGAGAATGATCGGGATGCTTATCGCGTTGATGCTTTCGATGCTGCTCATCTACTACTATGTCACCGGGGCGTGGCCCGGGTCGGCGGCGAAAAAAGAAAATCCGCTGGAGCGGGCGTCGAAAGAGGCGCAGGTCGAGGGCGGCCCCATCCGCAACGGGCAGGAAGCCAAACAGCGCGTTGAGGAGATCCTCAAGAAACAAGAGGAAGAACAGAAGAAGATGATGGAAGAGGCGTCGAAATAAAACCATTACCGGGGAGGGAACCCATGAAAAAGTTATCCGCGTTATTCTGCGCGCTGCTCCTTCTGGCGGCGTGCGACGGCACGAAGAACACCGGCACCGACACCGAAGCGGTGACCGATGAGACGGTGACCGACACTATCGTCACCGACGACCCGATCACCGACAACCCGGCGACCGATGACACGGTCACCGACGACCCGGCGACCGATGAGACCGTCACCGACAACGATGCGCCGCCATCGGACTGGCTGGTGATAGACCACACCAACACCGAACTGATGGCGATCCCGAAACAGTGGATCCTCACCGCGCAGGATACGCTCCATATCGCCTACCAGCATACCTCGCACGGCAGTCAGCTCATCTCGGGGATGAACGCCCTGATGGCCTACGGTCCCTACGGCCCGAACGAGACGAACTTCGACTGGAGCGAGGAGGGATCGGCGGGACTCGATCTGGACGATTACGGCATACCGGGCGACGCGACCGATCTGTCGACCGGCGATTCTGCGGACGAGAACGGCGACACCCCGTGGGCGATCCAGACCCGCACGCTACTCGACGACCCGAACAATCTGCATCTCAATGTCATCCTCTGGTCGTGGTGTTCGATAAACGGCCACAACGCCCAGCTTTATGTCGATAATATGGAGAAGCTCATTGCCGAATACAGCCTCGGCGGGACCAATCCCCGCGCCGCCGACCATCCGGTGACCTTCGTGTTCATGACGGGGCACTCCGAGGGAACCGGCGAGGATATGAGCGAGAACGGGATACACTACAACAATACCCTCATCCGCCAGCACTGTGAAGAGCACGGGCGGATACTGTTCGATTTCGCCGACATCGAGTCGTACGATCCCGACGGGACCTACTTCTGGGACAAGGCGATGTACGACAATCTGGCCTACACCGACGGCGCGACGAGCGGCAATTGGGCGGTCGAATGGCTGGCCGACAATCCGGGTTCGGAGTTGGTGACGCTGACCGATCTGT
Source organism: uncultured Spirochaetales bacterium (assembly GCA_964412895.1). Taxonomy (GTDB): domain Bacteria; phylum UBP6; class UBA1177; order UBA1177; family JAKLFG01; genus CALMRE01. The sequence continues at coordinate 4,847 of CAYPQK010000026.1, forward strand.
GCACCGAATGCGCCCACTCCGACGATCCGGCGCAGGCGAAACTCAACTGCGTGCTCAAGGCGCGCGGGGCGTGGTGGCTGTTCGCCCGTATCGCGGGATGGAACGGGGAATGATTCGTAGGGGTGCACCGATGTGTGCACCCTCGATCATAGGGCGGACACGCCGGTCCGCCCCTACAAGGGTCTTACCCCATCTATGTATTTGACCACTTCGGCGGCCGCTTTCGAGGGGCTGTCGACGCTGATGATCGCGATGACCTCTTCGTTCCCCTTCACCCCCGGCTTGAGCAGATAGATGCTGGTGAGCACCGACATGAGTTTGCGGTGCGCCCGTATCTGCAGGTTGGGGTTGTCGTAGGTGATGCTCTCGCCGGTATCGACGATGCATTCGATGCCGCGCGGCCCCAGAAGGGCGATCAGTTCGGTCAGCGCATCCTTCTCGTCCTGCGAATTGACCGTCTCGGTGTAGAGATAGATCTTCGCCAGTCCGCTGAAATCCCAGTTGACATCGCGCATGTCGATGGTGATGTCCTTCTGGGTCGATATCCCGGGCCCCTTTTGCGGGGTCGCGCACGAAACGGTGAGCGCCATGACGGCGCAGGCGATGATGACGATGATGCGATCCATTATACCCTCCTTTCCCTAGGTTGTCACTGAGCGACGCACCACACCTGACTGGACAGGACGCCCGACACATCTATCCCCCCCAGTATGCAGATCTCGCCGTTGAACGAAACGACCTGATGCGAGCTGACGGGGGCGAACCCGGCGTCGGATTCGACCAGTTCCCAGTCGGTGCCGTTGGCACTCTTCCACACATCGTTCTCGCGGGTCGAGATGAGGTTGCCGCCGGTGAGATACATCGTCGCGCCGACCACGACATTCCGCTGGAAACCACGCGCGGTAAAACCGCCGGCGACGCTCAACCAGTCGGTGCCGTTCGACGAATGCCAGACGGTGTCGACCGCGACATTGCCGAGGTTGATGCCGCCGGCGATGATGAGTTTTCCGTTGAAGGCGGTCATCGAGGCGCCGATAAGGCCGCCGACCGCGGGCGGGGTGGCGACCTTGGTCCATGCCGCGCCGTCGGCGGTATGCCAGAGTTCGTTGGCTATCGAGAACGCGTCGCTCTGGCCGGTGAGGCACCAGAGTTCGTTGTTGAAGACGACGAGCTGGGCCTGTATCCCCGGTTTGAAAGCGGCGTCGCCGACCGTCGACTGCGTCCAGACCGAGCCGTCGGCCGATGACCAGACATCGGCGTAGTAGTTCGAGGAATCGCCGCCGCCGACCACCCACAGTTTGTTCTTGAACACGGCGCCGGCATGGCGGGCACGCACGGTGAAGGGGCGGTGCCGACCTGTTCCCAAGTGCTCATGGTGCTGGTGCGCCAGACATCGTTATAGTAGACATCGTTGCCGAGACCGTCGTTGCCGTTGCCGCCGATGACCCACACATAGCCGTTATGGACCAGCGCCACATGGCTGGAGCGCGCGCCGTAGTCGGCCGCCCGCACCGAACCGGCGGTCCAGTCGATGGCCGTGGCCGCGGCGTCGCAGGTCTCGGTATCCCACGCGGTGCAGTCGGCTTCGCAGTAAGCTTTGCCGCCGCTGTAGAGCTGGTCGTCGATATCGACGCAGTTGATCAGGCCGCCGTCGCAGGCTTCCGGGCCTTCGACGATGCCGTTGCCGCATTCGTGCGGTTCGATCGCCTCGCAGGTGGCGGTATCGTAGCCGGAGCAGTCCTCACGGCATTTGGCCTTGCCGCCGCCGTAGAGTTCCGCGTCCAGCTCGATGCAGTTCTTGAGGTCGCCGTCGCAGAATTCGGGGCCTTCCTTGATATCGTTGCCGCAGGTATGGGGGATCTCTTCGCAGGTGTCGGTATCCCAGCCGGTGCAGTTATCGAGGCACTTCGCCTTGCCGGCGGTATAGGACAGCGGGTCGATGTCGACGCAGTTCTTCACCTCACCATCGCACACCTCGCCGCCGTTGACGATGCTGTCGCCGCAGGTGGCCGTAAAATCGGCGTCGGTGACCGTGAGGTCGGACCCGTCGGACTGGTCGGTCGTTTCGTCGTTCAGCAGGGTATCGCCGTCGGACGCGGTGTCGGCGTCCCCGATGATCCGCTTGTTGCCGTTCTCGCAGGACGCCAGCAGTAGCAGGGACAAAAGGAATGCTATGGCCGTCGTTCTCATGGTGCCTCCTCAATTCTGTTCCATACTCCGGACCGACCTATGATAGCCAGTTGTGTCCCGTAAGTCAACCCTTCAATTTTCCTATTGACTTACCAAAAGCACCCGTTACAATGGCTTCGTATGGTGTTGTACACATTTGAGGTAATTATAGTATGGAGGCTTTCATGAACCGTGTACTTCTCGCATCGGCGCTCTTTTCGGCCCTTTTCCTGACCGCGTGTCCCGGCGGCGGCGGCGGCGAACCGTTCATCGATGTGGGCGAGCTCTGTTCGGGCGACGGGCTCATCTGCAACTGGTCGCAGGATAAACTGCTCAAATGCGAGAACGGGACGCTGATCCTCAACGAGGACTGTTCCGCGTCGGGCAAGAGCTGCAAGGGGGGCGCCTGCGTGACCGACGAGGTGGTGGGCGGCGACTGCACCGGCACCGGATCGGCCTGTTCGGGCGACCGGATAGTCATCTGTACCGACGGCAAGTGGGCCGATTCGACCGACTGCGCGGCGCAGGACAAGAACTGTGTCGAAGAGGAGGCGGGAGCGGTCTGCAAGGAAAAACCGGTGACCGACGACGCGAAGCCCGACGACGCCACTACCACCGAGGGGGAACCGACCGACGACCCGGGCAGTGAAGGCGAACCGGCCGACGACACGACCGCGCCCGACACCGACTGGGGCGAAGTGGACCCGAACGGCGATGAGGACGGCGACGGGATACCCAACGGGATAGAGGGGACCGGCGATGCCGACATGGACGGCGCGCCGAACTATATGGACGGCGATTCGGACGGCGACGACCTGAGCGATTCGCAGGAATGCCCGGTGCAGCCCTGCCAGAACAGCGACGCCGACACCAAGCCCGATTTCCTCGACAAGGACAGCGACAACGACGGCCTTGCCGATATCGAAGAGGTCGGCATCGGCACCGACCCGTACGACAAGGACACCGACGACGACAATTCCGACGATCTGGCCGAGATCGTCTACGGATCGAACCCGAAGGATCCGAACAGCACCATCCCGGCGGGGCTCTTCTTCGTGGTGCTCCCCTACAACGCCCCCGAGGATGTGACCCGCAACCTGATGTTCTCGACCGATTTCTCGACGGTCGATATCGTCGTCCAGCTCGACCTGTCGGGGTCGATGGAACAGGAGAAGGCGAACCTGCAGGCCGAGATACAGGAGAAGATCATCGACGGCATCCCGCAGAAGGTGCCGGGGCTCGATGTGGCGACCGGCTTCGTGCATTTCATGGACATGGTCAACGGCGATATGTTCGTGGTCGACCACATGATCAGCAAGGACGCCGATTCGGTCAAGAACGCCGTCGCCAATCTGCCCGACACTTCGGGCGGCACCGAGCCGCATCAGGAGGTGCTCTACCAGACCGCCACCGGCGCGGGGCTCGTCGGCAAGTTCGTCGAGGCGGGCGGCATGATGACGGTCAACCTCAACATCCCGGCGGCCGACTGCACCGGGCAGATGGGGACGGTCGGCGGCGTCTGTTTCCGCGAACTGGCGCTCAAGATATTCATCATGATCACCGACGAGGCGTTCCCGGAGATAGATGTCACCGGATCGGGCAACTGCGGCATCAGCGGTTCGGCCTCCGACGGCTGCTGGGATGTCAACGCGAAGGGGGCCCTGACCGAGGACGCGATCAACGCGATGAACGGCATCAACGCGAAGTTCATCGGCATCGACTCGGGCTTCTCCTGCAGCGATGTCGACCCGAACACCTACGACTGCATCGGCACCTACACCGAGCAGAATGCGGCCAAGGAGGATTTCCAGATAGTGGCCGAAGGGACCGCGTCGCTCGACGGCAACGGCAATCCGTTCCTCTACCACACCGCGAGCTGGGACGGCTCCGGGATGTCCGACCAGATCGCCGAGGCGGTCAAACAGCTGACCACCTACATCGAGAAGGACATCACCACCTCGGCCGAATCGGACGAGAACTGCGACGGCATCTCGGCCGCGGACTTCGTCGCTTCGTCGAAACCCGACAAGGCCGATCCGGTCGACGGCTTCCAGAGCAAGGACGACACCACTTTCTACAAGGTCAAACCTTCGACCGAGGTCTATTTCGATATCCACTTCCATAACGATTTCTGCAAGAACGCGTCGCCCGATCCGGTGATCTACAAGGCGCGCATCCGGGTGCTCGGCGAGGGGGCCTTCCTGTCGTCGCGCGAAGTGCAGATAATCGTACCGGGGTCGCAGGCTGAGTAACTCGCAGCATCCCGAACGGACCATCTCGACGCCTCCCTCCGAACTGCCGGGGGGAGCGGCGCCGGCAACGGACGGCGTTCCGTCGGGCCAGACACGCTACACGATAAAAGGAGAGAAAGGACGCGGCGGCATCGGCCGCGTACTCATCGCCTTCGACGAACGGGTGGGGCGCGAGATCGCGCTCAAGGAGCTCCTGCCGCCCGGCGAGAAGAAACCGGGACTCATCGAGCCCGAAACGGGTCCGACCCGCGCCGCGGCGCTGCGCTTCCTGCGCGAGGCCCGCGTCACCGGGCAGCTCGAACATCCCGGCATCGTCCCGGTCTACGAGATCGGCAGGGAGGGCGACGATACCCCCTACTATACGATGCGGCTGGTGCGCGGAGAAACGCTGTCGTCGGCCATCCGCGGCGCAAAAACGCTGCGCGACCGGCTGCGGCTCCTGCCCCATTTCCGCGACATCTGCAACGCCGTCGCCTACGCCCACAGCCGCGGCGTGGTGCACCGCGACATCAAACCCGACAATATCATGATCGGACAGTTCGGCGAAACGGTGGTGCTCGACTGGGGACTGGCCAAGGTGCACGGCCAGACCGACGACCGGGCTGGCGAGATGGCGCAGGAACTCTCGGCACTGCGCGACACCCACGGGCCACACACCGTCACCGGCCGCGCCTTCGGGACGCCGGCCTATATGCCGCCCGAACAGGCGCGGGGGCTCATCGCCGAGATAGACGAACGGAGCGACATTTATTCGCTGGGCGCGGTGCTCTACGAGATACTCGCCGGGGAGCCGCCGTTCGAGGGGCGCACCGTCGGCGAGGTCATCGGCAAGGTGCTTAATGACCGGCCCTTCCCCATTGTCGATCAGGAACCCGACGCGCCGCACGACCTCTGCGCGGTGGTCGAGAAGACGCTCGCCAAGGACAAGGCCGATCGTTACCAGTCGGCCAAGGATGTCGCGCGGGAGATAGAGAATTACATGGCGGGGGGCCGCGTCGACGCCTACGACTACAGCTCGTGGGAACTGTTCAAGCGGTTCGTGCGCAAGAACCGCCTGCTGTCGGTACTGATACTGCTGCTGCTCAGCTCCTTCATCGGCGGCGCGGCGACGATATTCTTCGCGTGGCGCAACGCCGTCGAGAACGAACGGACCGCCCATCTCAACCTCGCGCTGGGCTATCAGGAGAACGCCGACCGGATGCTGCAGGAACGGCGCTACGATCAGGCCGGTATCTTCGCAGCCGCCGCACTGGGCCACAATCCGTGGAATCCGCGCAGTATCTACCGTTTTCCCGATATCCTGATGCGTCCCTCCGGCGAAGTGGCGCACAACACCCTTTCGGCGCGCTCCAGCTTGTATCTCGCCCGGATGAATCAGAACGACGCGCTGATCGCCATCGTCCGGCGCACCGGCGCCGAGACGCGCAACATCACGATATCGCCCGACGGGAAGCTGGCGGCGCTCGCCGGCCGCGACGGCGCCGTGACGCTCTGGGATATCGCCGCGCGCGCCGACCTCGACCGGCTGCCGGGCCACCGCGACGAGGTGACGGGGCTCAGCTTTTCCTCCGACGGGAAACTGCTCGTTTCGGCGAGTTGGGATAAGACGCTCCGCCTCTGGGATGTCGCGACGCGCACCGAACTGGCGACGCTGAACGGTCACACCGAAGAGATATACGCCGTCGCCTTCCTTCCCGGCGATCGCATCCTCGTATCGGGCGGGAACGACGGGACGGTCCGCTTCTGGGATGTCCCCTCCCGCCGCGAACTGCAGGCGGTGTCGCTGGGCGATGAGAAGATCCGGGCGCTCGCGGTCTCTCCCGACGGCGCCACGGTGGCGGCCGGTACCGCGACCGGCGGCCTGTACCTTCTGCGCGGCGCGGCGGTGACCCGCTACCGCCCCCACGCCGAATCGCTGGTCGCCCTGCGGTTCAGCAACGACGGCTCGCGGCTGTTCACGGCGAGCTACGACAAGCGGGCGCTGATGCTCGACGCTTCTACGCTCGCGCCGCTCGGCTCGTTCGTCTACTGGGACGCCTTCTTTGCGCTCGATCTGGACCATGACGGCAACACGGTGGCGCTCGCCTCGCGCGACGCGACCATCCTGCTGTGGGACACCCGCACCGGCAAGGCCGAATCGCTGCGCGGACACGACGCCCCGGTACAGGCGGCCGCCTTCACCCCCGACGGGGACCGGATACTTTCGGCCGGCGCCGACGGCACCCTGCGCCTCTGGAAGACCGCCGTCACGCGGCCGGCGCGCATATTCACCGGACACCGCACCTACATACCGGCGGTCGCCCTGTCGCCCGACGGGAAACTGCTCGCCTCGTCCAGCTGGGACCGTACCGTGAAGATATGGGACATCGCCGGCGAACGGGAGGTGCGCTCCATCGAGTACGCCGAGGTCTGTCACGCCGTCGCTTTCTCCCCCGACGGGAAACTGCTCGCGACCGCGGGACAGGACCGCCGCATACGGCTTTTTCCGCCGGCCGGAGAAGCGCCGCCGGTCACGCTCGAAGGTCACGAGGACGGCGTCTATTCCATCGCCTTCTCGCCCGACGGGAAACTGCTCGCATCGGGTAGCTGGGACCGCACCGTCCGCGTCTGGGATATCGAGCGGCGCCGCACCGTACAGCTTTTCTCCGATCACGCCAGTTCGGTCCACACCGTCGCCTTCTCGCCCGACGGAACGCTCATCGCGTCGGCGGGCCGCGACAAGGTCATCATCGTCAGGCGGGTGGCCGACGGGACCCATGTCGCGATCCTCGCGGGACATCACGGCAACATACTTTCCCTCTCCTTCTCACCCGACGGGAAGCATATCGCATCGGCGGGCGAGGACGATGTGGTCTATATCCACACGATCCCCGACGGGACCCGATCCCTTGCGCTGGAAACGCGCGGCGCGGCGGTCAATTCGGTCGCCTATTCGCCCGACGGTAAGCGGCTGCTGTCGGTGGGAAAAAGCGCGCTGGTATGGGATGTGGAAAGCGGCGACGAACTGCTCCGGCTCATCCTGATGCACACCGGCTATGCCGCCGCCTTCTCCGCCGACGGCGCCCAGTTCGCCCTCAGCGAAGGGACCGCGGTGCGGCTCTACCCCGCAACGCTCGATGTCTGGGAAAAGGATCCCGCCCTCCTTCTGCGGGAAGCCGAAGCGCGGGCGCAGTATCGTTTGGAAGGTTTCCGGACGGTCGTCGAGGGGACCTCAGCGGGCGATTGATCAGCCCATCATCAGCAGCGTTTCCCGCACCACTTCGGCCGCGAAGACGGTCGACGCCTTGGTGGGGTCTATATCGGGGGCGAGTTCGACCACATCGGCGCCAATGCAGTGGACCTTTTTCGCCTTGAGCATCTGCAGAACACCCAGATAATCGTGGAAAGAATGGCCGCCCGCCTCCGGCGTGCCGGTCCCCGGCATGAAGGCCGGGTCGAAGAAGTCGAGATCGACCGACAGGTAGACCAGCTCCCCCTCCTTGATCGACGCCGCCATCTCCGCCACGCTCTTGGCCGGAATGATGCGGTGCTCCTGCTGGCGCATCTTGTACTCCTCCCGCGTGCCGCTGCGGACACCGAACTGGACCAGTTTCTTCAGTCCCTCCTGCAGGCAGAGTTTCATGACCGACGAATGGCTCAGATGGTCGCCGGCGTAGCGTTCGCGCAGGTCGGCGTGGGCGTCGAGTTGTATCACGGTGAATTCGGGATAGACCTCCTTGAGCGCGAGGAAGAGCGGATAGGTGATGAGATGTTCGCCGCCGACCGACAGAAGCCGCCGGTTGGTGAGCGTCAGTTCGTAGGCGGTCTTGTGCGCCTCGCCGTGGCCGCCCTGTGTCACATCGGGGTTGCCCACCATGAGTTCGAGCGCGCTTTTCTTCACCTCGCGCACCATCAGGCCGGGATTGCCCACCATGAGCGGCAGATCGCCGATATCGAAAAAGGCCATCTCGTCCAGCCCGCGGTTGCAGTGGAACGAGAAATCCTCCATCCCCTCGTCGGAGTAAGCCCGTATCTCGCGCGGGCCGAACCGCGAACCGGATCGGAAACTCGATGTTCCGTCGTAGGGAACGCCGACCAGCACGATATCGCACCCCTCAATGACGGGACGCGATCCTATGAAACGACAGATGTTCGGTGTGACCATTATCCCCTCCCCGCTTTCATCCCGGCCGTACGGCTATGATTCGCCCGTGCCGGGCGTGAAGTTCTGGCTCTGCCACTGGAAGTTGTCGATGAGGACCATCGAGTCGAGTATATGATCGCCGAGGTCCCATATCGAGAAGCGCAGGGTGATGGTCTCGCCCGGGACGACATTGCCGCGGGTGACCAGCCACGAGGTGCCACCGTGACTTTCGAACCCGGTCCCCACCAGTTCGTTGGTGCCGACGCACGAAGTGACCGCCCAGCCCGAGCCGCTGACATTGGTGCACTGCTTGAACAGGCCGTTGGGGGCGATGTTCACGCCGACCGGATTCTTCATATCGTCGATGGCGAGGTTCTTGTCGAACGGATTCTGCAGGGTCGGGTCGGCACTCGTGTACCCGCTGTCGAGGAGCGCCACGAAGAAGTCGTTGAATTGCGAGCAGATGTAGCTGGGATACTCTATCGACAGGAAGTAGATGTTGAAGCTGAACGAGTTGGCGCTCGGCGGGACCTGCACCCGGAACTGCACCATGACGCCGTCGTTGGCGTTGCCGGAGGTCCCGGTGCTGCCGCCGCAGGAGGGGGAACTCGGATAGCCGTTGCCGTTGGCCTGATACCAGTCGCCGGGGGCCGCCGAAGAGGTCCCCTGATTGAAACTGGTGTTGGTGGGCGGGTTCTTCGCCTGTCCCGACGAAAGGGCGAGCATCGAGCCGCCCTGCCGGGGAACAATGACCGAACCGAGACCCGCGAGGAGCGAGTTGCTGTCGAGGCTGCATCCCTGCTGGCCGCTGGGCAGAAGCACATCGGCCTGCACCACGCCGGTGCACAGCCCGATGGCGCGGGCGTAGTCCATCGGATCCTTGGTGGCCAGATTGAGCCCGGTGTCGCAGTCGTAGACCCCTTCGTCGGTATTGCCGTCGCAGTTGTCGTCTATGCCGTTGGGCACCTCGTCGGCGCCCGGATGGACCGAGAAGGGATCGGGGCATTTATCGGTGTCCTCGCAGCAGTCGGGCGGGGTATCGCAGTAGGTGAAGCCGTCGCCGTCCAGATCGGTGCCGTTGTCGGTGATGCCGTCACAATCCTGATCGACGCCGTCGTTGCAGACCTCGTATATCGGCTTGGTCTCACCGTTGCAGTTGCCCCAAGTGCCGTTGTCCTTGCACAGGCGGACCGGCGCCTTGCACGGGCCGACATCTTCGGTGCCCGACGGACCGGTGTAGGCACATTTCTCGGTCGAACCGGGGGCGCAATCCAGTCCGGCATAGTCGATATCCTGCATCGGGTCGACCTCGCCGTCGGGCAGAACGCCTTCGTTGGCGCCGCCCTGATCGTCATCGAGGGTGCCGGTATTGCCGTCGTCGCCCATCATCGGCACATCGGCGTCCGTACCGGCCTTCTGTTTGCATTCGTGGTTCACTTTGTCGCAGAAATAGATGGTCGTGTCGCCGCAGTCGGCGTCGATGGAACATTCGCCGACGATGCCCTCTTCACCGCCGCAGGCCGCCAGAAAAAGCGACAGGGCGCCAAGGAGCGCGTACACCCTAAGTCTCATGTATCCCTCCATTTCAGAGTACTACCTCAAGGAAGTATAGAAGAGCCGCAATAAAAAGCAACAGGATTTTTCAGCGGGGCGTATAGGGGGCCGGGTCGGTCAGTCCCGCCTCGGCGAACCCCTTGAGCCGCAGGCGGCACGAGTCGCACACGCCGCAGGCCCGACCGGCGTGGTCGGGGGCATAGCAGGAGTGGGTCAGCGCATGGTCCACCCCGAGCCCGCGCCCGAGCCGGACGATATCTTTTTTCGACAGATCGATGAGCGGCGCCTCGATGACGATCCCGGCACCGTCGCTCCCCGCCTTGGTGCCGACCGCGAGGGTCTGGTTGAAGGCATCGATGAACTCCGGGCGGCAGTCGGGGTAGCCCGAATAGTCGAGCGCGTTGACCCCGATGGCGATGCGCGTCGCGCCGATATCTTCGGCGTAAGCGGCCGCGAGCGACAGGAAAAGCAGGTTGCGCGCCGGGACATAGGTGTTGGGTATCGCCGCGGAGGCGGTGTCGGGAACACTGAGTCCGGTGTTGGTGAGCGACGAGGAGGCGAGGAACGACAGATCGATGGTCACCTCGCGGGCCTTCGCCGAAAGATCGTATTTCTCCAGGATGCGCCGCCCCTTCTCCACCTCCACGCGATGCCGTTGGCCATAGCCGATGGTGAGCGGATAAACCTCGTCGCCGCGCGCGAGGATCATCGCGAGTACCGTGGTCGAATCGAGCCCGCCGCTGAAAAGGACGACCGTTCTCATACCCGTTTCCTCCGTTCCATGCGGCCGAAGCGCGCCTCGGCAAGAACCAGCGCCGCGCCGGCAGCGACAAGCGGCAGGGCGACAAGCGCGGCATAGCGCAGGATACCGAGCGCCGAAAGAACGATCGCCGCAAGCGCCACGGTATGGATGCTGAAATGGCGCCGGAGCGCCTGTTCCAGCCGCCGCGGGAATGCGCGGGGCGGCCGGTTGGCGCGGTGACGGTGGCGGTCGTACCGCACCACTAAGAGCGGATAGACGACCGAGAAAAACAGGCCGCACAGCTGTATCGCCGGGATATCGCGCAAAAGCAAAGTGAGCGCAAGGAAATAGCTCCAGACGACGATGCGGCTCGAATAGTAATTGAGCACGCCGCCCCCCCGCGAGGTCTGGAAAGTGAGCCGCGCCGTCTCGCCGTCGACCGACGAGAATATCGCCGCGACGCCCAGAAGCGCCGCGAGCGTCAGGCTTTCGGTGGCGCCGGTCGCGAGCAGGAGTGCCGATGCGGCGACCCCCACGAACATCACCAGCAGCGTCCAGAGCCGCGGATCGACCCGGTAGTTGGCGGTCCATGCCGTGATGAAGCGGCTGGCCGGGCGGGTGAGGTTCCGTTCGACGATATCGTCCCCTTTGTGAACCAGCGACCGGAGCAGATAATTCTCGGCCCCGCCGATGTCGGCGGCGTGGCGTACCATGAAGTAGCGCGCCGCGATGACGGCGATGCGGGCATCCTGCCGCCGCAGGAGGAATTCGCGGATATGGAACCACGGCGCCTCGGCGAAGTCGGCCGGCAGATGTTCCGGCAGGAGGAGCGCCAGCCCGATGGGATCGAGCGTCACCGGATCGCACGCGACCGCCGGGGCGGTGAAGTTGACGGTGAGGTTACGGACCAGCCGCCCGTCGAACACCAAGAGCGGATCGGCCACCACCACCGGCCGGTCGATGACCGGGAATTCCGGGGTGAGTTCTATGCCGCGGAAGGTGTAGCTCCGTTCGAGATGAGGTGCGTGGACCCGCGATGCGCCATAGTAGCGCGCCAGCGTGAAAGCAGCCCGCTCGGTCAATGATGCCCCCAGCAGCGGCAGGCGCGAATCTATGTCGCGCGACGGGATGAGCAGGAGTATCGGAGCGTTATCCATCGGCGGCCTCGTTATTCGATAGTGACATAGAAGCCGAACGGGAGGGTGAACCGGCCGTCCTTCAAAAGCGGCGCGGGGGGATTCGGGAACGGCGCCGCCATCTTGAAGGCGTCGAGCGCCTCGCGGTCGAGGAAATCGACCCCCGACGGCTTGGTCACGACCACCGAAATGATCGTGCCGCGCGCATCGAGCACCGCCTCTATTCTGGTGTAGCGGTCGGCAAGCCCGAAGATGTGCCCGCTCGGATCGTGTACTATGAGCACCTTCGCCGGTTCCCAGTAGTAAGAAACCGCCTTCTTGATGCGGTTGTAGTAATCGGCGTAGAGGAACCGGCGCGCATTGACCGCCGTCTCATCCTCATTGGGCATATCTTTCAGGTAATCGTTGGAAGGCGAGGTGAGCGCCGTGTCGTTGCCGTAGAAGTAGGGCAAATAGCGCGACGGCAGAGACAGTTCGGCCGCCTCCTGACCTTTTTTGTCGGCCTTGTCGGTGCCGGTGATGCGGCCCGGATCGTTCTTCTCGGCACCTTTTTCAAGATCGCCCGTCTCCCCTTCGAACCCGGCGAGCTCCCCTTTCTTTATCTGCGCCTCTATCTTTTCCTTCCGCTCCTTCACCTCGCCCGGGGTGACCAGTTCGTCGCTCTGCGTGGTCATCTTCGCCGACGGCGGGGTGGCGAGCCGCCGCAGTTTTTTGCCGCGCACCGGGATATTCTTGTCGAAGGCGCTCCGCTTCTCGCGCGGCACGGTCGAATCCCACTTGGCGAGGAACTTATAGCTGTCGGGCCGTTTTTCGTTATCGGGACGGGCGATATCGACCACCTGCCCGTCGGGGGTATCGACCTTTTCGGACTCCTTCTTCTTCTCCTCTTTTTTCTTCTCTTCGGCCGCCGGCGGCTTTTGAGAGGCACCCAGCGCGAAGACCGGCGCTTCGTCGAAGAGCCGCACCTGCACCAGATCCTCGGCCGGCGCGCCGGTGTCTATCCGGAAAAAGAGGAACAGCAACGCATGCAGTCCCGCCGACAGCAGGAGGAAGAAAAGTAACGGCGGGAAATTCAGACGCCGTGACGGGTGGTGAGGTACGCGCGCAGCCATGTTTCGATCATACCATTGACATCGCCTTCTGTGAAGTTCTTTCTGAAGGCCTCTTCGGCGAATTCCACAAAGAGTTCGCCGAACTCGCGGAGCCGTAGAAAGAGGACCCGTTCGACGAACCGCTCGCCGTCGGGCGGCGGCAGGAGGGTACGGCGGCACTGCACCAGACAGAAACGGCGCACCACCTCGCAGGTATACTGGTTCCCGTCGCGGCCGGAGGTCTCGTCAAGAAATGTGTAGATGCGGTCGCGGAACGCGTCGAACGACGGGTCGGTCATCACTGGGCCGGTTTTTCCTCGTCGGCCGGGACCGGCTGATCGGGCGGTACCCAGCCTTTCGGCGGGACCTGACACTGATTGTCGATGAACTTCATCCCTTTCGGGCAGCAGCGGCCGGAACCACCCTCTTCATACCCGGTAGGGCACATGACGGTATCGACCTTGTCGGTGTAGCGGGAGCACTTTCCTTCCATGACGAAGTTGTAGCCCTCGTCACAGCAGAGATAGTCGACCAGATGGGTCCCCGCGCCGCAGTTGTCGAACGCGCGGAACTCGACCTTCATGCAGGTGTCGTCGTCACGGACGCGCCCTTCGGGGCAGTCGCCGCTGGCGTTCAGTTCCGAAGCGATATTGAACTCGCCGACATAGATGGTGCCGTCGCTCATGTTGAGGTTGGTCACATAGAGATACTTGTTGGTGTTGAACTTACGGTCGATGAGGACGACGAACTCGTAAGTCCCCGGCTTGAGGTCCAACTGCCGTTCGGTGTTGAAGGGAAGCGCCTCGCTCAGGACGATATCGCCGCCTTCACGGATGAATATGACGGTGTTGCCGGAGGTGTAGTTGTTCTTGAGGTGGAGCCGCGACTGGCCCGGCGCCACGCGCAGTTCCTTGTTCGGCGATTCCTTGAAGGTATCGAGCCGGTTCTTCGGCAGGGCGTCGTACAGTTTCTTGAACTGCTCCTTGATCGCCGCCTCCGCATCGTCGGGGTACTGCGCCTTAAGCTCGAACAGTTTCACAAGGAAGGCGATCTCCTTTCCCTTCGCCAGAGTATCCTCGGCGTACATCGCGATCTGTTTCTCGCCCGCCGATTTCTCGCCCGTCGTCGCCTGCTGCGAGGCGCACGCGATGACGATGAAAAGGGCCGCAGCAACGACAAGAAGGGCCATTACGAACGATCTCATGTTTCTCTCCCTTGAAAAGATGCTCAACCTCGGCCATGCTACACGGCTAAGCGGTCAAAATCAATATTATAATACATTTTTTTTCAACTATTGGCGCGTCGTACGGGGCCTTCCCATTTTAGGAGCGGGCCGGGATGAAAAATATCCGCTTAAAATCAAGCGAGTTGCAAAATTTCGGTTGACAGCGGCATTCGGCCGGTTACTATCAGCACATGTTTCCGGGACTCACTTCTCTCCGGGCAAACAACAGGAGGTTCCGCCAATGGCCGTGAATGTGAGAAAGATGAAAAAGAAGGTGAAGCCCTACACTGAGGTGATCACCGATCAACGCAGTGAGCTCGAAAAGGATCCCATCATCAAGGAGCTCATCGATCTTACCAACTACCAAAAGCCCAAACAGCGGGCCGAGTGCCTCAAGATGAAGCGCCCCTGTCTGTTCGTGTCGTGTAAGTACCATTTGTATCTCGATGTCAACCCCGACACCAAGTCGATCAAGTTCAACTTTCCCGGCAAAGAGGTCTGGGAACTGCGTGAGACCTGTTCGCTCGATGTCGCCGATAAAGGCGGCGTGACGCTCGAAGAGGTCGGCGCCATCATGAACCTGACCCGCGAACGCATCCGTCAGGTCGAGATGCGGGCGCTCCAGAAACTCAAGACCAACAGCGCCAAGTACAACATCAAAAATCTTTTCTTTTCGAAATAAAGAACTGTCCGGGGGGGAAGACATCATGAACCGCATACTATCATTCCTTATGCTCTTGTCGTTCGTGCTGGCCGCATCGTGCGACGGCACGAAGATCGTCGTCAAGAACGACAACGCGGCCGACAGCGACACGATCTTCGGCGACACCGATCAACTGCTTTCCGATGAGGATGCCGATCTGTCCGACACCTGCGGCAACGGCACGGTGGAATCGGGAGAATCATGCGACGGTCCCGGCCTGACCTCCTGCACCGAGATAGACCCCGAAAAGTACGCGAGCGGCAAGGCCTCCTGCAAGGACGACTGTTCCGGCTGGGACACCGCCACCTGTGTCGAGATCGAAGAGGATCAGCCGGTCGCCGACGATCACGCGATGCCTGACCTGAGCGATGTCGAAGGTCCTGACCACGATACGGCCGATGTCCCGCCGGTCGACGACGATGTCGCGGTGGACGAGGACGGGATGACCGATGATCTGACCGACGGCGCCGACGAACTCATCGGCGACGACGGCGAATTCGCGGACGACGGCTCGGTCACGGACGAAGATACCGCGGTGACCGACGACGCACCGCCGGTCGACGACGATACGCCGCTTCCCGATCTCGATGTCTTTGTGCCGTTGTGCCGCAACGGGATAATCGATCCGGGCGAAGAGTGCGACGACGACAACGACTCGAACGCCGACGGGTGCCTCAACGACTGCACCCTTCCCTACTGCGGCGACGGGTTCACCCGCGACGGGTACGAACAGTGCGACGACGGGAATGTGGTCGAGACCGACGCCTGCAAGAACGACTGCACCGCGAATACCTGCGGCGACGGCATCGTCAATACCGACACCGAGGAGTGCGACGACAACAACGCCAACAACTGCGACGCCTGCCAGAACGACTGCACGAACTACGCGGTCGGCTGCGGCAACGGTTGCATCGACGGCGGCGAGACCTGCGACGACGGCGACCTGAACGA
Source organism: uncultured Spirochaetales bacterium (assembly GCA_964412895.1). Taxonomy (GTDB): domain Bacteria; phylum UBP6; class UBA1177; order UBA1177; family JAKLFG01; genus CALMRE01. The sequence continues at coordinate 20,793 of CAYPQK010000026.1, forward strand.
TACCTACGGCCACTGCAACGGCGCCTGTTCGGGCATCGCGCAATACTGCGGCGATGGCATCACCAACGGCACCGAAGCCTGCGACGACGACAATGCCGACGAATGCGACGCCTGCCTCATGGACTGTACCGTACGCGTCGCGGCCTGCGGCGATACCTGCGTCGACAACGGCGAGGACTGCGACGACGGCAACAAACTGAACGGCGACAACTGCAGTTCCAACTGCGAGACCGAGACCACCGTGGTCACGGTCGGGACGGGGACCTCCACCCAGCGCTACCCGCTGGGTAGCTACTACGGCTATGAGCGGAGCGCGGCGCTTTATACCGCGGCCGAACTGGGACAGACCGGCACCGTCACCCGGATAGCATGGTATGCCTCCGCCGCCTGCGCCACCAGCATACCGCGCCGGATACTGATGAAGGCCACCGCCTCGACCACGCTCGGCGCGGCGACATGGGCCACCATGACTACCGATGCGGTGGAGGTCTATAACGCCAGCGCCGGTGTATCGACGGCGGGCGACTGGCAGGGCTTCACCCTTGCCACATCTTTCCCCGTCCCGGCGGGACAGAATCTGATCGTACTGGTCGAAGACAACTACGGCGCCACCGGATCGGCCTGCGGGAACACCACCCCGACCATCCGTTATACGACCTCGTCGAATCGTCACGAGTACTGGACGGCGAACGACAACCCGCCCACCGGCAACGGCACGGTCAACTCGAGCCGGCCGAACATCCAGTTGACGCTCAACACCAACCTCTGCGTTCAGATGTCGGAACCCTGCAACGACAACGGCGACGCCGCTTCGGTCTGCTACGACACCGGTTCGAACTACACCTGCGACTGTTCCGACGGCTTCGCCTTCCAGACCGATTCCTGCTACGATATCGACGAATGCGCCGGCGGCGCGGGTCCCTGCGACGACGAGGGGGATACCGACGCGACCTGTCAGGATCTCACCGGGAAATATGTCTGCTACTGCGGCGACACCTACCTCTACGACGGGACCACCTGCATTCCCGAGGTTCCCGACATGCCGGTCCATATCACCCTGCCGCGCAACGGCAACCCGCAGACGGTCATGCTCGAATTCGACTCGTTCATCCGTCAGGCCGATGTGATGATACTGGTCGATCTGTCGGGCTCGATGACCGGGGAGCACGCGAATCTGAAAAGCGGCATCAACGATGTGGTCATCACCGGCGTCCGCACCATGATCCGTGATGTGGTGTTCGGCCTCGGGAAGTTCGGCACGCTCGACGATAACTCGGTCTATACGCTGGCACAACCGCTCACCGAGGACGCGGCCGACATGCAGACGGCGGTCGACGCCATCATCGATGTCGGCGGTTCCGAGGAAGCGGCCTACGAGGTGCTCTATCAGGCGGCGACCGGCGAGGGCGGCGTCTACACCGGCGATGACGGCTGCGGCGGGACGACGACGGTGACCATCGATCCGAGCACGCCGGGGTGGCGCGCGGGGTCGTTCCCGATCATGATCATGTGCACCGACGAGGAGATGCAGGATTATTCGGCCACATGGACGGGTCTCCACTCCCCGCAACAGGCCTACGACGCGATGAACGCATTCTACGCCAAGTTCATCGGCATCGATTCGGGTGCCGGCGCGGTCGTGCCGACCTTCACGGGGGTCGCCGACAACACCGGCTCGGTCGATCTCGTCGGGAACGATTTCCATAAAGAGATCGGCAGCGACGGCAGCGGCCTGTCGGAGGCGATAGTCGCGGCGGTCGATGCGCTCACCACCGAGATACGGATCGATGTCGCGGCCGAATCGGTCGGCGTCGCCAATCCCGAATCGGTCGATACGGCGCTGTTCGTGAAGTCGGCCTCCCCAGTATCGGGCGTTCCCGGCATCGGCATCGGCTACCAGTCGGCCAACAGCGATACCTTCTTCGGCGTGGCGCCCAGCACGCGGCTGACCTTCCAGTTGCTTTTCCAGAACGATTTCTACAGCAACACCGGCGCTTCCGCCAAGATCTTCACCGTCATCATCCGCGTCGTCGGGGCCGGCATGGTCCATCTCGACGAGCGGGAGGTCACCATCTCGGTACCACCGATATCGTAAGGGTCGCATGATGTCACCGCTCACCTTCCGCCGCGCCGTTCCGGGCGACTTTAATGAGCTGTGGCCCATTCTGCACGAGGTCTTCGAAAGCGGCGAGAGCTATCCCCATCCCCCCGGCACGACCAAAGAAGAGGGCTACCGCTACTGGATAGAGACGCCGACCGTCTCGATCGTCGCCGTTCTCGACGGCCGCATCGCCGGGACCTACTACCTGCGGCCCAATCAGGTCGGCCTCGGCTCGCATATCGCCAACGCCGGGTACATGGTCGCATCGTGGGCGCGTGGCAAAGGGATCGGCCGGGCGCTGTGCCTCAACAGCATCGAAGAGGCGCCGCGCCGCGGTTTCAAAGCGCTGCAGTTCAACCTCGTGGTCGCCTCTAACGCCCCGGCGGTCCATCTCTGGACCTCGTGCGGCTTCACCGTCATCGGCACGATACCGAAGGCGTTCAACCATAAACGGCTCGGCCTTACCGACGCCTACATCATGCACCGTTTCGTATAGGTAGTCCTGAAGATATTTACTTAAAATAATTTAGGAAATAGGTTGCTTTTCCGTAAAAAATAGAGTACTATTTGTTTTGCTTTCCCAGAGGACCTTCCATGCGCGTCGAAGATTTGCACCATAGTGAGTTATTGGAGTTGGACCCCGAAGGGGGGATGATTCGTTTCGCCGGACAGCGCGCGCTCATCCTCGATGCCGTGGCGATGGGGCTTCTGCGTAAATACCTTGTGGAGAATTTCGGTCTCACGGCCGCCCGCACGGTGCTTACGCAGTTCGGTTTCGCCCACGGATGGCGCATGGCCGAGGCGATGCAGGCCGAATTTCAGTGGGACAACGATGATGACTGGCGGCGCGCGGGTCTCCGCATCCACGAACTCCAAGGGTTGTACCGTGTCGAATCGGGAAGCGAGGGTCCGCTCTCCAAGGAGGGGGTGATGCTCGTCGCCTCGCATGAGGCGGAACAGCATCTTCTCCATTTCGGCCGCTCCGATGCGCCGATCTGCTGGACCATCTGCGGTCTTACCAGCGGATTCCTCAGCAGGACTGTCGGCAAGGATATCTATGTGCTTGAGGACCGGTGCATGGGGAAGGGCGATGCTGCCTGTCACCTCATCGGCCGGTCGCGCGACGAGTGGGGTAACGAGCGTGCCGACGAGTTGCGTTTCTTCGAGCCGACCCGTCTCAAGGATTGCCTCGATGTTTCGCTTAATAGAGTCACGGAAACGCTGAAAGCCGCCGAGGTGAAGCTCCGCGCCCACCGCCGGGCGCTCGTCCATGTGGATCTCGATATCGAAATGCCCCACGGGATAGTGGTCAAGAGCACCGCGATGCAAAAGGTGGTCGATCTGTCGCGCCGCGTGGCGAAGGTCGACGCCACCGTACTCATCACCGGCGAGAGCGGATCGGGCAAGGAGCGGATCGCGCGGCTTCTCCACGAGGAATCGCCGCGTGCGGCGGGGCCGTTCATCGCGATAAACTGCGGCGCCATCACCGAGACGCTCCTCGAAAGCGAACTTTTCGGACATGCGCGCGGTTCGTTCACCGGCGCGACCGCCGACCGTCCCGGCCTTTTCGAGGCCGCCAACCACGGGACCCTGCTGTTGGATGAGATAGGCGAAGTTTCTCCCGGTATGCAGATAAAACTCCTGCGGGTGCTTCAGGAGCGCGAGATCCGGCGCGTCGGCGAGAATAAAAGCAGGCCGGTCGATGTCCGCGTTCTGGCGGCTACGAACCGCGAGCTTATCGATGGGGTCGGCGCCGGCGCTTTCCGGCAGGATCTCTATTACCGACTCAAGGTGGTCGAACTGCATGTGCCACCGCTCCGCGACCGCCGGGATGACATTCTTCCGCTTGCCCGTATCCTGCTTGCCGCCGCGGCGCGGCGGATGAAGCGCAAGATAGCGGGGCTGTCTCCGGCCGTCGCCGATCAGCTCCTGCGTTACGAGTGGCCGGGTAATGTACGCGAACTCGAGAACGCCATGGAGCGCGCCGTCGCTTTGGCACGCGGGACCCGCGTGGAGGTCGAGGATCTGCCCGAGGAGATCCGTTTTGCGCTTCCCAAGCCGACGATCACCGGCGGGACGGTGCTACCGCTTACCGATGTTGAGAAGGAATATATCATTGCGGCGCTGGAGATGAACGGCGGGAACCAGACGCGCACCGCCGAACAGCTTCATATCGGTTCCGCGACGCTGTATCGCAAGCTCAAAAGTTACGGCATCGTCAGCGGCAAACGGACCGGTTGACCGCGAACTCCTCCACTATTTATGTACCTTCGACCGCACCGGGTCCGAAGAACACTTCGACGGCATGCGCGCGTTGGTCGTTGATGAGCGACAGGGTACCGTCCGGTAAGGGTTGGCCGTCGAGCGTCAGCCGGATCGGGCCACGGTGTGCCGGGTCTTGCGTGAAGACGATGTGGTAGAAAGTCTGGTAGTAGCGGTAGTGGAGCTTGAATTCTTTCCACGCGGCCGGCGCCCGCGGGTCGAAACGGAGCGTATCGGCCTGTCGGACCACGCCGAAAATGACCTCATGCAGGAGTCGGTAGTACCATCCCGCCGAACCGGTATACCAGCTCCATCCGCCCCGGCCGGCGTGCGGGGGCTGGCTGTAAATATCGGCTGAGAGCACATAGGGTTCAACTTTGTAGCGTTCGACCGCCAGCGGGGAAAGCGCGTGGTTGATGGGGTTGAGGAGCGACACGAGCGTCGCGGCCTGTTCGCATCGTCCGGCCAGCGCAAAGGCCAGCGCCGCCCACACCGCGCCGTGGGTGTACTGGCCGCCGTTCTCGCGCACGCCGGGCGGGTATCCTTGAATATAGCCGGGATCGAGCGTGAAACTATCGAATGGCGGGGTGAGCACCTTGACGATCTGGAGATCCGGGCTTACCAGCTGGTCCCACATCGAATCGAGCGCTATCCGGCGGTGGTCGGGATCGCCGACCTGCGCGATCGTCGCCCAACTTTGAGGCAGCGCGTCGATATGGCATTCCGCATTCTGCGCCGAGCCCAAGGGGACGCCGTTGTCAAAGTAGGCGCGGCGATACCACTGACCATCCCATCCGTTCTTCTCGAGCTGGAGCGCGAGTTCATCGGCGGTCGCCCGGCAGTGCTCGCTGAAAGCCTCATCCCCGCGGTCCTTAGAGATCGGGATGAACTCTGACAGCACCTCATGAAGGAAGAAGCCCAACCACACGCTCTCTCCCCGCCCGAGATGACCGACCCGGTTCATACCGTCGTTCCAGTCCCCACTGCCGATGAGCGGCAGTTTCCGCGCGCCGAAATTCAACCCCCGCCGGATGGCTCGCGTGCAGTGTTCGTACAGGGTCCCGGTCCGACCGGAGCGGCCCGGCAGGTCGTAGTAACTTTCCTCGTGATCGTTGAGGGCTCGGCCCGTCAGATAGGGTATCTGTTCATCGAGTACGCCGGTATCGCCCGTAAAGGTCACATACCGGGAAACGGCGTACGGCAACCACAGGAAGTCGTCCGAACATCTCGTGCGGACGCCGCGCCCGCCGGGCGGATGCCACCAGTGCTGCACATCGCCCTCAATGAACTGATGCTCGGCGCAGCGCAGGATATGCTGCTGCGCTAGGTCGGGCACTTGATGCAGAAGTGCCAGACAATCTTGAAGTTGATCGCGGAAACCATAGGCGCCGCCCGATTGGTAGAAACCACTGCGACCCCACAGACGGGAGGAAAGCACCTGATACGGCAACCAGCCGTTCATCAGCACATTCAGGGCGGTATCCGGCGTTTCGGCGTGGAGCACGCCCAGCTGGTTATTCCAGAACTGCCAGACCTCCGTAAGCGCGACGCGTGCGGCCGCCACGCCACGGTGGCTTTGGATCAGCGCGATGGCCTCCGCGGTAGAGTTCCCCGCGCCGAGTACAAAGACGATCTCCCGCTCCGCACCCGCGGCCAGTTCCACCCGCGCCTGCATCGCGGCACACGGGTCGAGTCCCGCGCCCAAACGCCCGGAAAGTCGCCGCAAGCGCAGTGCCGCCGGATTCGACGGGTCGCCGTTGCGTCCCAAGAATTCGGCGCGGTCGCCGCTGAGACTTCGTTGGGATTCGCTGCAGTCGAAGAAGGCGACGGTTTCTGAGAACTCGCTATTGTAATTATTGCGGGCGATGATCGCGCCCGTCAGCGGTTCGAGCTCGGTCACCACCTGCATGGCGTGCCGTGACCGTAGATCGCCGAGCACCAGATCGACCGAGGCGAAGACGCTTACGGTGCGGTTCTGCGTGCCGAGGTTCTTTATCTTGAGCGCCCAGAATTTCACCGGTGCGTCGATCGCTACATAGGTCGTCAGTTCCGACCGCAGCCCGTCTTCGGTGTGTTCGAAGATGCTGTAACCGAAACCGTGCCGGCAGGTGTACGGGGTGCCGCTCCGGCGCGGCCCGGGCAGCGGACTGAAGAACCGGCCGGTCTGCTCGTCGCGGATGTAGACAGCCTCACCGGAGCCATCGCTGACCGCGTCGTTATTCCACGGCGTCAGCCGGTAGAGCTGGGCATTGTCGAACCAAGTATAGCTGTTTCCACTCTCGCTCACTACGGTGCCGATCCGCGGGTTGACGATGACATTCACCCACGGCGCCGGCGTGTGACGGCCCGGCGGAAGATCGATGATGTATTCGCGCCCGTCCCGCGTGAAACCGCCGGTACCGTTGGCGAAGAGCAGGTCGTCCCGCGGGGGGATCGGCGCGGCGACTTCCGGTGCGGCCGTCCGGCGCGCGGGGGCCAGCATCAGGGGCCGTGACGGCAACAGTGCGTGCCGCCTGCATTCCAACTGCTCATCCAGCGGACCGTCGATATCCCGGATGACGATGTGCGCCACCGCTTGCAGCAGCACGCGGTCTTCTTCGGGAAAGTTGTCGATGTGTCGCACGAATACACCGCCCGGTTTGTCAAGCAGCGGCGCCTCGCTGCCTGCGGCAATGAGCCCCAATATCCGGTCATCCAGACTGCGCCGGTACCCCGAAGCATCTTCGTTCCAGATCACCAGATCGGTGGGAAGTCCGCGCATCCGCCAGTAGGCGTGCGCCCGAAGCAGATCGCCTACCAAATGCAGATTGTCGGGGTCGCTTATCCGCAACAGCACGATCGGCAGATCACCCGATATCCCGTATCCCCACAGACCCGACTGGCTTTTGCGGTTGCGTCGCAGGATACTTTTGGGGGCCCGGTACGCGCCGACGGGAAAGATCACGGCTGAGGCCAATTGTCCGTAGCGTTGGGTCTCCGCGTCACTCGTCCCCAAGTAGCCCATGAGGGCCCGGCTGTGGGTCGCCGCGACCTCGAAGACGCGGTCGGCCATCCGGTGATCCTGATACTTCATGATCACGGCCATCGCGGCGGCGCGCGACGGCGCCGCGCCGATGATCAGGTCGATCTGCGCGCTCATGTCGACCGCCAGTTCCACCGTTCGCCGAAGCGCCATACAGGGATCCAGTACCGCCCCCGCCGTTCCGGAAAGCGCACCCCAGTTCTCCAGCATGGCGGGGTCACGCACACTATGGCCTCTGCCGATGCAGAACGCTCGATCGGTGTCGAAACTGCAGAGGCCCTTCTCCTCATCGGCCGCCGGCATCATGCAGAACATCCACGGCGGCTCTTCCTCCACCGAACGCGGGCGGCGAGTTATAAGAATGGCGCTGTAGCCCGGTACGAGTTCGGTATGGACGAACAGGTTACTGAACGCCCGGTGCAACTCGTCGGTCACGCCCGGCGCCAGCACGACCTCCGCATAACCGGTGACCAGCAGAGACCGCGCGGTCTTCGAGCGGTTGGTCAGCTTGATACGGCGGACCTCGATATCGTCATCCGCCCCGACCGCGATCTGGGTGTGCGTCTCTATCTGATAGTCCTGCCGGCGGAACTCGGCGCGCCCCGGCGTGAAGATCGCCTCATACTGCCGGCCGGCGTGCAGTGTCGGCTGGAATGAATTCGACCACCACCGGCGGGTCGACCGGTCGCCGATATAACAGAAGACCCCGGAAGATTCGGCGGTGGGGTCCTCCCGCCAGCGGGTGAGCGATAGATCGTTCCATCTACTGTATCCGCCGCCGGCCGCCGATATCATGACATGGTAGCGGCCGTTGGATAGGATCTGCACCTCCGGGATCGGCGTATTCGGGTTGGTCAATACGCGCATGACCGGTCCCGCCGTCCGGTTCTCGACCCGGTGTGATATCCGGGCCTCGCGGGTATGCGGAGATAAGAGTATGGGCGCTTGGGGGATCTTTTCCTGAAGCAGCAGCGCCGTCGCGCGGAGGTCGGGATTGCGCAGGAACCGTTCCTGCATCTTGGGTCCCAGCACCGCATGCTCCAGCGCAAGCAGGCTCATTCCGTGATGGTGGGCCATGAAGGCATGGATCACCGCCGCACACTTTCCCTCGGGGACACGGGCGGCCGTGAAGTCGATAGCCTCGTAGAAGCCGTAGGGCCCCAGATAGTCCTCTTCAACCAAGCGCCGCAGATTGGCGCAGGCGGCGTGCGGATCGACCATCAGCGCCATGACCGAAGCGTACGGCGCGACCACCACATCGTCCGACAGGCCGCGTTGCAGGCCGAGTCCCGGCACCCCGAAGGCCCGGTACTGGTAGGTGCCCTCGGTATCCTTCACATTATAGCAGGATTCGGACATACCCCACGGGACACCGCGCTGTTTGCCGTACTCGATCTGGCGGGCCACCGCCGCGCGGCAGGTCTGGTCCAAGAGCGTACCGTTAAAACCGGGCATCACCAGCAGCGGCATCAGATACTCGAACATCGAGCCGCTCCAACTGAGCAGGACCTGCCTGCCGTGCGCGGATGTCAGACGACGGCCGAGGGCGAACCAATGGTCGAACGGTATCTGACCCGACGCGATGGCGATATAGCTCGCCAGCCGCGCCTCCGATGCCAACAGGTCATAGTAGCTATTGTCCAGCCGGCGATCGGTCACCCAATACCCGATAGCCAACAGTTTGCGTTTCTTGTCGTACAGGAACGGGAACTCCGCCTCCGTGAGACCGGAACAGCTCTCCGCCAGCGCGTCGATCTGCCGGATGCGCGCCGCGATACGCTGTGCCCCCAGCGCAAAGGCATCGGCCAGCGGTCCCGCCCCTGCGGCCGCCTCAAGCGAAAGCTCGCCCAGTTCTCGCAGGCTGTGCGCCCGGTCGATCATCGTCAGCAGGCGCTGTGTTTCGCCGTCGACCGGTCCGGCGCTGAGTAGCCACGGCGCTATCTCGGTCAGGTCGGCCAGAAAAGAGCGCACCTGCCGGTCAAAGGCGGTCGCCCACCACGCGGTTTCGGGCTGTTGTTGACGGTCGAACGATTCGGCCAGCTGTGCGGCCGCGATGCCGAGCGCTTTCAGCCATGCCGCGTGGGCCGAAAGAGTGTCGCCCCGGTCCCCCAAAAGCCGGTCGACCGACTTCAACGCCGTGCCGGCGCCGACCTGTTCGGAAAGAACGCGCAGCGTATCGCGCAGTCCCTCCCGCGTCTCCGGCGGCAAGACCGGCCCCGCGGGAAGTTCCAATAAGCCGCTGCGCAGGACCCGAACATGACCGATCAGGTTGCCGCTGTCGACCGTAGAGATATAGTGCGGCCGCAGCGGCTTATGCGTGATGGTCTCGTACCAGTTGAAGAAGTGTCCCCGGTAGCGTTCCATCCGTTCCATCGATTCGATCGATCGCGCGGTGCGGTCCAACAACTGACCGGTGCTCAGATATCCCAGATCGTGCGCGGCCAGATTGGACAGGAGCGCCAAGCCCATGTCGGTGGGGCTTGTGCGATGGGCGACACGGTATCCTGAATGGTTCTGGAAGTTGTCGGGGGGTAGCCAGTTCTCCTGCGGTCCCGTGAACACCTCGAAGTAACGCCATGTGAGCCGGGCGATCCGCCGCAGGAACGGGACATCGTCTTTGTCCAGTAGCGTGATGTCGGACCGGAGCGGTCGGCTGACCCACCACGCCGCCAGCGGCGAGAGGAACCAGATCAGGAGGAACGGCGCCGCCGTTGCGCCGACGCGGTGTGCACCCGTCGTGATCAGCAGTGCCGCGACCGCTATGGACAGGACGGGTCCCACCCACATCCGTTGGAGTATTTGCCCGATGCCTGCCGCCGTTCCGTTCTCCACCGCCGCGGCCGTCTGCCATTCGAGCAAGAGCCGGCGGCTGTAGAACATCCGCCAGAAAGAGCGAACGGCGGCATCGAGTGCGACGGTCGCCTCGAAGGGGAGAAAGGTCAGCCACAGCACGATCTTGGTCAGGCGCCGCAGAGCCGCATGGGTAACGGCGGCTATATGCAGTGAAAGCGGCAGCTTCGGCGGACGCATCCAGAGATCGGACAGGCCGGGCAGGAACTCGGAGATGAGCAACAACGACAGCACCGCCAGCATCCATGCGACCGGAGCGGTCGGCACGAACCATCCCAACACCAGAAGTATCGTATAGGCGGGCGTCACCAAGGCGCGTCGCAGATTGTCGAATATCTTCCACCAGCCCAGCGCCGTGATCGACGGATGATCCACCCGTCCGGCGGCATCGCCGACACTCAGTCCCAACCACGGGGCGATCTGCCAGTCGCCGCGCATCCAGCGGTGACGGCGGCTGACATCGGCGAGGTACCCGGAAGGAGCGTCCTCGATCAACTCCACATCGCTGCACTGACCGGAGCGCGCATAGCACGACTCCAATAGATCGTGGCTCAGCACCGCGTTATCGGGGAAACGCCCCTCCAACAATCGACGGAAGATGTCCACATCGTAGATCCCTTTACCGATGAAGGAACTCTCCGCGAACAGGTCCTGATAGAGGTCCGAGACCAGCCGGGTGTACGGGTCGATCCCCACATCGCCCGCCAGCAGGCGGGAATAGAAACTCTGCGCGGCGCTACGCAGGGAAATGCCGACGCGCGGCTGGAGTATCGCGTACCCACGGATCAGCCGTCGGCCGTCGGGATCCATCATCGGGCGGTTCAGCGGGTGGGCGGCGGCGCCCACCAGTCGCCATCCGGCGCCCCACGGCAGGTCGGTGTCGGTGTCCAAGGTGATGACATAACGGACCGTGGTGATCTGCGACAGATCGCCCACGATCCGGCTGAAACGGGCTCGATCGCCGCCGCACAAGAGCGCGTTGAGGTCCTCTATCTTGCCCCGCTTGCGCTCACGCCCCATCCAGACACCTTCCTGCGGGTTGTCGAGCCGGGGCCGGTGGAAGAGGAAAAAGCGGCCGTGCGCGCCGTTGCCGTATTTTTCGTTCAGCGCGCCGATACCGCCTT
>CAYPQK010000027.1:0-31803 GCA_964412895.1 uncultured Spirochaetales bacterium
GCCAGCGCGAAGGGTATCGGATTGTTCTTGAAGAAAAACTCTATCTTCTGGAGCTCCTTTTCGCGGTCGTCCTCGACCGGCAGGACCACCAGTATCAGCTCCAGCCCCTTCGCCTTGTACTCCTTGTAAAGCGTCGCCCACGCCGGGAGCGCCTTCTTGCACGGCTCGCAGTGTATCGAGAAGAAGTCGACCGCGAGGAGCTTCACCCCCGCCGCGGCCCGTATCGCCTTGGTGTTGTAGAGCTTGTCGCCCATGTCGTAGAGTTCGAAATCGTAATCCTTCTTCTGTTCGGCCGCGAACGCGCCGACACACAGCAGACACACCAGAAGCAGCGTCAGTTTTTTCATCATATCCCCCCCCTATTGCGCCATGATCTCGTCGAACGCCTTGAGGAACGCGTTCTTGACGGCGTCCTTGTCGGTGTAGGCGGCGCCGCGCGCCGAGCCGCTGTAGGGCCTGACCACCTTATTCTCGGTCAGCGATATGTACTCCGCCTCGACCGCGACATCGGCGTACCATTCGCCGTCGACATTCTTCGGTTCGGCCGGTTTCACCTTGAGCACGAGGAAGAAGGCCGAATCGGCCGCCTTATCGGCAAGCGTCTATATGGTGTAGTTCTCGGCCACCGGGTCGGCGTCGGGTTTGAGGTTGAACTTCTTGACCTGCGCGAATTCCTTCACGAGCCGCATCGCGTCGCCCATCAGTTCGGACCGGGGCGTCAGCACCGCCCAGCCGCAGAGGGCGTCGATCTCTTTACGGATGCGGGCGATCTCCTCGTCGGGGACCTTCACGAGCACCTTCGCGTCGAATTCGACCGCGCCACGGTCCCATTTTTCGATGTAGGTGCCGTCGAGTTTGTAGTCCTTTATCCGTATCGGGGCGCCGGTGAGCTTGTTCTTGACGCCGATGTCGTAGGAGTAGTTGCCGTTCGATTCCTGTTCCTTGCTGACCAGTTCGCTCGACACCTTCACGCCGAACTGACTCGATATCTGGGCAAGTCCGTTGAGGAGCGCCTTGGCGCGGGCATCCTCTTCGGTGCGCGATTTGGACGATTCGCCGACGAAGTACCAGTTGCCCCCCTTCTGGGCGTAGCCGGTGATCGAAAGCCACTCGGGCTTCGCCGCCGGGGTCGATTCGAGCATCTTGCCGGGTCCGGCGACCGGGGCATCGTCGCCGCCGCCGGTGGTGGCGCAGGAAAAGATGAAGAGCGCCGAAAGCGCCGTCAGAAACAGAGCGATACGGTTCATGGACAGTCTCCTCGGTATGGTTGTTCTACAGTTCCTGTATCTTGGTCACCTCGCGGACCAGCCGCGCCGTCTCGTCCTTGAGCTGCTGCGCCGCCCGGTGAACCTCCTCGACAAGCACCGTGTTGTCCTGCGTCAGGCGGCGGATCTCGTAGAGCGATATGTCGATGCGGCCGACCTCGGCCACATGCTTCTCGATGATGGCGTTGATGCGCCCCATCCGGTCGGATATCCCCTTGAATTCGCTGATGACCTCGCTGATGAAGTGGGCGCTGTTGTCGACCGAGTTCTTGCCCGACGCGACCTTGTCGCCGGTGTCGGTGATGAGCGACCGGATTGAGTTGAGCGAACCGGCGGTCTGGCTCGACAGTTCACGGACCGATTCGGCGACCACCGCGAACCCCTTGCCGGCGTCGCCGGCGCGGGCCGCCTCTATCGCGGCGTTGAGCGACAGGAGATTGGTCTTGAACGCTATCTCGTTGACGACCTCGATGATGTTGCGGATCTCGGCGGCCGAAGTGGCGATGAGTTCCATCGCGCGGACCGCCTGCGACAGGACCATCGAACTTTCGTCGGCCTTGTCCGATATCTTGGTGACCACATCGTTCATCGACACCACCTGCTGGCGGGTGTCGCTGAGTTTTGCGGTGATGTCGGTCAGCGTCGAAGAGACGAGGTCTATCTTGGCGTAGGTGTCGCCCGACCTCTCGGCGGTGGTGGCGGTCGACCGGCTGAGCATGTCCGATATCTCGGTGAGCCGCTCCGACATGTTCTGGACATGGAGGATGATGTCGCGCAGATCCTTGGTCCGCGATTCGATGATGCGGGCCATCTCCACCTCGCGGTTCCGTATCTCGCGCGCCTTGAGCCGGATATAGCCCAGCACGCCCCCCACCACCAGCAGCATGACCAGTATGCGGAACCACCAAGTCTGGTAGAAATAAGGCGTCAGATAGAAGCGGTAGGCGGCGCCGAGATTGTTCCAGACCCCGTCGTTGTTGGCGGCGATGACGCGGAACTCGTAGGTGCCGGGGCGGAGGTTGCTGTAGAACGCGGTGCGCCGGCTTCCCGCCTCTATCCAGTCCTTATCGAAGCCGTCGAGTTTGTATTTGAACGACATCTTATCGGAGAACAGGTACGACAGGGCGGTGTAGTTGAATTCGACCGTGGTGACCCCGGGGCCGAACTCGGGCAGGTCCTCGGTGTCGGAGAAAGGCATGACCTTCTTGTCGACGATGACCTCGGCGATATCGACCGGCGGCTCCACCTCGTTGACGGCCATTTTCTTCGGGTCGAGCACCGCCACCCCTTTGGCCGTGACGAACCAGAGCTTGCCCGACTTGTCGCGGTAGGTGTTCCCCTGCGAACCGCCGTTGCACTCGGCCGACAGCATCCCGTCGGTCACCCCGTAGAGCTTGGGCGATATCTTCTCGATGGTCCCCTCGGCGAAGAGATCCACCTGACTGCGGTCGATGAAGATGATCCCCTTGTTCGAGGTGAGCCACAGGTTATCGTCGCCGTCGAGGACGATATCGAAGATGTTCTCTATCGGCAGTCCCTTGCGCATCGTTATCTGGCTGGTCTTGTCGCCGCGGATGATGAACAGGCCGCTCGCGGTCGCCACATAGAGCGTCCGGCGCGAATCCTCGACCATCGAGAATATCTGCACGCCGTTCAGCGCCTCGTACGGCACCGAGAAGCCCTTGCCATCCCATTTGGTCAGGCCGGCGCGGGTGGCAATGAGGATGTCCCCCTCCTTGGTCTCGTAGAAATGCGATACCTTCGCGGTGTAGTCCCCTTCCGGGTCGAGCCGTCGGAACGATTCGCCGTCGAAATAGGCGATGCCGACATCGTTGGTGCCGGCCCAGATGCGTCCCTTCGAATCGCGGAAGACCGCCGCGACATTGTTGCTGGTCAGGCCGTCGGCCTTGGTGTAGAGACGCCCCGCCCCGCCGTCCCAGCGGAAGATCCCCTTGCCGTAGATGCCGGCCCAGAGCACCCCGTCGCGGTCCTCGATGAGCGAAAGTATCGTGGAATCGTTGACGACGATGTCCTCATAGGTGAACGAGGAGACCTTGCCGTTCTGGTACTGGTAAAGACCGCCGCCGAACGATCCGATCCACATCCCGCCGCCCTTCGATTCGTAGATGGAGAAAATGATCTCGTTGCGGAACACGCCGGGGCCGCCGATGGTCATGAACTTCCCTTCGCGGAACCGGTAGATGCCGGCGCCGCGCGTCCCGACCCATATCGAACCTTCGCGGTCCTCGAAGATCGACGATATGTTGGTGAAGTAGAACTTGTCGTCGGGGGTGATGGTCTTCCGGCCGCCGTCGCGCAGACGGAACAGCCCCGTCTCCTCGGTGCCGACCCATATATTCTTGCCGGCATCCTCATAGACCGTGGATATGGAGTAATTCTGCAGAGCGTCGGCCTGTACCGGCCGGAACGCGCTTTTTTCCTTGTTCAGCGTGAAGAGTCCCTGCTGGGTCGCCGCCCACAACTGTCCGGCGCTGTCGACATACAGCGACGACACCTGCGACTCGAGCGAATCGACCACATGCGCCTTGCCGTCCTTCACCCAACCGACGCGCCCGGCGCGGCCGCCCACCCAGAGACGCCCCTCGGCATCCATCGCCATGGAACGCAGATCGTCGGTCGGGAGTCCGTCCTTTTTCTGGAGCGTCAGCGCGACCTTGCCGTCCTTGAAGAGGCACAGTCCCTTGCGGGTGGCCACCCAGAGCGATCCGTCGGCGTTCTGGAATATGCGGACCACCGAGTTGTGCGGCAGGCCGTCCTTTTCCAGATAGATCTTCGTATCGGTGGTGCGGTGATTGAAGCGGACCAGTCCCCCGCCGTCGGTCCCGATCCACAGCACCGGGTCCTTGATATCCTCGATCATCACCATCGTGTGGTGGTTCTCGAGCGGCAGGTTACCCTTGTCGAACACGGTGAACGAGATGCCGTCGAACCGGACGAAGCCCTCTTCGGTCCCCATCCAGAGGTAGCCGTTGCGCGTCTGGACCATCGTCAGGACCGAATTCTGCGGCAGTCCCTGATTGGCGGTCCAGTTGTCAAGCATGAACTGCGACAGGCCCAGTTCATGGTTGAGCGCGAAGAGACCCTCGCACGCGAACAGTACAATAAAAAGAATAGGCAGCAGATATCGTTTCATGGCACCCCGCCGGTTAACGCGCCCCTATACTAATAAAATAAAACCTAAAAAACAAGAAAAGAGGGTGCGCTACTCGCCGATCACCTTAATGAGGACGCGCTTGCGGCGCATGCCGTCGAATTCGCCGTAGAATATCTGTTCCCACGGGCCGAAATCAAGCCGCCCGCCGGTGATGGCGACCACCACCTCACGCCCCATCACCTGCCGCTTGAGGTGCGCATCGCCGTTGTCCTCGCCGCCGTTGTGCCGGTACTGCGAATGGGGTTTCTCGGGGGCGAGTTTTTCCAGCCACTGCTCGAAATCGTGGTGGAGGCCGCGTTCATCGTCGTTGATGAAGACGCTCGCGGTGATGTGCATGGCGTTGACGAGCACGAAGCCCTCCTTGACGCCGCTCTCGGCGACCGCCCGTTCGACCTCGGAAGTGATGTTGATGTAGGCGCGCCGCGTCGGCGTGGTGAACGACAGTTCCTTGCGGTGGTGTTTCATGGGGCTCCCTCTACTGCGGCGCGTGCCAGACGAAGGAATGTATTCCCGCGGTATGGTTGTTCTCCGGGTTGTAACATTTCACATAACACGAACTACCATCACTAAAATCTTCACTCAAATGAAAGGTACAACCAGTCCCATCGGTCAGCGGCGTTTCTATCGTCGCGACAAGGTAGTTGTAATTGCCACTGGTCGTGTAAGTTATTTCCGCCACCCCTTCCTCTGAAACGGCAAAATAAAGTTTGAAGTAGTTATTGCCCATGCACTTGGTGTTGGGATCAACCGTCTCGGTGTGGATGAGGCATTTGATGTACTCGCCGACGGTGATGGTGTCGGGAATGTAGTCGGGCTTGGCGACCTCGCCCTCCGCCGGTGCATAGGTAGCACTGCCGCCCGCGAACTTGGCTATGATGGCCGCCGTGTCGACATCGAAACGCTCGTCGGCCTTCGGACAGGAAGGAGTATCGGTTGCCTTGAACACCGACGCCGTCGGCGTATAGGTCTTCTCGGTGGCGGTGGTACAGGAACCACTGTCACACGAGATCAGCATGAACGCCGCAAGACCAAGCAGAACAAGCAAGTAGCGCATGAACCCCTCCCCTACAATGTGACCTCGACCGTGTGGCTCTTTACCAAGTGCGGTTCGGAGTATTGATCACCCCAATATATCTCAACGGTATAAGTCCCCGATTCGTAGACCTTGAAGGTCCAGACCACATCATAATGGCACAAACAGAGGCAGAAGTCTTCGCCGGTGAGTTCTTTGGCGTACAAACGGACGACGAAAGTGCTGTTGCCATAATGAAGCGATTGCTCTATGCCGGCCATACAGCAGTTCAGCTCGACATTGGCATATGTGACGGTCACCTGATCGCCATTCACTTCAGGCTCGGGAAATGCAGGGAAAAGGTCGTCCTCGTCCGGCATTTCGGTGTCATCGTCGCTCACGAACATATTGTTGAGGTAGCCCTTGCAACTGCTGACATACGTCTCTACCAGCGCACCGTTATCGTCAGGCAGTTCGGTGCCGTCGACATCGGGTTGAGCCTCTTCGGGTTCTTCCGTTGCCATGTCGGCGTCGGGCTGCGTCTCTTCTGGTTGTGTGGCATCGACATCGGCATCGGGTTTGACTTCTTCGGGTTGCGCGGCATCGGCATCGGCGTCGGGCTGCACAGCATCAAAATCGTTCGTTTCCCCATCGGGCTTGTCGTAGTAATCACAAGGAGGATAGTCAGGTTGAACGATATCGTCATCGTTCGCCAAAGAGTCTTCCAATATACACCGGAAATTCTTTGGACAGCAAGAGCTGGTAAGCTCGCTTCCGATCCCGCCGGTGGAAAAGTCGAGATAGAAAGCGGTATAGGTACCATGTCTTGGATCCACGGGCTGCGAAGAAGACCAAAGTTGAGATGTGTCTCCGAAAACCGAATATTTTCCTGTGGTACTTTGGGCACAGCCGGTACAGCCCACCTGTTCACAAGCACAATAATACAGACAGTCATCTACCGTGCCGCAAGCCCCTCCCGTTTCTGTAGAAGGGCAATTCTGAACAAGCATCCTCAATTCAGAAATGGTGGGGAGACGCCCTCCTTTCGACTTGCACCAACCACTCGTCCAAGTTTCCTTGGATGGCCACGGATCGGACCAGTAGCGGCCGTCGTGTTCGCGACAGAAAAAGTTGGTATCAGGACAGACATCGTTGTCGGGCTTCACCGAGTCGGCATCGGTAGCGGACGATGTCTTGTCGCCACATCCCGTCAGCGCAAACACCGCACAAACAATAACCGCAAGCAAGTAGCGCATGAACCCCTCCTTTCGGTCAAAGATGTGTTCAGTCTAGCAGAACAGACGATAAATGCAAGGGGAAAGTTTCGGGAGAGAAATTCCTAGAACACTACCGAACAGCCACAGCCGGCGTTGGTCACGGCGTGCTTGCCGGTGTCGGGGACGATGACGGTGTCGTCGTCGGCCGCTGGCGCGTCGGCCAGGATGATATCGTCGCTACCGGTGAAATCGAAGTCGCTCGGCATATCGGGTTCGATGTCGGACTGATCATCGATATCGGTGGGACCTTCCGGGAAAGCGTCATCGGGGTTCGTGTCGTCGGGGATCTCCCCTTCGGTCGTGTCATCGGGCTGCGGGGTGTCGTCGGGGGTATCGCTCTTGCAGTCGGTCTCGTCCCACGCGCCGCAACTGGGCTGGCAGGTAGCCGTGCCGTCGATGTAGTCCTTCCCGGCGATATCGGTGCAGAGAATGGTGTTGCCGTCACAGAGTTCACCCGCGTCGACAATGCCGTCGCCGCAACTTTCGAGCGTCACGCACTGCGATTCGTCGAAGGTACAGTCGCCGTTGCAGGCAAGATCGCCCGAGGTGTAGCCGAGCGTCACGCAAGTCTCAGTGCCCAGATAGAGCGGTTCGCAATCCTCGCCCGCCGTGATGACACCGTCGCCGCACGCCTGATAGTTCTTGGGCGGTATCTGCATGGTGGTGCAGTGGATCGAGCCGCCCTGCGGGATGATCTCGTTCGAGTCGATGCCGATGATGGTGTAGCCCGGCATGAGGTCGCGGTAGATCTGGAGCGCCTCCTCGTCGGTCCCTTTGCCGTAGGTCGGCACGAGGACATGGTCGTTGACGATAAGTGAATTGGTGTGGGTAAAGTAGGTCGTTCCCCAGAACGAACCGCCGTAGGTCATCGGGATACGGACGATGGTGTACTTGCCGCCGCCCGGCTTTTCGATGGAGCCGTAGAGTTCGGCCGCCGTTTCGAGCTGGGCCAGTTCGCCCGCGTCGGCGCCCCAGTCGGAACTGGAGTAGCTGACGATAATGGTGTCCTGATTGAGTATCTTCGAGTACATGTCGATGTGGGTGGTCCCTTCGCCCGGTATCGATACGGGATGGAACACCCGGTCACAGCCGATGTATTCCTTGAAGAGTTGCGCGATCATCGCACGGTTCTCCGCGTTGTCGGCAAGATTGTTCTTATCGAACACGCCGGTCGACATCCAGCAGGTGCCGAGCCCGTCGGTCATGAAGTTGCCCCCTTCGGTGTAGAAGCCGCTCACGAACACCTCGTCGCTCCACGCCGTGCCGAGTTTCCCCGGTATCGCGTCGTCGTTCTGCCGCTCGTCGTAATAGTGATGATCGACCACGGCGCGCGCCGTCCGGTTGCCGGTATAGATCATCCACGGACCGTAATCGCGCGTCCAGTTGGCGTCATAGGGATACAGGTAGAACTCGACATCGCTCTCGGATACGCCGTAGGGAGTAAGCACATCCGTCATGACGCTGTTCTTCTCGCTGGTATTCGCGACGATGATGTAAGGCTTCGCCCCGGCGGCGACGATCCCCTGCGCCATGGCGCCGTAGTAGTCGTTCAACTGGCTCCAGCCGGTCGGGATCTGGATGACCACCCCCGCCATCGCGCCGTATTCGGGCGGGCCGTAGGGCATCTCCTGCGGCGGGACACGCAGTTGCAGGCTGAACGGGATCTTCGTCCCCTTCGACGCCGCCTTCTCCTCGGCCGTTTCCCACGCCGGGAGTTGTTTTTTCGGGGCGGCGGCGAGCAGGCCGCACGCGAATACGAGCACCGCGACGATCAAGAGATTTCTGCGCATGGGGTTCTCCCTATCCAATCTACTTATATATCGTTAAGCAAAAGCGATTCCTTATAATTTTAGGCAGTTATTTCAGTCTCCTGCTCGTTCGCACGATTTCTGGTGGCCGAGGTTGCAGGCCTTGAGGTAGTACTGTTTGGCGGTGTCGCGGTCTTGGGTGACCCCCTCGCCGTTCTCGTACATCCAGCCGAGGTAGGCACAGCCGCCGTTGTTGCCGGTCGTACAGGACTTCTCGAACAGGTCGCGCGCCGTGACGATATCGGCCGGCACATCGCTCGCCCCGGCGTAGTAGATCATCCCGGCGAGAAAACAGCTGTTGGTGACGCCGTAGCGGCAGGCCTTTTTCGCCGCGTCGACCGCCTTGCCGTAGCGGGTGTCGCTCTTCGCCTTCTTCGCGATGGCGTGGCACGCCATCCCTATCTGGGCGTCGCACGCTTTCCGCAGGAAGCCGTCGCCCGACATTCCCTGCGCGACGCCGATGAAGTAGCAGGCGGCGCCGTCGTTGCGGTCGCACGCGATCTGCCATTCGCCCACGACGGCGGCATCGAGCACCCCCTCGCGGAGCTTCTTGGCCGACGCCCGGTCGGGCAGGGCATCGATGAGTTCGAACACCTCGTCGGCGCCGAACAGGACGCCGTATGCGTAGAGATATTCGCGCAGATAGCGGACCTTCTCCTCGAACGAGACGACCGAAAGCGGGAGCACCTTCATCAGTTTCTCGCGGTCCTGCGTCCGTTTGACGCCGAGCGCCGCGCGGTCGTCGGCATATTTTTTCCACAGGGCGGCCCGGTCGAGCGCCGGCTGTTTATACGGATTCGGATCGGGTTTGTCAGCCAGTTCCTGCCACTTCGCCTGCGCCGCGGCGGGAAGCAGCCAGCCCTCGCCGTCTATCTTCTTGGCCTTCTCGAAAAGCTGGAGCTGTTCGACATCAAGTTCCCACAGCGAGGTCTGCGCGGCGATCGCCGGTATCTGCGGCGAAAAGAGGTTCCCGCTGTAGGAGAAGAGCATCTTCTGCATCGCCTCCTCGGCCTTCTTGAGGGCGTCGGGCTGGGCCGCCGCCGTCGCTTCGGCCGTTATCGTGTTGGCGGTGGAGCGTTCGATGAGTGCGTAATGCTCGAAGACGAGTTTCGCCGTCACCTTCCCCTGCGCCGTGGTGCAGAGCGGCCGGAACAGCAGGAAGTAGGCCTCCTTCGGCTCGACGAACAGCTTCTCGATGTCGGCCTCGGCGGTAAGCGCCGTGGGGGTCGGGGCGAGTTTCCATCCCTTGCGGGCCGCCGTCTCGCGGATGAAGATGTCGGATTCGCGGGCGATGCCGCAACTGTTCCCCGGCGCGACGGCCCATGCCGTGATGCCGGCCGCCTCTATCTGGAGTTTCTTCATGTTGTCGGCCGTTATCGCCACCCGGACGAAGGCGTCGTATTCGATGCGGCCGCCGCGGTTCCAGATCTCGATATAGTTCGCCTCGTCGTACTGGCGCACCTTCACCAGCGCCCCCGATTCCTTCGAGGCGTCGATGAGGACGCCGCCCGCCGCGCTCCCGACCTGTTCCTGATAACTCTTCGTCTCGGCCTTGACCGATACCTGTATCCAGCGGCTGACGCCGGAAAGCGCGTTGGACAGCGCCTTCCCCTTCGCCTCGTCGCGGTCGGCGATGCCTGCCGCGCTCCCGACGAAATAGTGGCGGCCGTCGGACTCGAAATGGCCTTCGCTCTTCCACGCGGGGCTGTCCATGCTCTTTTCCATGAGCACCGCGTCATTCACCGGCGCGGCGGCGACCGGCGCGGCGGGAGGCAGTTGCCGGTCCTTCGGATCGGTCGATGCACAGGTGGCGAGGAACAGGAGACAGAGGGCAAAAAGGATGCGCGGGATCATATCGGACCTCCGTGGGTCTCATGTTTTTTCAGCAGTATCCGGAACACTAGGGCGAAGAGTATCCCCGCCGCCGTGGCCAACATATAGGTGGGAAGGAACACCGGATGGACCGCGAAGGCGACACCGACGGCGAGCGCGGCGAAGGTCCCCCATCCCGCGATACCCGCAGCGATGTCGAGCCGCCGGAACGGGGTGCGGCGCGGCAGGGCGAAGGGAAAGGTGAACACCGCCGTGATGATGCCCATAATGAAGGCGATCGCCATCATCTTGAGCCGTCCGGCGATGTAGAGATCGGCGATCCGTTTGAGGAACGGATTCATCTCGGCGATCGCGTCGCCCAGCGCCTGCACCTCCTCCCACGCCGCGTAGTCGGCCTCGACGAACACGAGGTAGATGTCGCGCACCGGCGGGAGATCGGTGTCGGTGAATATCGGGCTCTCGATCATGAACTTCTCGACCTCGACCGACGAGCGGCAGTTCCCCGGCCGGTCGGCCAGTTTTTCGGCCACCGCTTTATTGGTGGTGATGACCGACATCGGGAAGCAGGTCACCGTCTGTTCCAGCAGGCCGGTGAGCGCGCCGAACAGATAGAGAAGGATAAAGAAGGGCAGGAAAGCGGCGGGGCGCGTAAAGGCGACGACTATCTCGCGGAGTGTCGGTCTCATGGCGGGCATTGTACCGGAACTTTCGCCAATTTCAACTAAAGTATTTTTGACCTCTGCGCCCTTCCGGCGTATAGTCGTCCGTCAGTCAACGGGGGAAACTTATGACCAAGACCAAGATCATCACGACGCTCGGCCCCGCCACCGCGACGGTCGAGATGATGCGGGCGCTCATCACGGCGGGCGCCGACATCTTCCGGCTCAACATGAGCCACGGCGACCACGAAAAGGCGGCCGCCATCATCGCCAACGCCCGCGCGGCCTCCGAACTGGAGGGGCGCTTCATCCCGCTGTTCATGGACCTGCGCGGCCCGAAACTGCGCATCGGCAAAATGGAGAAGGAGGAGGCGACGCTCATCGAGGGGAACGAATTCACCATCACCACCCGGACGGTCGCCGGAACCGCCGCCATCGTATCGACCGACTATCCCTACCTGCCGACCGATGTCAATGAGGGGCAGACCATCCTTCTCGACGACGGTCAGATCGTACTGAAGGTGCTCGGCGTGGCGGGCGATGCGGTGAATTGCCGCATCGAGGTAGGCGGCGTACTTAAATCGAATAAAGGGATGGCGCTCCCCGGCGTTCGCGTGAAGCTCCCGGCGCTCACCGACAAGGACAAGGTGGACGCCCGTTTCGGGATAGAACAGGATGTCGACGGCTTCATGCTGTCGTTCGTCCAGCACCGCGAAGATATCCTCGACCTGCACCGGCTCATGCTCACCAGCGGCGGCCTGCGCCCCGTCATCGCGAAGATAGAGACCGCGTCGGCGCTCGATGAACTGGCCGACATAGCGGCGGTGGCCGACGCCCTCTTGGTGGCGCGCGGCGATCTCGGGGTCGAACTGCCCATCCAGCAGTTGCCGCACGCCCAGAAGATCATCGTGGAAACGGCGCACGCGGCGCGCAAGCCCGCCATTGTGGCCACCGAGATGCTGGAATCGATGATCGTGAAGAACCGGCCGACCCGCGCCGAGGTGACCGATGTGGCCCACGCCGTGGGCGACGGCGCCGACGCGGTGATGCTCTCGGCCGAAACGGCGTCGGGCAAATACCCCGTCAAGGCGGTCCAGACCATGGACGCCATCGCACAGGAGGCGGAACGCCACCTGCCGCCGTCGTTCAAGGAGATCGCCAAAGAGAATGGCGAGATGCTGCTCTCCGAAGGGCTTTCCTACGCGGCGGTGAAACTGGCCGACAACATCAATGCCGACGGCCTCATCCTCTACTCGATGTCGGGCTACACCGCCCGCATCGCCGCCTACTTCCGCCCCGGGACGCCGGTCTTCGCCTTTACCGGCGATATCCATGTCGCCCGGGTGATGAACCTCTTCCGTGGCGTACAGTCGTTCGTGCTTGAAATGGAACCCGACACCTTCGACGACTTCATCGCGACGGCGATCCCCTTCCTCATCGCGCGGGAATTCATCCTTCCCGGGCAGACGGTCGTCGCGGCCAATGTCAGTTCGACCGCCACCACCCACCGCCATTCCAACGCGATACGGGTGATGAGCGTCTAAATTCTTTTATAGGATTTATTTCTTGAGATCGGGCCCGGCGAAACCGGTAAGCTGTTCGTCGGTAAGCAGTTCGTCATCGTCGGATACGATCGCATCGTCTTCGTAAATGTCATAGTCCGGCCCGGTATCGGCCCCACTTAACTGCTCGTCATAGTCGGGAACGATGACCTCGTCGATGTCCACCTCGTCAGGCACCTCGATCCCGCCGAGCTCGTCATAGTCGGGCACGACCGTGTCGTCTTCGTATATCTCGTAGTCAGGTCCGGTATCGGTGCCGCTATTCTGATAATCGTACTCAGGCACAACGGTTTCGTCTATCACCAGTTCATCGGCAACCTGCACGCCGGTCGTCTTAACCTTTTCCTCACACCCGAAGCCGACAAAGAAGAAAAGGAAGCCCACCACGAGGAAGAGAAACTTGAGCGGACGCGCCTCCAGCCGTCCCGGACGGCGCCGTCCCACCGGATAGCCGGGGTCGTAGCCGGTCACCCGGCGCACTTGAAAGTTCGTGCTCATAGGCCACCTCCCCCCACGGAGATTTGGTTTTATTTCAGATAATCGCCGTCGGGCGCCAGTTCGCCGGCAAGCTGGTCGTCGTAGTCGGGAGCTTCGATATCGGGAAGCGGTGCATCGGGTATCGCGTCGCCGGTCAGCACATCGTCGTAATCGGGTACGATGACCTCGTCGGGGGTCACGCCGCCCGAAAGGTCGTTGAATTCGTCGATGTCCACTTCGTCAGGCGCCACCACTCCGCCGATCTCATCATAATCGGGCACGAGCGTATCGTCGGGGATCAACGCATCGGGCACCGGATCGCCCGAAAGCACCTCATCGGCATCGGGTATCGCCGCGTCGTCGAGCGGGAAATCGGGATCGGTCACCCCCTGCAGTTCGTCGTAGTCGGGCTGCGTATCGGGCGTCACGGTCGTATCGGGTTTGTTCTGGGTGTCGGTCGCATCGCCTTTGATATTATCGCAGCCGAAGCCGACGAAGAAGAAGAGGAACCCCACCACGAGAAAGAGGAACTTGAGCGGCCGCGTCTCCAACCGTCCCGGACGGCGCCGTCCCACCGGATAACCCGGATCGTAGCCGGTCACTCTGCGTACTTGGAAGTTCGTGTTCATGGCGTCACCTCACACAATGTCTATCGGTTCTATTTCCTTCTTATAATGCTTCCGCATGAAGACCGGGTTCTGCTCGGCGATGAGTTCGCGCGCCAGCCGGTCGGCTATCGGGATGAGCATCGATTCGTTGGCACACAGCACCCCCGGCACGGTGGTCATCTCACCGGTGGTGTCCCAGTTGAGGCACGGGCAGTAGGTGAAGCAGCGGCCGTCGAGCGAACAGCCCTGACAGTTGGTGCGCGGTTTGAGGTTCTCGGCCGCGATCTCGTGGCATTTCTTCATGATGAAGCCGGTGTCGACATGGCCCATGACAAAGCCCGCCGCCCGTTCCGGCTTACCGGCGAACCGGACGCAGGGAAAAATGCGGCCGTCCTCGGCCACCGCGAAGATGTTGTGCCCCACATCGCAGAAATCGCCGGGGCGGAAACCGCCCTTGATATGGGCCGCGATATGGGCGTCGAAGAGCGAGTAGTAGAACAGGTCTTTCTTGCGGGTCCGCGACCGTTCCAGATACCACTCGGCCAGTTTCTCGTACTGTTCTTTTAAGGTATAGAGCCCCGCCTCGTCCCACTGCGCGGTGTAGTCGACCACCGGGACGAAGTTGCGGATGCCGAGATCGTCCATGACATGGAGCGTCGAATCGTAGAGTCTATGCGCCGTCGCGGGCGAGACGACCGCCACCGCGACGAGGTGCTTCGCCTTCTTGTAGAGCGTCGGCAGGTGCTTGACGACCGCCGCGTAACTGCCATGCCCGTCATTGAACGGGCGGTTCGCGTCCTGCGCCGCCGGTACGCCGTCGAGCGACAATTCGACCGTCAGTTTCTTCTTCGCTATCCAGTCGATGATCTCGGGGGTGATGAGGGTGCCGTTGGTGGCGACATGGAGTTTGAGCGCCACCCCAAGTTTTTTCGCCTTCTTTTCGGCGTAGTCGGTCACTTCGCGCATGACATCGAACCGCAAGAACGGTTCGCCGCCGAAGAAGCTGATACGCGCCTTTTTCTCCTCGACGGACTTCTCCAGAACGAGGTCGGCCGCCTTGAGCGCGACCTCCAAAGGCATATGAGATTTCTCATGTTTCTCGACATAGCAGTAGTTGCATTTCAGGGTACACTGGCGGGTCAGGAACAGGATCGCATGCATGGCTCACTCCAGCAAAGACGCCCCTTTAGTATAAGGAAAGGAAACCTTTTATCAAAGAAAGTGTCCGCTTATTCCTGTGACGGGTCTTCGACCTTGCCCATGAAGAGGATGGTGCCCGAACGGTCGTCGCGGATGACGAAGACGAAGGGCTTGGTGCCGTAGAAACCTTCGGGGATGGCCGTTTCGCCCACTTCGACCGATGTCACCGCCGCCGCCTCGGTCCCCTGCTCGTTGACCTCGATGTAGGTCTTGTGCTTCACCTCGGAGACATAGAGGTTCTCGCCCTGATCGGCCATGTTCAGAAGGCCGCCCGGAACGAAAAGTTGCTCCATGCCGAGCACCTGAAGTATCTCGTTAAGCGACTTCTCGTAGGCGAACTTGAAGCGCGGCAGAAGCACCGGCACCTCTTCCGTGGCGACGAGATTGGAGAAGAAACCGTCGAGCCCCTCGTCGCCCATCCGGGCGATGAAGTCGTCCACCGTCCCGTCGTTCGGGATGAAGCCGTAGAAGGCGAACTTGTCGCGGCCGTAGGGAAGCCGCACCGCACTGTAGCCGCCCACGGCGCCGTAGCCGCTGCTGAAGAACTTGAACTCCTGACCCTCTTTGAAGGTCATCAGCTTGACCGTCTTCTGCGTGCCGTCGGTCAGTTCGAACTGGCCGTCGTAGGTGCGGTCCTCGTCGAAGGTGACGGTCCACGCCGCCTTGAAATAGAGGGCGTTGATGAGGAACATGACGGTGTCGTCGTTGATATCGTCGATGATCTTCTCTATCTTGCCGTTGGTGTTGTCGCTCACCCACTGGTTGATGAGACCGATCGTCGCCGCGTCGTGCATGTCGACCGTGTAGGGCTCCGCCTCGAAAGAGGCAAGGAGCGCCTCCTTGAAGGCCGTCTTGACGCGCGGTTCGAACAGATCGTCCATCCAGATCGAGTTGGCGATGGCAAGCACCATGTCCTTGTCGGCCTCCTCGAGGCTCTTGATGAGGTGGAGGAACTGCGCGTCGATCGCGGCGAGCGTCAGGTCGTCGAACCCGAGCACCGTCTGCATCTCGGTCAGGTTGTCACCCGAGGCGCCGTTCATCGTCATCGCGAGCGCCAGCTCGATGGACAGCGGCGATATCATGAGGTTCTTCCCCGGCTCGGCGGTCGCCATCGCTTTGAAGATGCGCGCCGCGAAGTCGTTGTTGGCGGCGACCACATCGGGACTCACCGCCGCCGCGTGCTCGTCGGCCGCCTGATATTTCACCGTGGTCGCGGGATCTTCCTTCTTTTCATCCTCGCCGTCGCAGGAGACGAAAAGGCCAAGCATTCCAAAGAGTACCGTGAGAACAAGAAACCGTTTCATATCATCCTCCATCGAACAAGTCCGGCCCTTTAGTATAAGGAGAAGATACCTTTTATTATAGAGAGAAAAAAAACCGGGGAGCCTTGCGGCCCCCCGGCAGGAGAAAAACATTCCGGCCCCTTGTCAAGGGGGCCTTGGCGGGGTTTGATTTACACGAGACCCTGATCGATCATCGCGTTGGCGACCTTCTTGAAACCGGCGATATTCGCGCCGACGACATAGTTGCCCTCGAAACCGTATTCCTTACCCGCATTGACGCAGGCGGCGTGGATGTTGATCATGATCTGGTGGAGTTTCTGGTCGACCTCTTCGCGGGTCCAGCCGAGGCGCATCGAGTTCTGCGACATCTCAAGGCCGCTGGTCGCGACGCCGCCGGCGTTGGAAGCCTTGCCGGGGGCGAAAAGTATCTTCTTCTCGATGAAGAGTTTGACCGCATCGAGGGTGGAGGACATGTTGGAGCCTTCGACCACGACCTTGCAGCCGTTCTTCACGAGGAGCGCGGCATCCTTGTCGTCCAGTTCGTTCTGAATGGCGCACGGAAGAGCCACATCGACCGCCACTTCCCACGGGCGTTTGCCGGCGTGGAATTCGACGCCCTTGAACTTCTTCGCGTAATCCTCGACCTTGTCACGGCCGCTGGCGCGCATCTCGAGCATATACTCGATCTTATCGCCGCTCACGCCGTCCTTATCGTAGATGTAGCCGTCGGGGCCGGAAAGGGTGACGACCTTCGCGCCGAGGTCGTTCGCCTTGATGGCGGCGCCCCACGACACATTGCCGAAGCCCGATATCGCGACCTTCTTGCCCTTCATCGATTCGCCCTTGGTCTTGAGCATCTCTTCCGCGAAGTAGACCACGCCGAAGCCGGTCGCTTCCGGACGGACGAGCGAGCCGCCCCAGTTGAGGCCCTTGCCGGTCAGGACGCCGGTGAACTCGTTGCGAAGGCGCTTGTACTGGCCGAACATGTAGCCGATCTCGCGGCCGCCCACGCCGATATCGCCCGCCGGGACATCGGTGTCGGCGCCGATGTGCTTGCAGAGCTCGGTCATGAACGACTGACAGAAACGCATCACTTCGCCGTCCGACTTGCCGTTCGGGTTGAAGTCGGAGCCGCCCTTGCCGCCGCCCATGGGGAGGCCGGTGAGGGAATTCTTGAATATCTGTTCGAAGCCGAGGAACTTGAGGGTAGAAAGGGTCACATTGGGGTGGAAGCGGATGCCGCCTTTGTAGGGGCCGATGGCGCTGTTGAACTGTACGCGATAGGCGCGGTTGATCTGGAATTCGCCCTTGTCGTCCATCCACGGGACGCGGAACATGATGGTGCGTTCCGGTTCCACGATGCGCTCAAGGATCTTGTGGGCTTTGTACTTCGGTTCGCGCTCGACGATCGGGGTAAGTGAGTCAAGCACCTCTTCAGCGGCCTGCAGGAACTCCTTCTCCCAGTGATACCGGGTCTTGAGGTCGTTGAGTACCGCGCTCACATAACTGTTCATCATATCCTCCAAGAAAAAAACAATTAAAACATCCGCACGAGCGGAAGCCGCTATCACTTAACTCCCTTTTATATATATTGTCAAGCAATTTTTAGGAAATCATTAGGAAGTTTTTCTTTAGTGATTTCAATAGGTGTGAAAAAAGTTCCGGTTTTCTTTGCTTGTTTCACAAAATATCTCAATAAATAGACGGGGGACGGTTCACTAAAGGAGCATGAAGGCTGTGGCGCAGATCACACACCCGGTTCTTGGAGAAATGAAGGACGAGGCCCTGCTTGACTTGGCTCTGAGTAAGAATCAGGGGGCATGGCGGGAGCTGGTACGGCGCTACCACGGCAAGGTGAGCGCGACGGTGTACCGGATCTACGGATCGAAACCGGAGGCGGAGGATATCGTGCAGGAGATTTTCATCGAACTCGCTAAATCGGCGAAGAATTTCAGACACGACGCCTCTTTTTCCACCTTCCTGTACCGCGTTTCGGTCAATACCGCATACCGCTATATAAAGAGGCACAAGGACCCGAGCATCATCTCCCAGCCGATGGAATTCTTCGCCAACCTTACTTCCGGCAAGGAAAAAGAGAAGGAGGAATCGCCGTCGGCGGCGCTACTGGCCGGCGAGAGCCGCGAGCAGGTCCGCGAAGCGCTCGGCAAGATATCGGCCGAGAAGCGGATGGCGTTGGTGATGTTCGAGATGGAGGGGCTGACCCTGAAAGAAATAGCGACACTCCTGAAGGTACCGTTGCAGACGGTGTGGTCACGCGTCTACAACGGCCGGAAGGATATGGCACGATTACTAACTAAAGCATACGGCGTGGCGTCATGAACGAAAAACATCTTTCCATCGCGGAGCTTACCGCTCTGACCGAGCGGGGAGCGGAACTCACCGCCGAGATGGCCGAACATCTCGACCGGTGCGCCGAATGCGCCGACCTGCTGGAGCGGCATCTCGGTAGCGAACCTCTGCTGACCCGTCCGGCGGCCGACGACGCGGCGATAGACCTCATCGCGGCGCGGAGCTTCGGCTACCTTGAAGAAGAAAAGCCCGGTTTCTTCGCGGCGCTGTTCACCCTCCCCCGCGTCGCTCTGGGCGCGGCGGCGGCGTTGCTGGTGGTCGTCGCGGCCTACTTCGGGCTCGCCACCAGTACCACCACCGATGAGTCGAAGTTCGCCGGCAACGATCCGGCGCCCCAGACCGCCCCGGCGCTCGACGCCACCCCGCGCGCTTTCGCCGACGGCGCCGCGATCTCCCACGGTCGCGCCGCCCTGACGGTGAAAGGTAACGCCACCCTGGCGGCCGACGGCGCCGAGACCCTGCGTCTCGCCAAGGGCACGGTGGAGGTATCCATAGAGAAAGGGAACGATTTCATCATCCATACCGCCGACCGTTACATGGTCCGCGTACTCGGCACCCGCTTCACCCTCGACACCGACGGCGTGAAGCTCACCGTGACGGTCACCGAAGGGCTGGTCGAGGTCATCGACGACCGTTCCAATGACTCGGTCGCCCTCTCCGGCGGCATGTCGCGCACCTTCGCCGACGAAGCGAAGACGGTCGTGTCGATCCCGAAGGAACATCGCGCGATCAAGGCGACGCTGCAGGAGCCGGTCACCGTTGAGCCAGCATCGTACCTGTTACTCGGCCGCGGCGCGCTCAAGGCGAACGACGACGCGACGGCGATGGGCTGGTTCGAAAAGGAACTGGCCGAAGGACCCGAGAAAGACAAGGCACTCTTCGAGATCGTGCGGCTTCATGAGAAGGACGGCCGCTTCGGTGACATCCTTGCCGCGCTCAAGACGCACGGCAACATCGTGGACGGCGGCTCGGTATTCCGCGAGGAACTGCTCATCAAGGGGTGCAAGGCCGAGGTGAAACAGAGCGTCGGCACGCTTCCTTCGTGCAGAAAATACTTGCAGGTTTTCCCCGACGGATATAAAAAGAACGAGATCCGCGACCTTCTGGAGAATGGTGATGCGCGCTGACATCGCGATCATAGCGGCGCTTCTGGCGCTTCTTTTTGCCGGTTCCTGCGAGCAGGTCATATCGCTCGACAAGGGGCTCGCCAACGCCGAGGGGAGCACCGACAAGGAGGGCGAGTTCGACGGCGCGACGGGCGGCAACCCGGCCGAAGATATCGCCGAAGGACCCGACAGCCCCGACAATCAGGCGACCGCCGATTCGACCGCGAGCGCCGACGGCACCGTCAGCGACGCCGATACCGCCACCCCCAACTCCGACGACAGTTGGAATGAGGACGGCACCGCCGACGAATCCAGTTATTCCGACGCCGACAACGGCGTAGCGCCCGATACGATGGCCGACTCATCGGTCAGCGACGAGGATGCCTACGACGGTATGGATGACACGGTCTCGGCCGACAGCGATCCGACCGCTTCGCTCACCCCCGAGGACTGCGGCTGCGGCGAGAACCCCGAATATGCCCCCATCTGCTGTGACGGCGTGACGACCGTTTTCAATACCTGTTTCGCCAACTGCCTGAATGTCAACAGCGGCCAGTGCGCGACCCAGCAGACCGGGACCTGCGCCTCGCAGGGCGGCGAGAACGATGCCGACGCCGATACCGAGGTGAGCGACGACGACACGATCAATGTCGGCTCCTGCGGCTGTATCCCGACCGACATGAACGCGTGGTGCTGCGACGGCGGGACGCGTTATATCAGCGAGTGCACGGCGACCTGTGAATGCGAAGGGACTGCCGTTTTTTGCGACTGAAACCTCAAGATTTTGCTTGTAAATAATATCCGAACGGCTATACTGACCACGGATATTCCGTTATTTCAGTCTCCACGGGAAGGGGGTTGGTCATGACCACGCACTTTTACCGGTTGATGACGCTTGCGCTCGGCGCGTTCTTGGCGCTGTTCGGATTTGGCTGTAATCCGGCACATACTGACTACGGCATCGAATACACCGATTACAATACCATCGACTCCGACGCCACCGATAAAGATCAGGACCCTGACATGGCGGACAAAGATTGGGACCAAGAGGCTGAAGAATATGCCTGTCCCTATGCGACATTTCATATCGAAGGCATCGTTTCCGACACAGGTGGCAATCCCATTCGCGCCATTCTAATATCGACCAACTTCGGCGAAGGGCCAGAAGTCACGAAGACCAACAACGACGGTTCATTCCTGTTAGAGCGTACAATCTTCTGCAATTTCAATTATGAGGGAAATATCACCATATCTTTCAGCGACATAGATGAGAATTTGAGTGGCGGCCTCTTCATAGGGAAGACTTTGGATTATCAGTTAGAGCGAATAGATAACGACGGCACTTGGGATTACGGCACCTATGAGAAAAATGATATTTATGTGACTTTGGAAAGAGTCGGCGAATCCGACAACGATACCCTGCTGGAAGATGAAGACGGATTCACCTACCCTGATGATGATACCATCTACGAAACGGACGATTTCGTCGCTTCGGATACCTTCACTCAATTAGATGAGGATGATCTCCTCACTGACGAGGATTGAGCACGGGAGGCTGGCTATGACCACACACTTTTACCGGCTGATGTTCATCATCGTAGCGACGCTCATGTCGCTTGTCGGGTGCAACAAGACCACTTCCGGCGACAATGACCAGTATCAGGAAAATGAATTTGAGGACACGCTCTACGGTTGCGAATCGATCTATTACGATGATGCGGATGCCGACCAGCCAAATATCCCCGACATCGATGAAGACCACTATTATCCCGACACGGTGTACGGTGACCCCGGTGTCGATTTTGACGACTCGGTCGACAACGACACCGATACCGACTCAGATATCATTCCCGACGAGGACGAGCCTGATGTGCAAGGTGACGAATACGCTTGTCCCTATGCCACATTCCATGTCGACGGCACGGTCGCCAATACCGGTGGCGATCCCATTAGCGGCATCAAAGCGACAGTGCAATATCAGTTCAATTCATATCCAGATAGTATGCTCACTAAAAGTGATGGTTCCTTTTTGATCGAATCCGAAGAGGGGGCATCTTTCAGTGATACGGAATATGCCCTCCTTACTTTTGAGGACATTGATGGGGAACTTAACGGTGGGTTGTATGTCACCCAAGAACTGAACATTCAATTCGATCATCTGGCAGGCTCAGGCGGATGGGATTACGGCACCTACGAAAAAAAGAATATCTCGGTCACGCTCCACAGAGTCGGCGAATCAGACGACGATGCCTTGCTTTCAGATAACGACTAGGCGTTGGAGGCGACCATGACCAAGCGTTTTTACAAACTCATGTGCTTCGCGACGGCGGCGGCGATGTCCATCATCGGCTGCGGCGAAACAAGCCCGACCGACAAAGACCAGTATCAGGATCAAGATAACGATTCCGAAGAACAAGACCAATTTTTGTACGGTGTCGTCGAGACCGATTATCTCGAAGCGGATGTCGACGAACCGGTCGTCACCGACACCGACGAGGTGGTCGTTCCCGACGAGCCAGCCGTGGAATACGGCCCGCAGCCGACCGACTATGACGCGGCGGGCACCGACGGCGACATCGATGATGGTACGATCTACGGCTGTGACTCGGTCTACTTCGACGATTCGGACCCCGTCCCGCAGCCCGACGAGATGACGACCGACTACGGCCCGATCTCCCGGTTGTTCAAAAAGAAATAAACATTCTCCGGAAAACTGGAAAATTCGGCGCGATATGATAAAGTTGGCCGGTTCTTGCCACTAAAAGGGCGGTTTTGAGGAGGGAGGCGATCATGACGAAAGGTTTTTACAAGCTCATGTGTCTGGCGGCGGCGGCGGCGATGTCCATCATCGGCTGCGGTCCCGAGGACGATCCGACGGTCGAATACGGCCCCGGGCCGACCGATTACGACACCCCCGGCGACATTGACCAGACCGACATGGATGCTACGCTTTATGGCGATATCCCCGTCGACTTCGATAATTCGATAGTGCCCGACACCGACGAACCGGTCATCTCCGACGACCCGCCGATGGAGTACGGCCCGATACAGACCGACTACGACGATCTGGCGACCGACACCGACGAACCGGTGGTGACCCCCGACGAACCGGCGATGGAGTACGGCCCCCAGCCGGTCGACTATGACGCGGCGGGCACCGACGCGGTCATCGAACAGCCCGACGAGATGACCACCGATTACGGCCCGGTCTCCCGGTCCTTCCTGAAAAAATGAGTATCAAGCGCGTCGCCAAACGGGCGTTGCTCCCGTTAAAACAGCATTACGAGCGCCGTCTCCATGAACTGCGCTACATCTTCTTCGAACTGACCCACCGCTGTAATATCGCCTGCATCCACTGCGGCAGCGACTGCCAGAAGAACGACACCCTGCCCGACCTCCCCGCCGAGAAGATACTCGAGACGCTCGACGGCATCAAGACGAAGTACGACTCCCACAAGGTGATGATCGTCCTGTCGGGCGGTGAGCCGACGATATATCCCGGTGTCTGGGAGCTCGGCAAGGAGATCATCAAGCGCGAATTCCCGTGGGGGATGGTGACCAACGGCTACGCGTGGGACACCGACATGATAAAGAAGGCGAAAGAGGCGCGGATGCATTCGGTCACCGTGTCGCTCGACGGCCTTGAGGAGACGCACAACTGGCTGCGCGGCGACAAAAAATCGTTCCGCAAGGCGGTGAACGCGATAGAACTGCTCACCAAGAACCCCTTCTACCGCGTCATGGATGTCATCACCTGCGTCAACAAACGCAACATCGGCGAACTCGACAAGATCTACGACCTCGTGAGGTCGCTCGGCGTCAAACGGTGGCGCTTCTTCACCATCTCCCCCATCGGCCGCGCGGTGCAGACGCCAGAACTGTTCCTCGGCAAAGAGGATTTCCACTATCTCATGCAGAAGATACTCGCGTACCGCAAAAAACCGGGGATGAAGGTAACCTACAGCGAATCGGGCTATCTCGGCTGTTACGAACACCGCGTCCGCGGTCACGACTGGTTCTGCCGCGCCGGGGTCAATGTCGCCGGCATCATGGTCAACGGCGACATACTCGCCTGCCCCAATATCGACCGCCGTTTCAAACAGGGCAATATCTTCGAGAAGCCGTTCATCGATGTCTGGGAACACGGCTACAAAGAGTTCCGTGACCGCAAATGGATGCGGACCGGCGACTGCGTGAAGTGCTCCGAATGGCGTCTGTGTCAGGGAAATCCTATGCACCTGTGGGATCTCGACACCAACCGGACGAAGCTCTGCCACCTGAGGCATTTCGAACTCAACAAGCCGCTGACCATCACCAAGCCGAAATAAGCGCCACGGTCTTTAATTCTTTTTGACAATCATTCCGATTTCTGATTAAATCCAGCAGAATCTCTTTCATTGAACCGAGGGCGGGTTCATGCGGCACATAATTTTTGCGATAGCCGGACTAATGCTTGTCGCGTGCGGCGGCGAAATGCCGTCGGCCGCCGCACCAGCCAACGCCAACCTCACACCGCCCGAATTCGCATGGGAAGAAGAAGCGCCGGTGGCGCTCGACCTCGGCG
The DNA here is from genome assembly GCA_964412895.1 of uncultured Spirochaetales bacterium. Taxonomy (GTDB): domain Bacteria; phylum UBP6; class UBA1177; order UBA1177; family JAKLFG01; genus CALMRE01. The sequence goes on from CAYPQK010000027.1 coordinate 24,200, forward strand.
GTCATTCCGCCCGCTACGCCGTTCCCGGTGATGAACGGTGGGTGTCGATGAACCCGGAGATACCGGGAACGGACGGAACAGTGAATTCAATGGTTCGCTTCGGTAACTATATCTATATCGGGGGCACTTTTACCGTTGTGAAGAATGTCGCAGTGCGGCGAGTGGCACGATTAACTATATCGACCGGCGAATGGAGTGATCTGGGAGCTGGGATCAACACTGGCGTGAGAGCATTAGCTGTAGATAAGAATGGCAATCTGTATGTCGGGGGTGGTTTTACAACGGCAGGAGGGGTGTCGGCAAAGAACATCGCGAAATGGGACGGTGCCAATTGGCACGCACTGGGTAGCGGGATATCCAATTTTGTGGACACTCTTGCCGTGGATAGTGATGGCAATCTGTACGCCGGAGGTGAGTTCACAACGGCCGGAGGCACGGCCGCAAATTATATCGCAAAGTGGAACGGGAGTAGCTGGAGCGCTCTGGGAAGTGGCATGGACAACCGTGTCGACGCCCTTGCCGTGGATGGCGATAACAACCTGTACGCAGGGGGTGGTTTCACCACGGCCGGCGGAGTTGCGGCAAATTATATCGCCAAATGGGATGGTACCAGTTGGAGCTCCCTCGGCAGCGGGACCGGGGATAATGTTGGTGTTCTTGCCGTGGATAATGATGGCCACCTCTACGCTGGTGGTTATTTTACATTGGCAGGCGGCGTCACTGCGAAGTACATCGCGAAATGGGATGGCACCGGTTGGAGTGCGCTGGGAAGTGGCCTGAACAACTGGGTATATGCCCTCGCGATCGATGGTAACGGGAGTCTTCATGTGGGAGGCTATTTCACAACGGCTGGCGGAGCCCCAGCAAATTATACCGCCACATGGGATGGTACCGGTTGGAGCGCCTTCGGGATCGGTATGAACAATACGGTGGAGGCCCTTGCCGTGGACGGCGATAACAACCTGTACGCCGGGGGTAGATTCACCACGGCCGGCGGAGTTTCGGCAAATTATGTCGCCAAATGGAATGACACCAATTGGAGCTCCTTTGGGTGGAGCGGTATGAACAATACGGTGGAAGCCCTTGCCGTGGACAGCGATAACAACCTGTACGCCGGAGGTGAGTTCACAACGGCGGACGGTGCGAAAATAGCTCGTGTCGCCAAATGGGACGGCTCCCATTGGAACGCACTCGGGAAAGGGATAAATGCGGCTGGGAGTGGATATGTTGTATATGCCCTTGCGCTGGATGTGAATGACGATCTCTACGCCGGTGGTTATTTCACGGCGGCGGGTGATATGACGGCAAATTTCATTGCGAAATGGGATGGCACCAGCTGGTGCACCCTCGGGAGTGGGATGAATGGTGGAGTATACACTCTCCTGGCGGATGGGAACGGCAACCTTTACGCTGGCGGCGCGTTCTCGACGGCAGGCGGCGTTACCGTGAATCGCATTGCAAAATGGGATGGTGTCGATTGGAGCATGCTGGGGAGCGGAATGGATAATGCCGTGTATGCCCTTGCTTTGGATGAAAGCGGCAATCTTTATGCCGGCGGCACGTTCACGATGGCAGGCGGCGTTACTGCGAATCGCATTGCGAAATGGGATGGGACCGGTTGGAGCACATTCGGGAGTGGTATGAATGGTACGGTATATTCCCTTGCGGTAAACGAGAACGGTGATCTTTACGCTGGAGGAGCTTTCTCGCAAGCGGGCGAAACAACGGTATATTATATCGCAAAGTGGAATGGAAGCGATTGGAGTGCGCTTGGAAGCGGGGCGACCAACTTTGTATATGCCCTTACCTTGGATAGTTCAGGCAACCTATACGCGGGCGGTTTATTTCCGTACATGAACGGTATCGTTTCGAAATACACGAGATACATCGCGAAATGGGACGGCATTACTTGGAATGCTATCGGTAGCGGGGTAGAGAGCTCTGTCAAAGCCATAACGCTGGACAAGTCCGGAAATCTATACTTCGCAGGACATCGGTTCACAACGGCAAGCGGCCTGCCGAGTTATTACATCTCAAAATACCTTGACCATCTTCCGAGCTGTGGCGATGGCGTCATTGAAGGGAGCGAGCAGTGCGACACGGTCGACGGGGTGTTAGGCGATTGTTGCGACGAGACAACCTGCGAATTCAAGTCAGATGCGGTGATCTGCCGTACCGCAGTTGGTGATTGCAATGCCGCCGAATATTGCGACGGAACGCATGCTGCTTGCCCCGAAGAAGATTTTACGAGCACGAACGGGGATTTCTGCGACGATGGTAATCCTTTTACCGGCAACGATATCTGCGTCAGCGGCACCTGCACCGGTGAACCGATGGTTCCTGATGATGATGCTTTGCTGACAGACGAAGACACAATCGTCAGCGACGATGATTCGCTCCTCACCGAAAACGATGCGCTATTGGCCGAGGCCGACACGGTCATCATTGTAACCGACACCGTGATCGAACCGGACGATGCAACAGAATCGAACGACGATGCGGTACAGGATGATGCCGTTACTGATGAGACGGTTGACGAAGCGGCCGATACGGCGCTACCCGACGATTTCTACGAGATCGATCCAGTCGACGAGATATCGGTGCCGGATGATACCCAGCCGGATGAGGTAGTCGCCGACGAATCCACACAACCCGACGAAGCATTGCCTGATGACACTCTCCCCGACGATTTCTACGAGATCGACCCGGTCGACGAGATATCGATTCCCGATGAGACCATCGATGACACGCCCGATGCCGATACCGTCGATGTCGCTCCGGTTGACGATGGGCTAGTGGTGACCGATGATGGTCAGCCGCCGGTCGATGATACCGTGACCACCGACGATGGTACGACCGCCGATAACGATATCGCCGTTCCCGATACGACTGATACTGTCGTTGCTGACACGGACATCTATAATCCCGATGAAATCAAAGATGAGGCGACCGACGAAGCGGCTGATGAAACCACAGACGAATCGGTCGACAGCGTCGTAGCGGATGTCGATACTGTTTTAGCCGACGAAACGACGATTGGTGACGAGGACACGACGGCAATCGTGCCTGACAACGGCAAACATGAGGTTCTCAGCATTGGCTGCGGCTGCACAATGGTGTTCTAATATATTGTCGAACGGGGGCGGATCCATGCGGAACATACTTCTTACACTTATTGCGCTCGTTCTTGCCTCCTGCGGCGGCGAGATGCCGTCGGCCGCCTCACCAGCCACCGCCAACCTCACCCCGCCCGAATTCGCGTGGGAAAAAGATGCGCCGGTGAGTGGAGTCGTTGAACCAACGCAACCAGTTTCGGGAAATGTGTCAGCTCCCTTCGATATCGGCGGGGTCATGCGGCAGGTACACTTTGCCTTCCGTGAGAAAGATGGCTTGTTTGAAGGCGGCGACACGAACTATGCGGTGAAGGTGACGCAGGACGGTTCGTTCAGTGTTACGCCAGTTCATTACCCGAACGGGAAAAGGGATATGGCTCGCGCAGAACGGCGCGACCCGCGCGAAGAAATGGAGCGGATGGAGCACCGTGAACGGGAAAAGCCGATGATGGGTAAGGCGGCCTCCTTCAGAACGCTAGGCTTTCCGGTTCCCCGGATGAGGACCAACGATAAGGCCCATCTTGAACTGGTTCGCGGTGATGTGGTCGAAGAACTGAAGAACACCGAGAACGGCGTTGAACAGAATTGGCGATTTGCAAAGAAGCCTGAAACGACTGGTGACCTGACGATATCGGTCGCGGTTGATGGAGTTGATTATATCGGTGCGACCGACAATGGTCTGCACTTTGCCGAGAAGGGGAGTAAGCTTGGCTTTCGTTACGGCATCGGCACTTGGATAGATGCCAACGGCGTAGAGACGACCATCGTTCCGCAGTGGCGGCACGGAATGATCTCTCTCACCGTGCCACGGTCGGTCATCGAGGGTTCTGCCTATCCCGCCATCCTTGATCCCGTCATTGGCCCCGAATTTGGTATGGATGAGCCGGTATGGGCTCCGGCACTAGAAAAACACGACCATCCGGCAGTGTCTTTCGATGGGACAAACTATCTCGTAGTGTGGGAGGATTATCGAAACGACCTCCTTTATCCTGACATATATGGCACGCGCATTTCAACCACAGGTGCCGTGCTTGATATAAGTGGAATTGCTATCAGTACTACAGAAAAGCGTCAACTATATCCTGCAATTGCCTTTGATGGAACCAACTATCTTGTCATTTGGCAAGATGAAAGGAACATCAATGAGGATATTTATGGAACGCGCGTTTCGACCGCAGGAATTGTGCTGGAACCAGAAGGTATCGCCATCAGTGTAGCGTCAAATTATCAAGAGTATCCAGAGCTTGCCTTTGATGGGATAAATTATTTCGCCGTATGGATGGATAAAAGAAATGGGACTAATTATGATATCTATGGCACCCGTATTTCAACAGAGGGTTCTGTGGTTGACACTAATGGTGTCGCTGTCCGCATTGAGCCATACGACCAGAAATATCCCAAAATTGCCTTTGACGGGGTTAATTATTTTGTGGTGTGGGAAAATCTACGAACTGATGGTTCTTATTCTGATATTTATGGTGCCCGTGTTTCAACCGCAGGAGAGCTTATTGATGTAAATGGTATCGCCATTAGCTCTGTAGGAGGATCAGAAGACTTTCCTGCATTAGCTTTTGATGGTACCAATTATCTTGTAGTATGGTCGGGCTTGTATATACATGAAAACATAGGCGGTAGGCGTGTTTCGACCGCAGGCATCGTCCTTGATACCGAAAATATTATCATCGGCAATTCGCTCAAGAGTCAATATTGCCCGGAGATATCATTTGATGGAATTAACTATCTTGTAGCGTGGATAGATGCTCGAAATGACGATGATTTGGACAATCATGATGTTTATGGCGCACGTGTTTCAACCTCGGGCGCTGTGCTCGATACAGATGGTGTGGCAATCAGTACTGCGCCGTATGATCAAGAATATCCAGCAATAGCCTGTGACGGTGTTAACTGTTTCGTCGTCTGGACAGACTATAGAAATGACAACTATTCCGCCATTCACGGTTCTCGCGTTTCGACTGCGGGCAACTTGATTGATACTGGTGGACTTGCTGTCAGCACTACGGCGAACAATCAGCAAAAACCAGCGATATCTTTTGATGGAACAAACTATCTTGTTGTGTGGAAGGATGGGAGAAACGGTATTGATTATGATATCTACGGTGCACGCCTTTCGGCCACAGGTTCGTTGCTAGATGCGAACGGCATAGCCATCAGTACGGCACCATTTGATCAAACATCTCCATCAATAGCCTTTGATGGAGCCAATTATTTCGTTGTCTGGGAAGATTATCGATATAAAAAGTCTCCTTACCGTTATTCCGATATTTACGGAGCTCGAGTCACAACAGACGGATCGGTGCTTGATCTAGGCGGTATTGCGATCAGTAATGAGAACTATCACCAGAGTGTTCCCGCACTAGCCTTTGACGGAATTAACTATCTTGTAGTATGGATGGATGGACGAACAGGATCAAGCGACGTCAATATTTATGGCGCCCGTGTCTCAACTGCAGGAACAGTATTAAACACCCATGGCTTCCCCATTAACATCGAAGTACAGGAGCAAGGATATCCGGCGATCGTTTTTGACGGGAACAATTATTTTGTAGCTTGGAGAGATCTACGTTCTAACAATGATAGTGACATATACGGTACCCGTGTTTCGACAAGCGGTATGGTACTTGATGGCATCTGGGATGGTATAGCTATCAGCACCAAGGTGTTGTGGCAATCTGGCCCTGCAATAGCCTTTGATGGAAATAACTATTTTGTGGTTTGGAGTGACAATAGAAATGGTTGGCTTTCCGATGATATATACGGTGCCCGTATTTCAACCGCAGGTGTTGTGCTTGATATTGATGGCATTCTCATAAGTTCGTCGTCCGGAAGCCAATATAATCCAGCAATAATCTTTGATGGGGTCAACCATTTGGTAGTCTGGGAGGACCAGCGGGCTGGGGCAAAAAATTACAACATATATGGTCAGAAGGTGTCACAGGGGGGACTCTTGTTAGGTTCAGAGATGCTCCTTTCTGCAGACCAACAGAACGAGGTTGCTCCTGCTGTTTCTCAATTCGCCAATAATAAGGCTTTGCTTGTATACTCACATTATGATGATGCTCCCGAAATGCTTACAGGTAGAGTTATGGCGCGGTTTATATATTACCTACAAGTAGGTGAGAACTGTGCAGGAAACGAACAATGTCTGAACGGTCAGTGTGTTGACGGCGTCTGTTGTAAGTCAACAACTTGTGACGACGGCAACCTCTGCACCGTTGATTCCTGCGCGGTGAATGGTGATGGCACCTGTTCAAATCTTCCAGGAAATGTGGGATTGAGATGCCGAGATGCGGCAGGTAGTTGTGATGTGCCCGATTATTGCAATGGAGTGTCAACTGAATGTGAGGACATTAAAGAGCCTGCCACTGTGGAATGTCGCACAGCAAAAGGAGTTTGTGATACCGCCGAGTTCTGTGACGAAGTGAACAATGACTGTCCGGCCGATGTGAAACTTTCAAGCGAATGTCGTCCGGCGGTGGATATCTGCGATGTCGTCGAGAAGTGTGATGGCGTCAATGATGATTGTCCACCCGATGTGCTGGTAGATGCGACGGTGGAGTGCCGTGCCGCTGCCGGTTCGTGTGATGTAGCCGAATACTGCACCGGTGCGGGCGTCGATTGTCCGCTCGATCTCTATGCGGTGGTCGATACCGAATGCCGCGCGAAAACGGGCGATTGCGATGTGGCAGAAAGTTGTACCGGCAGCGAGATCAACTGTCCGGCCGACGCGGTGGCGCTTGCCACGGTCGAATGCCGTGCTCAGGGTGGCGTCTGCGATGTGGCCGAGAACTGCGATGGGAAGAAAAAGGAATGCCCGACTGACGGGTTCAAGACATCGAGTACCGAATGCCGCGCATCGACTGATTCGTGCGACATTGCCGAGCAGTGTACCGGCTTCTTGCCCAGCTGTCCCGAGGACGGTGTAGCGCTTGCCACGGTCGAATGCCGTGCGAAGGATGGCGATTGCGATGTTGCCGAGAACTGCGACGGCACAAGTAAGAGTTGTCCAATCGATGTGCGCGTAGCAAATACGGTTGCATGTCGTGCCTCAGCGGATGTCTGTGATGTGACCGAATACTGCGATGGTACGAACAAGGATTGTCCGACCGATATGAAGCTTACCAGTGAATGCCGTCCGGCGATCGGCGTGTGCGATGCGGTTGAGAATTGCGACGGTGTGAACGACGACTGTCCCAATGATGAACTGCTGACGAACACGACGCCATGTCGCACTTCGACCGGCGATTGTGACACCACTGAATACTGTACTGGACTCGATATCTTCTGCCCCGCCGAAGACTTTACCGGCGTTAATGGGAATGTTTGCGACGACGCCAATGCCCTTACCGAAAACGACATCTGTTTGAATGGTACTTGCGCCGGTGAACTCATTTTTGGTGTCTGCGGAAACACCATCGCAATAGATGCCTTGCCCTACACCGCGACCGGCACGACCATTGGGCGGCCGAATGC
>CAYPQK010000028.1:0-30749 GCA_964412895.1 uncultured Spirochaetales bacterium
AGACGCTGACCGTCACCTTCGACGATGCGGTCGGGAACACGACCATCGTCACGGCAGGGACAGTCTATGTCGATAGGACGAATCCGACACTCACCGCGCAGGTGGTCCCCGGCGACAAGACACTTAATGCCTCGGAAACATTGCAGATAACCATCAATGTCTCCGAGGAACTCACCGCCGTGCCGACGGTCCAACTCCTCGATAGCACGAATAACCCGATAGCGCCGACCGACACCGAGACGCAGGGCCTATCCTTTATATATACCTATCCGGCGCTCACCGACGGGACCTACCACCTGACCGCCGACGGCAGTGACACCACCGGCCACGCGGCGACGCAGATAGCGATAAGCGGCATCGTCAGCGACTCGTCAATTCCCGAAGTGACCGGCACCGCGAGCATTACCCCCGACCGCATCAAGCCGGGCGACGACGCGACGATAACCTTCACTGCCGACGAACCGATGAACGACACCGGTGACACGGTCACGGTGAAGGTAGGCACGGCGACCGCCGACTGCACGACGAGCGACGGCCTCGCCTATGAATGCACCTACACGGCGGGCGGGACCGGCGCCGACAGCATCGAGACGATAAGCGTCGCGCTCTCCGACGCGAGCGCGAACGGGACGACCAGTTCCCACGGCACGATATATGTGGACCGCACCAAACCGGCCCTCACCGTGACGACAAACAAGAACAGCTACAACGCCGCCGACCAACTCATCATCACCGTCAACGCCTCGGAGTCGCTGGATGGTGACCCGGCGGTGACGCTCGACGGGGACCCCCTCACCGGTACGAAGCAGGGGAACTCATGGGTCTACACCCCCGACCTCACCGACGGTGAGCACACGGTGAGTGCGGTGGCGACCGACCTCGTGGGCAACACGACCGATCCCGCCGTGACGAAGATCTACACCGCCGACATCACCTACCCGACCGCGACGATCGGAACGCCAACCCCGGCGCGCATCAGCGGCACGGGGAGCGCAGCCGTCACCGTGAACGCCCCGAGCGAGGCGATAGAGAATGTGAAACTCAACGGCGTCGCCTGCACCGGTACCGGCCCCTACACCTGCACCTACACGGCGGGCGGTAGCGGAGATGACAGCGTCGAGCCGCTCACCGTCACCTACGCCGATGCGGCGGGGAACGCGGTAAGCACGACGGCGGGCACGGTGTATGTCGATAGGACGGTACCGACGCTCACCGCGCAGGTGGTCCCGGGCGACAAGACCTTGAATGCCGCTGAAACACTCCAAGTCACCATCAATGCCTCGGAGGCACTGAACGGGAACCCGACCGTCGCGCTACTCGACAGCGGGAACAACCCCATCGCACCGAGCGATACCGAGACGCAGGGACTTTCCTACATCTACACTTATCCCACGCTCGCCGACGACACCTATCACCTGACCGCCGACGGCGCCGACACCACCGGCCATGCGGCGACGCAGGTCTCAGTCTCCGGCATCATCAGCGACAGCAGTATCCCCGAGGTGACCGGCATCGTGAGCGTCACCCCCGACCGCATCAAGCCGGGCGACGACGCGACGATAACCTTCACCGCCGACGAACCGATGAATGACACGGGCGACAGCGTCGTGGTGAAGGTGGGTGGCACGACGACGGACTGCATCACGGACGACGGACTCGACTACGAATGCACCTACACCGCGGGCGGCACCGGCGCCGACAGCATCGAGACGATCAGCATCGCGCTGACCGACGCGAGCGCCAACGGCACGACCAGTTCCGGCGGCACGATATATGTGGACCGCACTGCGCCGCGCATGGTGAGCAGACTGGTCACCCCGGCCGACGCGAAAGAGGGTGCCACGGTGCAGGTGCTCGTGATATTCGACGAACCGGTGACCGGCGCGCTCTTCGGCGGCGACGGACTTGTCTTCACCCGGACCGACGACGGGAGCGACCCGCAGCGGTTCACCTACGAGTACCCGGTGGAGGGGACCGAGACCGAGAAAGAGTACGCCCTCACCCTCGCGGCGAACGACGACGCCGGGAACCCGGTCGCCGACCCGAATGTCGGTTCCTTCACGATAGACCTCACCATCCCGGCGATAGCCGACCTCCATGTCTGCCGCGACGACGCGACCGACGACCCGTGCGCGGCCGACGAGACGACCTTCAGCGCAGTGACCGGCTACAAGGAGATGAAGATATCGTTCTCGCTCTCGGAGGCGGCCGACACCATCGCGGTCGAACTGGGTGACACCGACATCACGGCGGGGAACTGCACCGCCTACGCGGGACCGTCCTATATCTGTGCCGCGACCGTCGTCGACATCGCCGCCGGAACCGATCCGCGGATGGAGGGCGACCTCGCGAAGGTGACCACCGGCGACGATGCCGGGAACGGCGACTTCGACTCGAAGAGCCTCGTGTACGACTTCCTGCCGCCCGCTGTCACCGGCACCGCCTTCTTCACGCTGACGCCGCCCACGGGCTGTCCGCTCGTTGCCGCGCAGGTGACCGAGGTGACCAACGGCACCGCCATCCGGGCACAGTTCGCCGTCAGCGAGCCGCTCGCCGGGGCGCAGGCCGACGAGGTGACCGCCGCGCTGGGTATGCAGGAGATACCCTTCACCTACGACGACCGCGAGTCGGGCGAGTATGTGATGGTCTATGCCGCCGCCGTGAGCGGCCTGACGACCGAAGGGGAGCATACCTTCACCGTGACGCTGACCGACCGCGTAGGCAACGAGGCGACCATCACCCCGACGGTGAGTCCGAGCCTTTCGGTCGATGTCGCCATTCCGGGCGCACCCGATGTCATGACGGCCGGCAAGGTGATCTACCGGCGCATTCCGTGGGGAGCCAACGGCGGCGCCAAGTATTTCAGCATCACGGCGGGCAGCGACGCGGTCGACGGCGACACCGTCGTGGCGGTCGCCTACGAAATGGGTCCCGTCCCGGTCCCGGAGCAGTCGGTCAAGATAGGGATGGCGACCGTCGTCGCTGGCACCTTCCCCGAGATGAAACTCGACGGCTCCGACCGGACGCAGGTATACTTGGTCGCGTGGGACGGCGCGTGCAACCATAGTTCGATGATACGGGTGAACGACATCGAATGGACCGCCACGACCGGCCACAAGATAGCGGGGAGCACCATGGAGAACCCGCACCTCTTCACCAAGACGCCGCGGTGGCTCTCCGGCCTGACGCAGGACCCGACCATCGCCCGCGAAGCGACGCAGGAGGAGTACGGTTCTCTTGCGTGGATCGGCGGCGAGCATATGATGCGGACGGCGGAGCAGTCATGGACCGACCGGACCGGAGACAGCGTGAGTCCCAGCGCGCGTGCGGAACACACCATGGTCTACGACAGCGGCCGCGGGACGATGGTCCTCTTCGGCGGGAGTACCGCAGGGATGATCTCCGGCGAGATCTGGGAATATGACGGCGAAAAGGAGCTATGGACCGACCGGACACCCGTCGGGGTCAACCCCAGCGCCCGCTATATGCACGGCATGGTCTACGACAGCAGACGCGGCACCGTGATGGTGTTCGGCGGCGGCGGCGCCGAAGGGATGATGAACGATGTGTGGGAATGGGACGGCAACGCGGGGACCTGGACCGAACGACCGATCACCGGCGACTGGCCGGGCGCCCGCTACTACGCCGCCATAGCCTACGACAGCCGGCGCGGGAAGGTGGTGATGTTCGGCGGCTATGCGGGGATGAATCTGAATGATGTGTGGGAATGGGACGGGGAGACGGGAACTTGGGATGAGCGCACCGACGAGTCCGCTCCGCCGCCGGCGCGGATAACGCCCGAAATGGTCTACGACAGCACCCGCGGTGTCATGATGATGTTCGGCGGGAAAACATATGGCGGTTCCCCTGATACCTATTTCAACGATATCTGGGAATGGCGCTGGGACACCGATCTGGAGAAGATGATCTGGACCGACCGGACCACCGCCGAATTGAAACCGGAGAGTCGCCACGACCACAGCATCGTCTACGACCGCTCGCGCGAAAGAATCGTGCTGTACGGCGGCAGGGATGCTGCGGTGACCTACGACGACCTATGGGAGTGGGCGTGGGACGATGATCAGCAGAAGGGGATATGGACCGAACGGACCGATGCCGTCACCCGGCCGGGCGGCCTGTTCGAACATGCCATGGCCTGCGACGACGCCCGGGGGCGGATACTTCTCTTCGGCGGATGGGCCGAAAGCCATTACTGGGACGATCTCTGGGAATGGGACGGTGACGCGGGCACATGGATCGATCGCAATCCCTCAACCAGTAAGCCGCCGGAGCGTTTCGCCAACGCGATCGCCTACGACAGCGACCGCGGCAGGATCGTGCTGTTCGGCGGGCATGGCGGCCCGGCGCGTATCAACGATACATGGGAATGGGACACCGCCACCGAACGCTGGATCGAGATGGATATCCTTCCGGCCGATCGGCCGCCGGTGCGCGACCTTCATGCCCTCGCCTATGACAAGGCGAACAAGGTAACGGTACTGTTCGGCGGCGATGGTGAATCCGACAGCCTGCAGGACACCTGGGAATGGGACGGGACGGCGTGGGACAAAAGGACCGACCCGACCGACTGCACCGGCTATCCGCACTGTACCGTCTGCACCGCGACCACCTGTCCTTCGGTCCGCAATCAGCACGCCATGGTCTACGATGTGTCGCGCGGCGCGGCGGTCGTCTTCGGCGGCTATTACTACGACGGCTCGGTCATGCACTACATGAACGATATCTGGGAATGGAACGGTACGGCCGGTGTCTGGATCGACCGTACGCCCACCGCGGGAGATATCCCGGAGGCGCGGAGGATGTTCAGCATGGCCTACGACAGCGATCGCGGCGTGGTCATGATGTATGGCGGGAGCGGGACCCTCGGCTATCAGGATCTCTGGGAATGGGACGGCGATGGTGGCGGACTCGGCGCCGGCACATGGTTCAAATACGATCTGGTCGGGCCCGGACCGGGGTACAAGAGCAGGCATGTTATGGCATACGATACCGCCCGGCACAAAACAGTGCTTTATGGCGGAGAGAATGATCAGCAGGATATCTGGGAATGGGACGCTACGACCAACCACTGGGAGAAGCGGACGCCTACGGGGAGCAACCCGCTCGGCCGCGAGTTCAGCGCGATGGCATACGACACGGTCCATGAACAGGGTTTTGTTTTCGGCGGAAGGAAGGGGAGCGACCTCTACGACGACACTTGGAAATGGAACAGCGGGACCGGGGTGCGCCCCGCCGGTCTCTTCGCGGTCCGCTTCGCGAGTGCGCAGGCAAACGGCGAAGAACTGGTCTCGCTGGCGGTGAACCTCGTCGCGGGCGGTTCGGCCTACAGCGCCGCCGGACAGGATGGCGCCGACCTGTGGGTGTGGGACGGTCACCCCGGCGCGTGGCGGCTTCTTGATACCGGCAGCAATGCGGCGGAAGCGCCCGACCTGATCTCATGGGCGACCAATGATCCTGACGAGATAGCCCGTCTGCTTATCGGCGGCCAACAGACCATCAACCTTGCCGTCGCGCCGGTCCATCCCAACGGGATCGCGACACAACTCTCCGAGGTCGCCGTCGATTATGCCGAAGTGGTGGTGAGATATAGAATACCGTGAATGTTGAGTGGAAGATCCAACCTGTAGGGGCACGATTTATCGCGCCCTATTGAACGGAAAGATAAAAAAAGTGGCGACCCCAACCGGATTTGAACCGGTGCTACCGACGTGAAAGGCCGGCGTCCTAACCGCTAGACGATGGGGTCGCCCTAATAAGTGGTGAGCCGGCGGGGATTCGAACCCAGGACCACCTAATTAAAAGTCAGATGCTCTACCTACTGAGCTACCGGCCCACTCGCTTGTAAAAAAACGCGCTGGCAATAATATCGGCGGCATCCCCTTTGTCAACCTTTTTTTCCGGCAGGCCGCAGGAAGCGCTTCATCAGCAAAATAAATTTGCCTTTTCTTAAGTTCTTCCGTATACAATTAGATAATGTTTGAAGACCCTTAACAGGAGGAGAACATGAAGGACCGGTTGAAATTGGAGATCGTAAAAACGGCGAAGGGACTGCTCAGCGAAGGGAAGGATCTGCGCCACATCACCATGCAACTCATCGCGAAACGGATGGATATCACCGCGCCGACGCTCTACCACTACTTCAAGGGGAAGGAAGAGATCATCCACCTGAGTCTGGAACTCATCGCCGACGAACTGCTCGAGACCTTCGAGAAGCCCTTTCCGGCCAGTATGAACGCCGAGATGCGGCTCAAGATGCATGTGGTGACGCTGATGACCTACCTCTACAAGAACATCGATTCCTTCTCGCTCATCTTCAGCGACAGCGGCATCGGCTACTGGGGTTCGGGTGAGATCAAGGTGACGGAGAAGATAAAGAAGTTCCGCACCTTACTTGAGGAGCAGGTGAAGGCGTTCCTGCAGAGCGAAAAGCTTTCGTACGATCCGCTCAAGGGGACCTATATGCTGATATCGATCATGATGGGATCGCTACGGTACTACAAGAGTCAGCGGATAAAAGGAGCCGATATCGGCAAAGAGTCCGAGGTGGTGTTCGCCTTCTTCGTCAACGGTCTGCGCAAGGCCTGATCAGCCCTTTTTCCCTACTTGTGGGCCGAAGCTTTACGCGAAGGCTCATGCAGGTTCTCCCAGAGCGCTTCGGCCGTCCGCGCCGTAAGGCCCGATACCGCCTTCAGTTCCTCCACGGTCGCCATCCGTATCCGCTCCACCGTCCCGAATTGTTCCAGTAACGCCTTTTCGCGCGCCGGTCCGATGCCGGGGGTGCCGCCGAAAAGCGGCCCGATGTCGCGTCGCCGCGCCGCGCGGTTGGCCGTTATCGAGAAGCGGTGCGCCTCGTCGCGGAGCCGTTTGAGGAGGAGTGACAGCGGATCGTCGTCGAGCAGGATCTCATTGCCGTCGGGGGTGACCAGTTTTTCGCCGCCGCGATCTTTGCGCCGGTCCTTGACGATGCCGAGGAGCGGGACGGTGCCGCCGCTTGCGGGGTCTGCGGCGCGCAACTGCGGCTGACCGCCGTCGATGAGCAGGAGCGACGGAGTAGGCCAGTCGCCCGCCTCCCAGTGAACGCGGAAACGGCTGACCGCCTCGGCGATGGAGGCGAAATCGTTCTGCCCCGTGACGCTTTTCATCGTGAAGCGGCGGTAGAGTTTCGTCACGAAGTTCCCCGCTTCCCACCAGACGGCGCCCGCTATGGTGTGGACCCCGTGTAGGGTCGATATGTCGAGACAGACGATGGAGCTCACCGTGCTCCCCGTCAGCGCCGCGAGTTTTTCCAACACCACCGGGTCGGTGGCGCCGGAGCGAACGAGCCGTTCCTTGTCGTGGGCATGGTTGCGGGCAAGCAGGGTCCATGCGGCGGCGGGAAGTGCGGCGATGCGCACCGGCCGCTCCAGAATGCCGCCGAGGATGTCGGCGTCGAGCAGGCCGTCGGGGTGGATCGCGATGGTGTCGGCCGGGTCACGGTGTTCGTAAAAAGAAGCGACCGCGCGGGCGGCGGCGCTCTTCTCATCCTCCTCCAACGGTTGGCCGAAGTGGTAGATCTCGGTGATCGTCCCCTCTTCGTAGCGCCCCACCGTTACCGACAGGCGGCGGCGGTCGAACGAGAAATAGAAGGCGTCGGTCGCGGCGTCGCGCCCCGGATCGATGCCGAACCGTTTCTTCAGTTCGGGAAGCAGTTGCAGGATATCGCGCAGTTCCGCCGCCTTTTCGAAACGGAGTTCGGATGCCGCGCGGGTAAGCTCGGCGGTGAGCGTCGCGCCGAATTCCTGCCAGCCGCGGCCTTCGATAAGGGCGACGACCTGTTTGACGCGCCGGTCGTAGTCGGCCGCGGAGATATGACCTTCGCACGGGGCGGGGCAGAGGCCGAGCTGGTAGTTGAGGCAGGCCTTCTTCGGCAGTTTGAGACAGCGGCGCAGGGGATAGCAGGCAAGGAGCGCCCGGCGGAAGCGGCGCAGGAGTTTCACATCGGTGAAGGGGCCGCGGATGTACCGGTATTTACGGTGCGGTTTGCGGGTGACGATGAGGAGCGGGAACTGCTCGCGGGTAAAGGCGAGGTAGGGGTAACTCTTGTCGTCCTTGAGGTCGATATTGTAGCGCGGGCGGTGTTTTTTGATGAGCCGGTTCTCGAGGATGAGCGCCTCGGTGCCGTCGCGGACGATGATGAATCGGAGCGCTGCCGCTTCGCCGAGCATGAGCGGTATGAGCGGCCGGGTATCCTGTCCCGAAAGATACTGCCGGACGCGACCGCGCAGGCTGATCGCCTTACCTATATATAATGGTATGTCGGCGTCGTTCACGAAGAGATAGACCCCCGGTTGGTCGGGGATCCCTTCGCCGCCCGCCGCGGCGAGCGGTATGTGGTTCGTTCCGGTCATCATGGGGCGGAGTATAGGCGACGGCGCGCAATGATGCAAGAACAAAATCGCCGTTCCGTTGCTTTTCTCCGTTCCCCGGCTATACTGCACCGAAGCTTTTTGAGGTTATCGATGCGCCCCTTTCTGAAGCGGACACTCCGGACGGCGTTGCTCTTCTGCCGACGCTATTCGTTCCTGCTTTTATTCCTCTTTTCCTGCCTGCTCGCGTTCCAATTGCACTGGCTTTCCCATAACTTCCGGTTCGACAGCGACCTCAAGGCGCTCTTCCGCGGCTCCGACCCGGTGGTCCAACAGTTGGAAAAACTTTCCGGCCGCATCGGCGGCTATTCGACCGCCGAGATAGTCTCCCACAGCGACACCAAGGAGAAGAACATCGCCTTCCTCGCGGCGCTTAAGGCCGATATCGAGAAGAGCGAACTGGTCCGTTTCGTCGAGTTCGAACGCGATGTGACCTATCTGGAGGATCACGCCCTCCTCTATGTTCCGCTGGAGGACCTCAACGCCGCCGAACAGGAGGTGCGCGACCGGATCGCGCAGGAGGTCGAGAAGGGGCTATCGCTGGACGATGAAGAACCTGTGGACGATGCGGCGGCGCAGAACACCGACGACGGCACGATAGACAAAGAGATCGACAAGATACTCGACAAGATCGCCGACGCCAAGGGGAAGAACAGCATCCAGCGCTACCTGAACGCCGAGAACGACAAGTACATCGCCCTGCAGGTGCGGCCGGCGGGCGGCGACATGAACATCGATGCCTCGCGGCGGCTGGTCGATTTCCTCAATGCGCGTATAGCGGCGGTCGATCCGAAAAAATACGGCGTCGAGGCGGAGGTCGGCGGCTACTACCGTCACCGGATACAGGAGGTCGAGGCGATCCAGTCCGATCTGTTCGGATCGATACTGGTCTGTCTGCTCTTGCTCATCGGTGTGATCGTCATCTACTACCGCTCCTTCTGGGCGATACCGGTCATCTTCTTCCCGCTTATTTTCGGCGTGGTCACCGGCATCGTCGCGGCGCAGATCGTCATCGGGACCTTCAATCTCATCTCGGCCTTCAGCTTCGCGATGCTCTTCGGCATCGGCATAGAGAACGCCATCCACCTTTTCTCGCGGTACTGCGAACACAAGAAAGAGGAGAAGGACCCGCTCGAAACGCTGGTCAAGGTCTACGAGAACATGGCTTATCCGCTGATCTCGAGCGCCTCGATATCGGTTCTCGCCTTCGCGACGCTGGCGCTCATCCCGTTCAAGGGCTTCGCCGACTTCGGCATGGTCGCCTCGGCGGGGCTGGCCACCTCGATACTCTCCATCTTCATCCTCCTGCCGACGCTCGTCTTCTCGATAGAGCGGCTCTTCGATATCAAGGTGGGGCCGCGCCCCGTCCCGTTCCTCGGCACCGCCTATCTCTTTCTGGTGAAGCGGCCGGTCCTGATGCTCATACCGGTCGCGGCGCTCTTCTTCTCGATCGGGGCGATCTTCTTCATTCCGTTCGAATACCAGCTCGACAAACTCACCTTCGAAAGCAAATACGACCCGACCCGACTCTACAACCGCTATGTCGACGCGGTGCGTCTTGAGCCGCACAACCCCAGTTCGCAGGGAATGCCCGCCTTTTACCTGACCGATTCGCTGGAGGAGGCGAAGGAGGTGACCGAGACGCTCCTCGCCCTGAAAAAAGAGCAGGGAAAGGACAAGAGACGGGGGACCATCAAAACGGTGACCTCGCTCTATACCTTCGTGCCGGCCGATCAGGAGGAGAAACTCGCCACCATCGCCCGCATCAAGCGGATGCTGGAGCGGAAGATGAATCTGCTGAGCGACGCGCAGAAAGCGCGGGTCGAAAAGGATATCATGCCGCTTCTTTCGCTCGATGGCCCGCTGGAGGCCGATAAACTGCCCGGCTGGATAAAAGATAAACTGCGGGAGAAGGACGGCAGTTGGGGCAAATTCGTCACCGTCACCTTCGTCGGCAACAAGTCGAATGTGAAGAGCGTACTGGAACTGAAGGAGTCCTACGGGATCATCCACGGGAAACAGAAGAACTACGAGCTCTTCGCCTCCTACCTGCTGACGGCGAACATCAAGAAGGTCCTCGACCGCGATGTGCCGCTGGCGGTCCTGCTCGCCTTCAGTACCGTGTTCCTCGTCCTGCTGTTCGTGTTCCGCTCCTTCCGGTCGGCGCTCATCGTGTTCGCCCCCTTCCTGACCGGCATCCTGTGGATGGTCGGCGTCGCCTTCGTCGCGGGGATAAAGTTCAATCTTTTCAACATGGTGATCATGCCGACGATCATCGGTATCGCCATAGACAACTGTATCCATATATATAGCCGGTATAAAGAAGAGGGTGCCGACCGGCTTCCCTTCGTCATGCAGATGACCGGCGGTGCGGTGCTGCTGACGGTGGTCACCAACTTCATCGGCTTTGCGAGCAACGCCTACGGATCGCACCGGGGCATCACCTCCATCGGCGTCATGGCCTCCATCGCCATCACCACCGTGGCGGTATCTTCGCTGATCGTCTACCCCGCCGCGCTGACCCTTTTGCAGCACTGGACCGACCGGCGGAAAAAAATCTAAAATTCTTGCAAAAGGGGTATCCATCTACTATAAACCCGACGAATGCTTATTGTCCGGTCACAAAGGAGACCACCTGATGAACAAAACGCCTCTGTTCGACACCCATCGGGACCTGGGGGCCACGATCGGTGACTTCGGCGGATGGAGCATGCCGCTCTGGTACAAAACGGGCCAGCTCAAAGAACACATCGCGACCCGCGAAGCCTGCGGTATTTTCGACATCTGCCACATGGGGGAATTCATCGTTACCGGCAAGGATACCCTTGCCTTCTGGAACCGCCTTCTCAGTAACGCCATCACGGCGATGGTCGACGGGCAGGCGATGTACAATTTCATGCTCAATGAAGAGGGCGGCGTGGTCGACGACTGCATCGTCTACCGCTTTAGCGCCACCCACTGGATGCTCGTAGTGAACGCCGGGACGCAGGATGGCGACCTTGCGTGGCTCAAGAAACATCAGTCGGGCGATGTGAAGATAGAGAACATCGGACCGGCGACCGGCAAGCTCGACCTGCAGGGGCCGACGGCGCCCAAAGTGGTCGCGAAACTGGTGGGCAAAGAGAAGCTGGCCGAGCTCAAGTTCTTCCGTTTCATTCCCGAGATCATGATCGGTGGGGTCAAATGTCTGCTGTCGCGCACCGGCTACACCGGCGAAGTGGGCTTTGAGATCTACTGCCCGATAGACGAGACGAAGAAACTCTGGGACGCCCTCATGACGGCTGGCGCCGAGTTCGGCATCACCCCGGCGGGGCTCGGAGCGCGCGATACTCTGCGGCTTGAGGCGGGACTCCCGCTCCACGGCCACGAGATCGGGCCGACCCTCCCGGCGGTCGGGACGCCGTGGGAATTCGCGATCAACTACGACCATGAGTTCATCGGCAAGTCGGCGCTTCTGGCCAACCGCGGAAAATACTTCGTCTATCCGGTCATCGTCGAAGGGCGGCGCAAGCCCGGTTCCCATGCGCATGCCGTCGTCGGCGGTAAGGAATGCGGCGAAGTGACCAGCGACATCCTCGCCGTATCGCTTGACAAAAAACCGGCCGGTTTCATCCGGACCACCTGCGCACTGAAAACGGGCGACGCGTTGACGCTCAAGAACGCTCAGGGGGCCGAATTCGCCGCGAAGGTGATGGACAACCCGCTTTGGAAAGGGACTTCACGCAAAAAAATGGATTCATTCCTGTGATACACGGTATGTAAGGAGAAACACCATGGCGAACTACATCGTACCCAACGATCTGCGGTACACCAAAACGCATGAATGGGCGAAGGATCTCGGCGGCAACAAATTCCGCATCGGGATCACCGACTACGCGGCGAAGCACATCGGCGATGTGACCTATGTCGAACTGCCGCATATCGACGACGATCTCGACAAGGATGAGCCGGGCTGCGTCATCGAGACGGTCAAATCGTCCGAGGATGTCTACAATTCGATCGGCGGCACGGTGGTGCTGGAGAACGGCGACATTCTCAACGAGAATCCCGAGATCATCAACTCCGACCCCTACGGCGAAGGGTGGCTGTACGAGATCAAGGCGAAAAGCGCCGACGATTTCAAGGCGCTCATGAGCCGCGAGGAGTACGAGAAGCTACTTGAGGAGCTGGGCGACTAGCGCGTCCCTCCCGTAAGGAAATCCGCGAACGGGGAGGGCGTTATGGCTCTCCCCTTTTTTTCAGGAGGCTGTCATGATGAGATATCTTCCGAACACGCCGGCCGAGGTGAAGGAAATGCTCGCTGCCATCGGCGTCGGTTCGGTCCGCGACCTGTTCAAGTGCGTTCCGCAGAATGTCCTGCTCAAAGAGCCGCCGGCCCTGCCCGCGGCGATGAGCGAGATGGAGATCGAGCGGCATATGGCCGAACTCGGCGAAAAGAACACCGGCGCCGCGATGCTGTCGTTCCTCGGCGGCGGCTGTTACCGCCACTACGCTCCGTCGCTCATCGACCAGATGCTTATCCGCAGCGAGTTCTATACCGCCTACACCCCCTACCAGCCCGAGGCGAGTCAGGGTACGCTGCGCGCCATATTCGAGTTCCAGACGATGATTGCGAACCTCTTTTCGATGGATGTCTCCAACGCCTCGATGTACGACGGCGCCACCGCCGGGGCCGAGGCGGTGATGATGGCGCTGCGCAACGACCGCAAAAAACGGACCCGCATCGTGGTCGCTTCGACGCTCCACCCGCACTACATCCAGACGCTCAAGACCTACCTCGAAGGGTTCACCGGCGAGGTGGTCCTCATGGAATTCGACCACAAGACCGGCCGGGTCGCCGACAAGGAACTGGCGAAGATCGATAAAGATACCGTCGCGGTCCTTTTCCAGTACCCGAACTGGTTCGGCGTGATCGAGGACATCCATGCCATCGCTAAAGCCGCCAAGGCGGTCGAGGCGTGGCTCATCCCGGCGGTCATCGAAACGACCGCGCTGGGCATTCTCACCGCTCCCGGTGAACTCGGCGCCGACATCGCGGTGGGCGAAGGTCAGCCGCTCGGCATTCCGCTCAACTACGGCGGGCCGGGCGTGGGGCTCTTCACCACCCGGAACGATCATGTCCGCAAGATGCCGGGACGGCTCGTCGGCAAGACGGCCGACCGCGAGGGGAAGGAATGTTTCGTTCTGACCCTCTCGGCGCGCGAACAGCATATCAAACGCGAGAAGGCGACCTCGAACATCTGCTCCAATCAGGGGCTGATGGCGCTCGCCGCCTCGATGTATCTCGCGACGATGGGGAAAGAGGGACTCCGCAAGGTGGCGCTTATGAACCTGAAGCGGAAAGAATGCCTCATCAAGGCGCTTGCCAAAACCAAAGCGAAACTCGCCTTCACCGGCCCGTCGTACAACGAGATAGCGATCCTCCTGCCGGTCAAAGCCGACGCGGTGGTCGAGAAGATGGCGGCCGAGGGGATACTCGCCGGCGTCCCGGCGTCGCGCTACTATCCGGCGCTGGATAACATCCTTATCGCGGCGACGACCGAACTCCATTCGTGCGCCGACGCCGAGCGCTTCGCCACAACCCTCGCGAAGGTCATAGGAGGCTGATATGAGCTATACATCCAACGGTTTCACCGATATCAAGTTCCATGAGGAGATCATTTTCGAGCGTTCGCGGTCCGGCCGCGCCGCCTATTCGCTGCCCGCCGATGATCTGACGGGCGCCGAGAACCTCGTCCCGGCCGAACTGCGGCGGAAAGAGGTCGATCTTCCCGAGCTTTCCGAGATCGATGTGGTGCGTCACTACACGCGGTTGTCGACCTACAACTTCAGCATCGACCACACCTTCTATCCGCTCGGCTCCTGCACGATGAAGTACAACCCGAAGATCAACGAGAAGATGGCGCGCCTCAGCGCGTTCGCCGATCTTCACCCCGAAACGCCGCTCGACCGGGCGCAGGGGACGCTCAAGATGATGTACGACCTCCAGCACATGCTCGCCGAAGTCAGCGGGTTCGCCGAGGTGTCGCTCAATCCGGCGGCTGGCGCCCACGGCGAATACACCGGGCTGGGCGTTGTCCGTAAGTATCACCAGAAGCGCGGCGATCTCAAGCGCAAAAAGGTCATCATTCCCGACTCGGCCCACGGTACCAACCCCGCCTCCTGCGCCGTCAACGGCTTCGAGGCGGTCGTCCTCGAATCGGGTCCCGACGGGAAGATATGCCTCGACTGCCTCAAGGGGATGCTGAACGACGAGGTGGCGGCGATCATGCTCACCAACCCGAACACCCTCGGCGTCTTCGAGACCGATATCTGCGCGATAACCAAAGCGTGTCACGATGCCGGCGCGCTCGTCTACGGCGACGGTGCGAACCTCAACGCGATACTCGGTGTCGCCCGTCCCGGCGACATGGGGATCGATGTGATGCACTTCAACCTGCACAAGACCTTCTCGACCCCGCACGGCGGCGGCGGTCCCGGCTCGGGCCCGGTGGGCGTGGCCAAGCACCTCGTTGAATTCCTCCCCAATCCGGTGGTGCGCAAGAACGGCGACCGCTACGAGTTCGCGATCCTCAAAGATTCGATGGGGCGCGTCCGTTCCTTCTACGGCAATGTCGGCATCGCCCTGCGCGCCTATGTCTATCTGCTGGAGCTTGGTAAGGAACACATCGCCGCAGTGGCCGAACATGCGGTCCTCAACGCGAACTACATCAAGGCGCGGCTCAAGGGTGTTTATAATGTGAAGTATCCGAACGATACCCTGCACGAGACGGTCTTCGACGATTCGCTGATGCCCAACCATGTCACCACGATGGATGTCGCCAAAGGGCTCATCGACCGCGGCTATCATCCGCCGACCGTCTACTTCCCGCTCATCGTCCACGGCGCCCTCATGGTCGAACCGACCGAGACCGAGAGCAAGGAGACGATGGACGGCTTCATCGATGCGCTCAAAGATATCGCCGAGAAGGCGGCAAGCGATCCGCAGTCGATCCTGAACGCTCCGACCAAGACCTACATCAAACGGCCCGACGAAACGCTGGCGGCACGCAAACCGGTGTTGAAATACGGTGCCGAAAAATAGCTAAGACATTATCACCTGCGGCTGCAGCTTCTGCTGGAATTCCTCGGCGGTGAGCGGTCTACTGAAGAAGTAGCCTTGGAACTGATCACAGCCGTGCAGAACGAGGAACTCGAGCTGTTCCTTCGTCTCGACCCCTTCGGCGACCACCTTGAATCCGAGGTTGTGGGCCAGCTTGATGAGCGAGATGACGATGGTCACCGACCGCTTCTCCTGCGGCACATTATCGATGAAGGCCTTGTCTATTTTGAGCGTGTCGAGGGGATAATCCTTGAGTTTCGACAGCGACGAATAGCCGGTGCCGAAGTCGTCTATCGAGAGCGTTATCCCCATCTCGTGCAGTTCGGTAAGTTTCACGATGGCGTCCTTTTCATTGCGGACGATGCCGCTTTCGGTGATCTCCAGCTCCAGCCACATCGGATCGAGTCCGCTGCGGTCTATCGTTTCACGGATGCGCCGGATGAGATCGGGGTGGCGGAACTCGAAGGGAGAGAGGTTGACCGAGACCTTTTTCGGGACGAAGCCGTCGTCCTGCCATGAGCGGTTCTGACGGCAGGAGTGGTAGAGTATCCGTTCGCCGATGTCGACGATGATGCCGTTCTGTTCGGCCAGCGGGATGAAGTTGTTCGGCATGATGAGGCCGTTGGCGGAGTTCCAGCGGATGAGCGACTCCATGCCGAGCAGGTAGCCGTAGCGGTCGACCTTCGGCTGGAAGTAGGGGACGAACTCGTCGCGGGTCACCGCGTCGCGGAGCATCCGTTCGATAGTGACGCGCTCGGTCATGTCGGTGTTGAGTTTCTCGTCGAAGAACCGGTGGGCGCCGCCGCCCGCTTCCTTGACGGCGAACATCGCGGTCTCGGCGTTCTTGACCAGTTCCTCGGGCGACTTGGCGTCGAGCGGGAAAAAGCAGAGTCCGATGCTGGCCGAGATGCGCACCTCTTCGCCGACTATCTGGAAAGGGCGT
Organism: uncultured Spirochaetales bacterium; assembly: GCA_964412895.1. Lineage (GTDB taxonomy): Bacteria > UBP6 > UBA1177 > UBA1177 > JAKLFG01 > CALMRE01. Next base: position 16,472 of record CAYPQK010000028.1, read on the forward strand.
TCGACCGACTCCCACACCTTCTGGACGATGGTGAGGGTGTCCTCGACCCGCGCAATGTCGGAGAACAGGGCCATGAAGCGGTCGTCGCCGAAGCGGCCGACCACATCCTGATCGCGGACGATGCCGCGCAGCCGTTCGGCGAGTCCCGCCAGTATCGCGTCGCCGCCGGAGGTGCCGTAGATGCTGTTGATGTGTTTGAACTTGTCGATGCCGATGGCCATCGCGGCGAATATCTGGCCGCGGTTGCGCGCCTTCATGATCTCGACCCCGAGCCGCTGGGCGAACGCCTCGCGGTTGGGGAGGTTGGTGAGGCGGTCGTGCGAGATGTAGAAGACCGCCTTGCGTTCGGTCTCGGAGAGCGTTTCCCGCATATGTTCGCGCTGTAGCGCTTCGTTGGCGAGCCGGAGGTTCGCTTCTTCGAGGTGTCGTTCCTTTTCGACGAGCGCGCGCCGCGCGTCCCGTTCGAGTTCTATGATCTGGGCGAGACCTTTGGTCAACAGGCCGAAACAAAGGGTGATGATAAGGTCCAGGAAGAGAAAGATGATACCGTAGAGTACCCAGCTTTCAAGGCTTTCGACGCCGAACTGAAGGACCGACAGGTCGTTCCGCAGGAAATGATAGGCGAGCAGGGCGAACAGGAGCGCGTTGGCGCCGAGTGCCGACAGCGCGGCGTTGAAGCTGATGAGCAGCGCGATAAGCGGCGGCAGGGAAAAGAGCGAAAGATAGCTGACCGCCGGGGAACTCTGATAGAAGACGCTCGAGAAGAAGATCATGAGGCTGATCGCCATTCGAACGCGGACCGGGATGCGGCGCAGTGCCATCACCGTCATCGCGACGGCGTAAGCGGAGACCGCTACGAGTGTCTTGACGAACGCGCCGGAGGCGAAGGCGTCGTGTATCGTGAGCGCGCACAGGGCGAGTCCGACCACGAGCGCCAGCGGATAGATGACGGTAAAAAGCTGTTCACGCCAACGGTCGAGATCCTGATCGGGATCGTAGCGGCTGACCGCGAGGAGGTGTTTCCAGAATTCGACCAGCCGTCCGAACATCAGCTCCCCCGTCCGGCGAGATACCGGTCGACGAGCGCCGCGGCAAGTCCCGTGTAGGCGGCCGGCGTCAGAGCGCGGAGCCGGTCGCGGTCGGCCTTCGGGACCTTGGTGAGCGTATCGATGAAGCGGGCGATGGCGGCGGCGTCGATCCGTTCGCCGCGCGTCAGTTCCTTGAGCCGTTCGTAGGGCCGCTCTTCGCCGTGCATCCGCATGACGGTCTGTATCGCCTCGGCGAGCAGTTCGGGATTCGCGTCGAGATCGGCGCGGATGGCCGTCTCGTTCAGTTCTATCTTGCTCAGCCCTTTCTGTGTGCTTTTGAGGGAGAGAAGGAGGTGGCCGAAGACGGTCCCGAGGTTGCGCAGGGTCGTGCTGTCGGTGAGGTCGCGCTGGAACCGGCTGACGAGCAGTTTCTCCGAAAGATGCTCCATCAGGGCGACCGCCATACCGATATTTCCCTCGCTGTTCTCGAAGTCTATCGGGTTGACCTTGTGCGGCATGGTGGAGGAACCCACCTCGCCGGCGACGGTCCGCTGGCGGAAGTAGCCGAGCGATATGTAGCCCCAAAGGTCGCGGTCGAGATCGGCGACGGTCCGGGCGGCGCGAATGAATATCTGCAGCAGTTCGGCGATATGGTGATAGGGATTTATCTGGGTGGTGTAGAGGAGCGGGGTCACCTCCAGTTTTTCACGCAGGAACTGTTCTGAAGCGCTGATCCAGTCGACCTTCGGCAGGGCGACGGCGTGGGCGTTGAAGTTGCCGGTCGCGCCGTTCATCTTCGCCTCGGGACGCCAGTCGCGGAGTTTCGTTATCTCGCGGTCGAGCCGCGAGGCGAACACGACGAACTCCTTGCCGACGGTCGTCGGACTCGCCGGCTGGCCGTGGGTACGCGCCATCATCGGTACCGCGCGCCACTGTTTGGCGTACTGTTCCATCGTGCCGCGCAACTCCTCGAAGTGCCGCACCAGCGCGTCGCGGCCGTCGCGGAGCATCAGGGCATAGGCGGTGTTGTTGATGTCCTCGGAGGTGCAGGCAAAGTGGACCCACTCGCCGATACGCGTCAGTCCCGCCGCGCCGAGCTGTTCCTTGAGGTAGTACTCCACCGCCTTCACATCGTGGTTGGTCTTCTTCTCGTACTCTTTGACCAGTTTCGCCGACTCGATGTTGCAGCCGCGCGCGATGGCGCGTATGGCGTCGATGTCGCCGCCGTTCACCGGGGCGAGTTTAAGGTCGCCCAGAAGAAATTCGAGCCAGAGCGCCTCGACCGCGACACGCCGCCGTATCAGGCCGTATTCTGAAAAGATATCGCGCAATTCTTCGATCTGTTTCGCATAACGACCGTCAAGCGCTGAAAGGGCGCGGAGTTCCTGCATCACTCACCTCGGAAAGAGAACTTGCGCGATTATACACCGGTTCAATTAAAAAATCCACAAGTACTTTTACTTGCAAAAAAAAGCGCTATCGTCTATTCTTTCGACGATTTGTTCTCATGTTTCCACAGGGAGGAAAAGATGCGGCATCTCTGGTTGTTGACGGTTTGCGCGGCGGCCCTTCTGTGCGTTTCGTGCAGCGAAGAGGACTGTTACTACTGCGGCAAGGACATCACGGGCGCCATAGTCCCCGACACCGATGTCCCGGTGATTCCCAAGGAGACCGACAAGCCGCAACCCGACAACGCCGTGAAAGATGACGGGGAGACTTCCGACGAACTTACCGACGCCGATCTGCTGCCGACCGAGAACATGGTCCTTATCGAGGCGGCGACCTTCCAGATGGGATGCGAAGAGGAGGCCGACCCCAACTGCGCCGAGACCAACGCCCTGCCGCGTCATGAGGTGACGGTACCGACATTCGAAATGGATGTCTATGAGGTGACCAAGGGTGAATATGAGGCCTGCATCGAGGCGGGCGCCTGCCAGAACGATGTCGATAACGGCAAGATACTCTATAAGATCAACGACGGCAACAATCCCTTCTGCGTCCTGCAGGGGCCACTGAGCGACTCCTTCCCTGCCAACTGCATCTCATGGGAAGGGGCACGGGTCTATTGCGCATGGGTCGGCAAGCGACTGCCGAGCGAGGCGGAATGGGAATTGGCGGCGCGCGGTACCGATGACCGGATATATCCGTGGGGCGATACGCCGCCGCTCAGCTGCGACAACACCGTCATGGATGACAGCACCGGATCGGACACCAGCTGGGGCTGCGGCGGTGGACTGTCGATGCCGGTCGGCAGCAAGCCAAGCGGGAAAAGCCCGTACGATATTTACGATATGGCGGGCAATGTCTGGGAATGGTGCGAGGATGATTGGCACAACAATTATGACGACAGTGCGACGCCGAGCGCGCGGCCTGACGACGGCACGGCGTGGATCGATGAAGAGAGTCCCCCCAACCGGGTCATCCGCGGCGGCTCGTTCATGCTCGGCACGGAAGACTCCTTCGAATTCCTGACCTACGCTCACTACGGGGCGCCGGCCGATGTAGCGGGAGAATCGCGCGGATTCCGTTGCGCCCGGTGACCGTCAGTCGGGTTTCTTGCCGTTCTCTTTGCCGAGTTTCTGGACCTGATCGATGAAATCGTCCACATCCTTGAATTCGCGGTAGACGCTCGCGAAACGGACATAAGCGACCTTGTCGAGTTTCTGGAGATGCTTCATCACCAGTTCGCCGATGACCTGCGAGGAGACCTCGCGCCGGTCGAGATCCTGCACGGTGCGCTCAATTTCTTTCACGACATTCTCTATCTGTTCCTGCGAGACGCTCCGCTTGCGGCAGGCGATATCGAGACTGCGGGTCACCTTGGTACGGTCGAACGGTTCGCGGACATCGTTCTTCTTGATCACCTGCGGCATCATCTCCTCGATCCGTTCGTAGGTGGTGAAGCGGCGCAAACAGGTGAGACATTCGCGGCGGCGGCGGATCTCGACGAAATCCTTTATCGCCCGGCTGTCGATGACCTTATCTTCGTCGCTACCGCAGAAAGGACATTTCATGATTCGTACCTATACAACGAAATGCCCGACTCCTTGAGCATCCCGGCCGACAGGTCGTCGGTGTAGCCTTCGGCGTAGACGATCTTCACGATACCGGCGTTGATGAGCATCTTGGTGCAGATGACGCAGGGATGAGTAGTACAGTAGAGTATCGATCCCTCTATGCGGATGCCGTGGTGGGCCGCCTGTATGATGGCGTTCTGCTCGGCGTGGAGCCCGCGGCAGAGTTCATGCCGCTCGCCCGACGGCACCTTGAGTTTCTCGCGCAGACACCCGGTCTCACTGCAGTGGGCCACGCCGGTCGGAGCGCCGTTGTAGCCGGTGGCGAGCACCCGTTTCTCGCGGACGATCACCGCCCCGACGCTACGCCGCAGACAGCTCGACCGTTTTGCCGCGAGGCGGGCGAATTCCATAAAATATTCATCCCACGAAGGGCGTATACGCGTCTCCATCACTTCACCAGCGGGAATTTAACGCATATCTTCCGGACCTCGGCGGTCACTTCGTCGATGACCGTTTTGGCGATGACCGTCTCATCGACGCCGCCTTTGGGCAGTTCGTTCGATTTGATCGCCATGATGACCTTGTCCATCAGCCGCACCACCAGCCGCGCGTCGTCCTCTTTCAGGCCGCGGGTCGTGATGAACGGTGCGCCGACGCGGATGCCGCTGGTGACGAACGGACTTTCGGTGTCGAAGGGGACCATGTTCTTGTTGACGGTGATGTGGGCCGCGTCGAGCACATTCTGCACGATCTTGCCGGTTTTCCCCTTGTTGCGCAGATCGACGAGCATCAGGTGATTATCGGTGCCGCCCGACACGAGGTCGTAGCCGAGTTTCGTGAACTCGTTCGCCATCGCCGCGGCGTTCTTGATGACCTGTCCCTGATAGACCTTGAACTCGAGTTTCATCGCTTCGAGCAGGCAGACCGCCTTGGCGGCGATGACATGCATCAGCGGGCCGCCCTGCATGCCGGGGAAGACGGCCGAGTTGAGTATCTTCTCGTACTCTTTTCTGGCGAGGATGAGACCGGCGCGCGGACCGCGCAGTGTCTTGTGGGTGGTGGTGGTCACGAAGTCGGCGTAGGGAATTGGGCTCGGGTGGTGGCCGGTGGCGACCAGCCCCGCGATATGGGCCATATCGACCATGAAATAGGCTTTCACCTTATCGGCGATGGCGCGGAAGCGCGGAAAGTCGAGGGTGCGCGGATAGGCCGAGGCGCCGGCGAGTATCATCTGCGGCTTGTGGGCGATCGCGAGCCGTTCCAGTTCGTCGTAGTCGATGCGGCCGGTCTCTTTCGCCACGCCGTAGGGGATTATCTTGTAGAGCTTGCCCGAGAAGTTGACCGGGCTGCCGTGGGTGAGGTGTCCGCCGTGGTCGAGGTTCATCGCGAGGATGGTGTCGCCCGGCTTGAGCGCCGCGAAATAGACCCCCATGTTGGCCTGCGAACCGCTGTGGGGCTGGACATTGGCATATTCGGCGCCGAACAGTTCACACGCCCGTTTCTTGGCGAGCTGTTCCGCTTTGTCGACCACCTCGCAGCCGCCGTAGTAGCGCTTGCCCGGGTAGCCTTCGGCATATTTATTGGTGAGGATGGAGCCCTGCGCTTCCATCACCGCCTTCGAGGTGAAGTTCTCGCTCGCGATGAGTTCGAGGCCGTATTCCTGCCGCTCCGCCTCCTCTTCGATGATCTTCGCGATCTCGGGGTCCACTGACGGGATGTGTTTCAGATCAAGCATGGATATTCCTCCACAAAAAGTTCAAGAATCGGAACAGGGAGCGATTCTAACGGTGTAAGAAATGTTTGTCAACTATCTGGTGGGTGAGGTTATTCCCGAAAGGATTCTTTCTTCGTTTTATAGAACTTTGTGCTTTTCAAAAAGAGCTTGAAAAAACGATTTAGTGGTTTCCCGAGCAGTTTCCTTTTCTATCAACTCTGTTGCCCCAAACCTAAAGAGTTCATACCCACGCAACCGAAGTCCACGATCTTCTCGAACCATTTCTGCATATTTTAGAGGGCTCGGCTTTCCTTCTTCCGAATAGTGCTGTTGCCCATCAACTTCAAGAACTATCCGAATTCGATGCGGAAGAAGCATGAGAAAATCCATACGCTGGTGCAAAAGTCTCCGAACACCACCAAGTTGTCGTACAGTCAAAGGATCATAGTGGAGATACACTTGCGGAATCAAGGCAGGCAAAGATTTTTCCATAACTTTGAATTGGGAATAGTATGCACGAAACAGCATTTGTTCTGGAAGACTATCTTTTAATGACAGCTCAAGTCTTTTGTATAGTGCTCGCTCAATTGACTCTGTTTTACTTGAGTCGTGCTTTTCCCACCAAGATACCAAGTCGCCCCATGTAAGACCATTTTCTAAAATGGGCCTATCATAAACAAGGACAGACTCGGCATATCGGACAATTTCTATGGTATGGTATTGTTTATAGCATCGCGAATAACAATCTCTGGCTTTGGACCTATGGACGCAAAAATCAGGTTTTTAGGATGTCCTTCCACGCCAGAGGTGATTTGTTGAATTGCATAAATCGGATAGCCCGACAACTCATCACATGCCACAAGTTCATATCCATCCCGACGCAAAAAGTTATTGATGAATTCGACATAGACAGACTGTTCCTTATCCTTACGAACAAGAGGATGTACCAACAGTTCAACAAAACGCGCAAACTGTTCATCTGAACATCCAGGCAAATCAACCTGAGTAAACAAGTCCTCATCGGTGTAGTCGTCATTGCGCACGGTATGCTGAAAAAGATCTTTGAAAAGAGTATCAAAACGCATATTCGATGACGGTAACATATCAAGAGGCCAGAGCCGTTGAAGAAAGTCTATTTTCTCCAGTTGACCTGCGAAAGAACCTCGCCTTATCAGTTCGGCTAACATATCTCGACGAGTAAGCTCCGTAATGCGTTGTTGCCACCCTGCCTGTGCCATGCGTAGAAGTTCCGACAAACGAAAATCTTCAAACAAATCAAGAACACGAGAAGAAAGGGCGATTAAATCATTTTCTGAATAGCTCTCAAGCCGTCGGCGCACATAGCTGGCTTTACTAAGATGTGCCTCATCGCTGGTACCCGAAGCAAGCCCCAATTCTTCACACACACGAGGTAAATTATAAGACTTTACTTTGGTGGAAAGGCATTTTCCAAGCTCCTCTCGAAAACTCATTTCATGAGAATGTTGGACTGTCGTTTTTTCTCTCATCCGTTTATATGTTCCGCCCGCTGACTCGCCATGATACGGCCGAAGAGCTTGTAGTTGTTCTTTTCAAAGCGGATGCGCCCCGCTATCACCGCCGGATGTCGTAGATGCCGCTGGGAGAAGTTGTCAATATCGTTCCATGTCGTCAGGCGGTCCATCTCGTTCTGCAAAGAGGCGGGGTAGAGATGTTTAACAGCGAATTCGTCGGCCTCCCTTTCCCGAAGGTCGCTGGCGGAAGAAACTTCAAGATCGTCAAGGAAGGAACATTCTTCATTTCCCGCCGCAAGATGAAGCTTGACATGCCCCAACTCGTGGAAAAGAGCGAACCAGAAACTGTCCACACGGTCATAACGATAGGTCAGCGCCACCACCGGATTGCCGCTGTCGCGCATCATCGCCGCACCGTCGAGAAATGTTTTTTTAAGCGCTGGAAGTTCAATGAGGTGGACGCCGACTTTAGCAAGATTCTCCTTTGCCAGCTTCGGTCCCGTCGCATATTGGCTCAACGATACAAGGTGCGCGAGAAATTCGTCACTCAAATACGCCCGGTCGAACGCAACGCCGATTTTTTCTTCGGCCGCCAGCCGCAAAATCTGATTTTGCCATACCATTAAAGAATAATCGTTCACTGCCGAACCGAGACGTGGATGTTTTTTACAGTACATGAGGTGCGGACCTTCCGGGTTGCTGAAGAACTGGCGCACCAATTCCTCCGTATAGTCGGCAACTTTTGTAAGCGGTCCCGTGAACGAAACATAGCCCTGCGCTACCATTTCCTTGATCGGAAATCTTTTCCAGTCAAGCCCCGGCACTTCATCGGGAACCTTTGTCCCCGGTTCGGCGACAAGACTCTCAAGCGGGATGCCGAGTTGCTTGTGAAGACTCCGTATCATCGCTAAAGTCAGCGGCCGTTTGCCGGAAAGCACTTCTGAAGTTTTGCTTTTGCTTCCGATGAGCGGCGCGATATCGCGTTGGGTCAGCCCCGACTGTTCCATGCGGAAAAGAATCGCTTCGATCGGGGTCGGTGGGGCGATGGAATACTTTTCTTTCTCATAATCGGCGATGAGAAGAGAAAGAACCTCAAACTCACCGTTCGCCGCCGCGTCGGTGGAAAGATCAATATCCATCAGTTCACCGATGCGCGCAAGCGCCGCTTCGTGATGTCCCTCGTCCTTAATTTTTCTGATGAGTTCAGGATTCATGGTACACTCCCTTACCATTTACCATTTCTTCTTACTGTATTCCGCATGGGTGCCGATCCACTCCACCAGCACCGTTCCATGAGAATACTTCACCTTGACCACAAGGCGATGTTTGTTTCCTCCAATGTTAAAGATCACTCGGTTCTCGGGAAGAATATCGGCTGACCGATAACGCGCTTTGATGTCCTGCGGCGTCGTCCACTGGGTCGATTCGGCCTCGGCCAACCACGAACCAAGCACACCACGGACATCGGCATGCGCAACCATGTAGACGGCCAGTATGTTCTTACCCAGAACCAGCATGTCAGACTATAAGATAGTTCATGTTATTTGTCAAGAACAGATTTCATTATTTATGAACTATATTTGATAAGTGATTATAATTGCTAGGTTATCATTTATGGCAAAATGATTATTTAGAGAGTTCTATCTTTGAACGCCTTTGCAGGATCGTAGGTGGTGCCGTGATGGGCGGTGAAAATGAACTTGACGCCCGGGATCGCCGCTATCTTCGATACCGACTTCAACTGCATCGGCGTATCCATGTTGAACACTTCGCTGAAAAGACCCGCCTTTCCATCATGGAGTCCCATCGCATCACCCGTGAAAAGAAGTTCGGTGTTCACCTGATAGACCGCCGCTCCGGGGGTATGTCCCGGTACGATGACACACTTGACGGTGATGCCGTTCACCTTGACCGTCTGACCGTCGGCGAGCGTCTCGTACTTCGCGATGGGCTTATTGTGCCGCCCCTTCATCCGGGCGGTCGTCCCGTTGATCATCTGCTCCTCGTCCTTGGAAAGATAGACCTTCGCGTTGGGGAAAAGCGAAAGTCCGCCGGCATGATCGCCGTCCGAGTGGGTCAGGAAAACGGTGACGACCTTCGCCGGATCGATGCCGAGTTTGTCGAGTTCCTTCTTCACCGCGTCAGCCGAGTTGCCCGCATCTATCGCGATGTAGGAGTCGGTTCCTCTTACCAGAAACATATTGACGAACGAATCGTTGAGCGCATAGACGCCGGGACGAAGTTCTTTGGTCTCTATCGGCGACATCTTGCCCGTTTCCATCTTGAACCGGATGATGAACACGGCGGCGATGACCGCGATGATGCCGAGGAGCGAAGCGGCGACGGCGATGATGATCTTGGTCCGTTTCTTCATGTTATTCCTCCGGGTTCTTTTCCGCGTGTCCCGCCGCCTCGGCCGAAAAGCCGCGGCTGGAGAGGCGTCGCCGTATCTCGCCCTCCTTCCAGCGCATTCTCACGGCGAAGGCATGGGCGATGGCCCGTTCCTCCGTGACCGTGTAGACCGCCCGCAGTTCACGGTCGGAAAAAAGGGAGCGGGCCTTTTTCTGCACCAGTTTCATGCAGAAGAAAAGGAACCCCTTTTTGTGCCGCTTCATCTCGGCGGCGTAGGATTCGAGCGTCCGCGCATCGTCGAGGTACTTCATCCCTTTCAGTTTTTCGGCCGCCGCGTCGATATCGGGGCGCGAAAAACCCTTTTCAATAAGTTTGTCGATGAGTTCGGTGGAAAAATGGTCGCGCCGTGCGAGGAGCGACAGTGCCTGTTTCAGGCAGGCGGCGGGGCCGGTATCAGCCGAGTTCGAATTCGTCATCGCTCACCGGTTTTCCTTCGGCGGCCGGATTCTTTTCCACCTTCTGGCCGAACTGGTTCCCCTTGTCGTCGAACGCGCTCCAGTCGCCGTCGCCCGATATCGCGACCCCCTTCATGCGGAGGATGAGATCGTCGGGGGAGGTGGCGTTGTCGAGCGCCTCTTTCTGGGTAATATGGCCGTCGCGGAACAGCTGGTAGATCGACTGGTCGAAGGTCTGCATGCCGTAGTTGGTGTGGCTCCGCTCGATGACGCCGTGCAGTTCCTTGAGCCGTGACATGTCGTAGATGAGTTCTTTGACCATCTGCGTGTTGAGCATCACCTCGACCGCCGGGACGCGGCCGCGGCCGTCTTTGCTCTTGAGGAGCCGCTGGGAAACGGCGGCGGTGAGGACCGCGCCCAGCTGCTGCCGGACCTGCGGCTGTTGATGGTTGGGAAAGGCGCCGACGACGCGGTTGATCGTCTCGGAGGCGTCGAGCGTGTGGAGCGTCGAGAGGACCAGATGGCCCGTTTCGGCGGCGGTCAGCGCTATCTCGATGGTCTCCAGATCGCGCATCTCGCCCACCATGATGACATCGGGATCCTGCCGCAGCGCCGAACGGAGGGCGCGCGTGAAATTCTTCGTGTCGAGCCCCACTTCGCGCTGGTTCACGATCGATTTTTTGTCGCGCAGCAGGAATTCGATGGGATCCTCGATGGTGACGATATGGCAGGTGCGGTTCGCGTTGATATGTTCGATGATCGCGGCCAGCGTGGTCGATTTGCCCGAGCCGGTGGTGCCGGTAACGAGGATGAGGCCGCGCTTCTGGAGCGATATCTTTTTCAGGATATTCGGCAGGAGCAGTTCGTCGAGCGGCTTGACCGAGAAGGGGATGATGCGGAAGACCATGCCGATACTGCCGCGCTGGCGGAAGACATTCATGCGGAACCGGCCGACGCCGGCCAGACTGTAGGCGAGATCGACCTCGTTGTTCTCCTTGAACTGGGCGCGGTGATCTTCGTCGAGCGCCTCGGCGACGATCGCGTCGATCTGTTCGGGCTTGAGCGGCCCGAACTCGTCGACCTTCACCAACTGTCCGTTGATGCGGAACACCGGCGCCGAAAAGGTCTTGAGATGGATATCGCTCGCCCCGATCTTCGCCGCGAGCGAGAGGATATCCTTTAATTTGGCTTCAGCCGCCATCGTTTATTCTCCGCCTTTTTTCTTTCCCTTGGGTGTCTCGTGCTTCTCTTCCTTTTCCTTTTTTTCCTCGACCGGTTCGACATCGGCCTTGAGATTGTGCAGTTCCTTCACCTTGCCGACGATGCTTTTGATAAGCTCCGGTTTTTCGCGCAGGGTCGCCACCACATTGGTTACCCCCTGACCGAGCCGTTCGTCGCCGTAGCTGTACCAACTGCCCGATTTCTGGATGACATTGTCGCGTTCCGCCTGACCCACCAGATCGGCGAGCCGGTCGATCCCCTTGCCGAAGACGATGTCGAAGAGCGCCTCGCGGAAGGGGGGGAACATCTTGTTCTTGATGACCTTCGCCTTGACCTGCGAGCCGACGACCTCCTCGTGTTCCTTGATGTTGGCGATGCGCCGGATATCGATACGGACCGAGGCGTAGAATTTGAGCGCGTTGCCGCCGGTGGTGGTTTCGGGGTTGCCGAACATGACGCCGATCTTCATGCGGAGCTGGTTGATGAAGATGAGGCAGGTCTTCGATTTGGAGACCGCGCCGGTCAGCTTCCGGAGCGCCTGCGACATGAGCCGCGCCTGCACGCCGACCTGACTGTCGCCCATCTCGCCCTCTATCTCTGAACGGGGGACGAGCGCCGCGACCGAATCGATGACCACCAGATCGACCGCGTTTGAGCGGACGAGCGTTTCGGCGATCTCAAGCGCCTGTTCGCCGAAATCGGGTTGCGAGACGATGAGCGTTTCGACCTGAATGCCCAGTTTTTTCGCGTAGGTTATGTCGAAAGCGTGCTCGGCGTCGATGTAAGCCGCCGCCCCGCCCCGTTTCTGAACCTCGGCCACCGCGTGCATGGCGAGCGTCGTTTTGCCCGATGCCTCGGGGCCGTATATCTCGACGATGCGGCCGCGCGGATAGCCGCCGATGCCCAGAGCGATGTCGAGACTTATCGCGCCGCTCGGGATGACCGGGATGTCGGCCTGCACCTCGTCGCCGAGGTACATGATGGCCCCTTTCCCGTACTGTTTCTCGATCCCCTTGAGTACCCCGTCAAGAACATTTTTCCGTTTTTCGTCCATTGTCTCCCTCCGTTAGACCTTCTTTTTTTTCTGAGTGTGGAATATCTCGTACATGATGTCGGTCATGATGACGGTGCGGCGGTAGCGGCTCTCGGTGTTCTCCAGAACGATGCGCCAGCCCCACTCGTCCTTACCTTCCGAGACGACCTTCGCCCCGTTCTTCAGATCGTGCAGGACCCCCTGCAGGGTCTTCGCCTGCTTGTGGACCGTCTTGCCCCGTTCGCTCGAAAAGAACTCGTAGTTGCGGTTCCGCGTGAGGGAGCCGTCGACGAGCATCGTGATAAGCGTCGCGTCGTCGCGTTCGGCCCAGTTGGTGACGGTGTCCGCTGCCATGATCCTCTCCCCCTTCAGTCTAATAATAGAGCTGTCCCCGTTCGGTGCGGATGACCTGTTCCCCCTGCGCGCCGGGCAGATAGATGGCGTTCTGAACGGCCCGGCCGTTCTTCACCGTGGCGCCCGCCCCGACCACGAGCCACGGTCCTATCCCGGGCATCTCCGACAGCTTCGCGCCGTCGCCGATGATGACCGGCGGCAGTACCGGGACCGCCGGCAGTTTTATCTTTTTGCCCAGAAGCACCAGTTGATCGGCCGCCAGCCCGGAGGCCTTCATGAGCTGCGGCACCGGATAGGAGAGCGGCAGATGGCCGAGCAGGTCGAACGAGGCCGCGATGAGCGACGCCGGGGTCCCGGTATCGTACCACCGGCCGTCGATAAAGCAGCCGAGCAGGTCGGCCCGTTCGCGCACCAACCGCTGGTAGACCTCGGAGGTGATGGAGTAGAAGATCCCGGCGGGGAGATAGTCGAACAGCCCCGGTTCGATGATATGAATACCGCTGAATATCGCGTTGGCCGACGGGACCGTGCCGAAGGGCGATCCGTCGAGCATCCGGATGAGCCGCCCGTCGGATGCGGCGGCGACCACCGCGTGCTCCTCCCCCTCCTTCGCCCGGATGAGGCCGAGCGTCACCAGCGCCTTTTTCGAGGTGTGGAAGTCGAGCAGTTTCTCAAGGTCGAAGTCGAATATCGTGTCGGCGTTCATGACGATGAACCGTTCGGCGGCATGTTCCTTCATGCTCGCGATGCTGCCGCCGGTGCCGAGTATCTCCTTCTCGAACAGGTAGGTGATCTTCACGCCGAACCGGCTCCCGTCGCCGAGGTGGTCTTTTATCTTTTCCGGCATGTGGTGAAGATTGATGTAGAGTTCGGTGATGCCGTGATGCTTCAGGAAGAGGATATTGTACTCGATGACCGGTACATTAAGGACCGGCACGAGCGGCTTGGGTACCTTATCGGTTATCGGCCGCAGGCGGGTCCCGAAACCGGCTGAGAGGATGAGCGTTTTCATGACCGTTGGTCGCCGAATTCGGGGATATAGGGGGAAAGCAGGGTCAGCATATCTTCCATCTCCAAACGGCAGATCGCGTCGCGGACATAGCCGAGCGTCGGCCGGACGAAGGGGAGGAACCACTCCTTGCCCTTCACCTGATGCAGGTAGATGAAACGGCCCGCGTCCTTCATCTTGCGCTGGAGCGTCTGCAGGAAAAAGGCGCGGCGGAAGCTCTCCCTGTCGCCGAACGCCTCGCGCGCCACCTCGTTGTATTTCCAGTAATGGTCGAGCAGATGGTCGAGCTCGGTATCGGTCAGCACCGTGTAGGAGTCGCGCAGCAGCGCCACCAGATCGTAGACGACGGGCGCCTGCAAGGCATCCTGAAAATCGATGATGTACGGTCCCTTTCTGGTCAGCATGATGTTCTTCGACTGGAAATCGCGGTGGGCGACGATATACGGCGTGCGCGACAGTTCGAGCGCCACCTTCTTGAACCGTTTCTCGAGCTTCGGCCAGAGATTCTTCCACGACGGATGGTAGACCCGCTTCTCTATCATATACTCGTAGAAATGACGGAACTCCAGCATGAACAGCGCCTGATCGAAAGAGCGTTTATC
>CAYPQK010000029.1:0-7265 GCA_964412895.1 uncultured Spirochaetales bacterium
ACATGGACGACGACGCCCTCATGAAGGCCTACCGCACCTTCGTCTCGATGGAGATCGACAAGGCCAAGATGCGGGTCGGCCGCTCGAACTTCGACAAGATCTACATGGAAGCGGTCAAATACATCGACAAGAAGTACGGTTTCAAGGTGCTGTCGGATCAGGAACGGTTCCGCGAATATCTGACCCAGTACTACATATCGGCCTTCGACATACCGAACTACGACAACTGGAAGAAGGCAAAGGGGTAAGAAGGCGATGGAGTTTCGTATCTTCATGAAATCGCTCAATGATATCGATGTGAAGCTGATGCTCTGCAAAAGCAACTTCCAGTGGAAGCTCCTCGCCGAGAAGTACGAGGAAGCGTCACAGAAGATAGATGCGTTCTACGGCGAGAAGGTGCCGAAGGAACTGACCGATGCGCTCGGCCGGGTCCGGATGCAACTCGTCGAACGGAAAGGAAAACTGCCGCCAGAGGATATTCTGGTCTAATATCGGGGGAATATCATGATACACAAGTTGCTCAACATCTCGGAACGGGTCAACATCGCCATCCATGCGCTCGCCTACATCGGCGCCGCCGGCAAGAACGCGTCGGTGAAGCGGATGGCCGAGGACCTGCAGGTCTCCGAGACCTATCTCGCCAAGGTGCTCCAGCCGCTCGTGAAGGAGGGACTCATCGACTCCAAGCGCGGCGCGAAAGGGGGATTCACTCTCGCCAAGAAGCCCGAGGATATAACGGCCTACGACCTCGTCACCGTCATTGAGGGACCGCTCCCTGTCAACGCGTGCCTCTTCGCCCACCCCATCTGCGACGACAAGGAATGCCGGTTCCGCGCGCTGACCGCCGATGTTCGCACCATGATGGAGGCATCGCTCCGCAAGATCAGGATCAGCGACATCATGAAGAACTTCAAGGTATTGTCCCGCTAACAGCAAAAAATTATTTACTTTTCACGATTTCTTCCTACAATCCCCCCCGTTGTTCGTTCATTATTTTATTACCGAATGTATCAGTAGGGGAGAGTACCATGGTCAAGAAGATCGATTTTCTGGGCGACATCGCGAAGCTTGAAGGGGCCCGCTACTACCGCGAGGTCACCATCGACGGCGGCTTCTGGCAGATCCTTTCCGATTCGGGATTCCTCGCCTTTTCCAACATCGCCGAATTCGACGAGACGGTGTTCGCGTTCAACTTCGGCAAAGGCGAAGTGACGGCCCGCATCACGGTCGACAAAAATCTGTCGCCGGTCGGCATGAAGTTCAAGGATGTCAGCGGCACCCCGCAGAAAAGCTACACCGTCGACGAGGCGGACGGCCGCAATTTCGTGGCGCTCACCCTTAAGCCGGGATACGGTGCGGTCCTCGTCAAGAAGGGCTGAACCACACCCCTCCTCCGCTTGTAAAATTCTTGCTTTAGCCCATAAACCTTATACTATCGTGTCGTAGTTTGTTCGATCACAAACCGATAGGTAAGGAGAACGATCATGGGATGCTGTTGCGACAAGAACTGCAAAGAACCGAAAAGGCTCACCTCGAAGGAACTCATCGAGATGGAGCATCACTACGGGGCGCACAACTATCACCCGCTTGAGGTGGTCATCAGCCGCGCCGAGGGCGTCTGGGTGTGGGATCCCGAGGGAAAGAAGTATCTCGACTGCCTGTCGGCCTACTCGGCGGTCAATCAGGGGCACCGTCACCCGGTCATCATCAAGGCGCTCAAGGATCAGGCCGATGTGCTGACCCTCACCAGCCGCGCCTTTTTCAACGACCAGTGGCCCGTCTTCGCCAAGCGGCTCTGCGAGTACACCGGCAAGGATATGGTCCTGCCGATGAATACCGGCGCCGAAGCGGTCGAAACGGCCATCAAGCTCTCCCGCCGCTGGGGCTACGAGATAAAGAAGGTGGAGAAGGACAAGGCCGAGATCATCGTCATGCGCGAGAATTTCCACGGCCGCACCACCACCATCGTCGGTTTCTCGACCGATCCCGACGCCTACAACAACTACGGCCCCTTCACCCCCGGCTTTATCCATGTCGACTATAACGACACCGCGGCGGTCGAAAAGGCGATCACGAAGAACACCGTCGCCGTGCTGGTCGAGCCCATTCAAGGCGAGGCGGGCGTCTTCGTCCCGAACGAGGGCTACCTGAAGAAACTGCGCGAGATCTGCACGAAGAACAATGTGCTCCTCGTCGCCGACGAAGTGCAGACCGGCTTCGGCCGCACCGGCAAGAAGTTCTGCTTCATGCACGACAATATCGAGCCCGATATCATCATCATGGGCAAGGCGCTGGGCGGCGGCGTATTCCCCGTTTCGGCGGTCGCGGCCAACAAGGGGATCATGGGCGTCTTCACCCCCGGTTCGCACGGTTCGACCTTCGGCGGCAACCCGCTCGGCTGCGCAGTGGCGATGGCGGCGCTCAAAGTGCTCGACGACGAAAAACTGGCCGACCGGTCGGCCGAGATGGGCGCCTACTTCATGGCGAAACTGAATGAACTCAAGGCAAAGTCGAAGAAGATAAAATTGGTTCGCGGCAGAGGCCTGCTCATCGGCGTGGTACTGGATAAAGATATTCTCAGCGCCGCCGGCGAGAAGGCGCGCAAGTACACCACCGCCCTCAAGGAGCGCGGCGTGCTGGCGAAGGAAACCCACGACTGGATCATCCGCTTCGCGCCGCCGCTGGTGATCACCAAGGCCGACATCGACTGGGCGATGGGCATCATATCCGAGGTCCTCGGCTAAGACCTCTTTCCCGGAGGCTCCATGACTCTGCGTCATATCTTCAGCGTACTTTTCTGCGCGCTGGCGTTCTCTCTTTTCTCCTGTTCGAATGGCGATACCGGCACCGACGACGACGCCCTCATCGGCGGCGACGATGGGGAAAGCGACATAAGCGACGCAAGCGACATAAGCGACGACGATCTGTCGGATCAGACCGATCAGACCGATCAATCGGATCAATCCGACGAAATGACCGGCGATGAGGACAGCCTGTTGTCCGACATCGACGAAACACCCGACGACGCTCCCTGCACCGCCACCTTCTCGGGCATCTACGAGATAACCGGTGAGGATTCGTTGGGCACCTACTCCGGCATCGGCGAGATCCGCGAAAGCGGTTTGGGAAGCGCCGCCCTCATCCGCACCATCATCTACGACGATCTCCAGTGGAACGGCTACCGCACCGCACAGGCGATGGAAGGGATCATCGGGAGCGACTACCGCGGCATGATCGCCTATTTCAAACTCGACATGGGCGGTTTTGTAAAAACGGTGAACGGCCTCGACCGTCCGACACCCGAATTCTCCTTCAGCGGCGTCAGCGGCGACCTGCTCAAGACCACCGCCTGCGGCGGTTACCATCTGGCCACCACCCCCGCCTCGCCGGCGACCGAGGGCGGTTTCAGCGAGGCATGGGTCTGGCGCGAAGCATCGGGCACCGATCCGCTCTGGAAGAACGAGCGCGTCGAAACCCCCGCGAACGACGAACCCTCCGACACCGAGAAAGTAACGATAAACCAGACCTACGCGTCGTTCCACGCACTCCCGGCGGTCCAGCCCTACACCGACCGCGACGAATTCAAGAAGATGGTCCACTACATGGTCACCGACCCGACCGACCGGAGCTTCCTGCGCGACAACCCCGACACGGTGCGGGTCATCCAGCGGCCGGTGAACGACTGGACGCTCGCCGAAGCCGAGATGCGCCGCAACGCCTTCGCCTACTCGTTGGCCGATAAGGCCGAATTCTTCTCCGACCTCGTGCAGGAGAAGATGATAAACGAACTGGGGATGATGTCGCACTGGAACGAGGCAACCCAGCGCTACGATCAGGACGGCGATTCTCTCGAGTGGACCGGCGTCCATGTCGCGACGATGGCGTGGAAATACCTCATCGACGACACGCAGGAATCGCTCGACCGAATGATAAAGTCGCTTGAAGGCATCATCATGTGCGTCGAGATAGTCCCCGATGTAACGACCTTCGCCCGCACCGTCCGCATCCATGTCGACGACGGCGATCCCGAATTCCACGAAGGGACCGGCGCGTTCGCCGGCATCGACTGGAAGGAGGGCGGCAACAACGACATGTTCAAGGGCTTCGTCATCGGCTATTACTGGGGGTGGCTGGTGCTCAAGGACAGCGCCGACCCGCGCGCGGCGGGGCTCATCGACCGGATGATGAACACCCTGCGGCGTCTGCACGACAACTGCCCGATAGCGCAGGACCTGCGGACCAACCAGCTGGTCGCATCGCTTCTCCTCTATGTGATGAGCGAGGGGAAACCGCTCTGGGCAGCGAACCGCGCCGTCTACAAGAACGAATGCGAGACCATCTGGACCTATGTCAGTGAGTACATCCAACAGGGCGGTATGCCGATAAACGAGTACGGCATCAGCGACTGGTCGGGCAACCATCTGGGTCTCTGGGAGTTCTTCGTCATGCGCGAGGCCTACGCGGCGGCGGGCGACGGAA
Organism: uncultured Spirochaetales bacterium; assembly: GCA_964412895.1. Taxonomy (GTDB): domain Bacteria; phylum UBP6; class UBA1177; order UBA1177; family JAKLFG01; genus CALMRE01. Next base: position 4,480 of record CAYPQK010000029.1, read on the forward strand.
CGCGCGAGAGCGACATGAAGGCGTCGCTCGGCGTGAAGGGGGCCATGATGCGGCCGGCGCGGCAGGGACTGTTCCAGCTCATCGTCGGGGAGCGCGGCGATCCGCAATCGCCCGAGGATATCGCGTCGGGCATTGAGCGGTTGCAGGAAGTACCGATGGAGCGCGGGCTCTATGCCGTCGATCGGCTGTGGGATCCCGATTTCTGCCTGTCGCCGATACCGGAACTGTTCTGGAAGAACGACTGGACTTCGCCGACCGAGGACCGGACGCAGAGTCTGCGCGCTTATCCACTCTATGAGATGGGGACCAGCAACTACTACTGGAAGGACAATATCTATAAAGGTCTGCGGGGGGGCGCCGGCGCCGGCGGCGATACCGGACTCGACTTCCTCGCGGGCTACTGGTTCGCCCGCAGATACGATCTCATCACCGAGAACGACTGACCGCTAACTTCCTTCCCTTTCTAAAGTAAAAGTTGATTTGCGATTCGGCGGGGCGTATATTTGTTTGACCAAAGCAATTAGGGAGGGTTGCCATGGCTGATGCACAAGAAAAATGCTTTTTCATTATGCCGTTCAGCAAAACAAACACACACACCAAAGAATATTGGACCACACATTTTGACACCTTCCTAAAACCACTTGCCGAAGAGAACAAAAAAATCCAAGCAAGCCGAGCAAGACCAATACGCGGTGACATCTTGCGACAAATCATAACAGATCTGGTAACTTCACGAATTGTGGTGGCCGACCTGACAGACCATAATCCCAATGTCCTTTGGGAGCTTGGTGTGCGTCAGAGCTTTAAACATTCGACGATAACGATTGCCGAAGATGGTACAAGGCTACCTTTCGATATCAGTAGCAAGGGCACCTTGTTTTACTACCCCAAGGACCATCTAAAGATGCTAGATTTTAAAAAGGACTTTTCTGATGCAATCAATGATTGTCTTTCGAATCCAGATAGCCCAGATAGCGTTGTACTTGAAACTGTTTCCGGTCGCGGGACTCTCTTTGAAATATTTCAGAAGGACGAAGCTCTTCGAAGAATAGAAGCACTTCTTTCTGAGATAAACAAGAATGTGTATGTAATAGAGTTGATTATCACGCAATCCACTACTAACCAAAATGTAAAATTGGGCCAGGAAAGGAAATATTTGACATTGCGTCCAAGAAAAGCGGCCCTGTCATTACTTGTTACAACAAGGTATATTGATGAAGACATAACTTTCTATAATCTCGCCGAAAATGCTTATGAATGCATAACTTCATTGAATGATCAGCTTAATTGTTGGGAACATTCCCCTGCTCCTGTAGAAGACTGGTTCTTAAGTAGTGGACCTGTACACAAGATTAGATTAAAACAATTAGAGGAAAAATTAAGAACATACCGTGATAAGCTAGAATCAAGAATCTAGTCGATATCAGTCCAGCAGGTGGACGAAGAGGCCGCTGCGGAGTTTCGGTTCGAACCAGGTCGATTTCGGCGGCATGATCTTGCCGGCATCGGCGACATTGATGAGCTGATCGAGCGTCGTCGGGTACATCGAGAAGGCGACCTTCATCTCCCCCGAATTCACCCGCTTCTCGAGTTCTTTGAGCCCGCGTATGCCGCCCACGAAGTCGATCCGCTTGTCGGTGCGCGGGTCATTGATGCCGAGCACCGGGCCGAGGAGATTATTCTGCAGAATAGCGACATCGAGCGAGTTGATCGGGTCTTTCGCGTCGTAGGAGCCGGGCTTCGCCGTTATCTGGTGCCACTTCCCGTCAAGATACATCCCGAAGGCATGCATCGCCGCCGGCGCCGCCTGCGTCCCGGCCGTCACGGTGAACTTCTCGCCGACCTTGGCGGTAAACTGATCTTTTGTGTTACCGTTGAGGTCCTTCACGAGCCGGTTGTAGTCCATGATGCGGAGCTGGTCGTGCGGGAAGACGACGGCGAGGAAGAAGTTGTACTCCTTGTCGGGCGACGGGTTCGCATCGTGTTTCCGCTTCTCGACCTGTGCGCGGGCCGCCGATGCGCTGCGGTGATGGCCGTCGGCCACATAGAGCGCCTTGATCCCCGCAAAAGATGCCGTTATCTGGGCATTGAGCGCGGTATCGCGGACGACCCAGAGGGTGTGGCGGATGCCGTCATCGGCGATGAAGTCGTATTCGGGGGTATTCTTCCCGGTGTAGCCGAATATCATCTCGTCGAGTTCCTTGCGGGCGCGGTAGGTCAGGAACACCGGTTCGGCGTTCGCGTTCTGCGTCACCACATGGCGGGTGCGGTCGTCCTCTTTGTCCTTGCGGGTCAGTTCGTGCTTCTTGATGAGGTCGGCGTTGTATTCGTCGGCCGATACGCAGCCGACGATGCCGGTCTGCACATGGTCGCCCATCTTCTGCGCGTAAATGTAGAAGAGCGGCTCCTTGTCCTGCACCAGCGCCCCTTCCCTGATGAAGCGGTCGAGCGCGGCGCGCCCCTGCGCGTAGACCTTGTCGTCGTGGATGTCCATATCGCGCGGCAGGTCTATCTCGGCCCGCGTGATGTGGAAGAACGAACGCGGCTTACCCTTGGCGAGCGCGGCCGCCTCGTCGGTGTTGATGACATCGTAGGGAAGCGCGGCGATCTCCTCGACCAGCGACTTGGGGGGACGGAATGCTTTGAAGGGGCGTACGGTGACCATGACCACTCCTCATATAGATAGTTCTCAAACAACTGCCGAAACGCTCCTGTTATAGCGTTTTGCCACCCCCGTTGTCAAGATTGTTTTATTGACGCGCGGCCATTGAGACGATACAATCCAG
>CAYPQK010000029.1:7282-30457 GCA_964412895.1 uncultured Spirochaetales bacterium
ACGGTATTCTAATGGAGGGAACCATGGCCGAGCAGAATTTGAGGATAGCGATCATCGGCGCATCGGCGGCGGGACTGACCGCGGCGCAGGAGGCGCGCAAGGTGACGGCCACGGCCGAGATAACGCTGATATCGGAAGAACCCCATCTCCCCTACCACCGGCCTTCGCTGACCGAACTCATCGGCGACGACACGGTCGAGAAGCGCGCCACCTTCTACCTGCAGAAGGAGGAGTGGTTCGCCGAGCAAAAGATACGGCTCCTGCGCGGTCTCAAGGCGACGGCGGTCGACCGCGAGAAGCGGACGGTTGCCCTCTCCGACGGATCCTTCGCCGAAGGCTTCGGCCCGCAAGCGGCTACGACGCTCCCCTACGACCGGCTCATCCTTGCGGTCGGCTCGAAACCCTTCGTGCCGATGGCGGGCGTTCTGGAGAAAGAGAATGTCTTCGCGGTGCGCACCCTCGACGACGCCCGCCGGGTCTCGACCTGCACCGATGCCGCGAAAAGCGTCGTCATCATCGGCGGCGGCCTGCTCGGGATGGAGGCGGCGGGCGCGCTTTTGAAAAAGAAACTGGCGGTCCATATCATAGAACTCGCCGACCGGGCGCTCCCGATACAGCTCGATCCCGAAGGCTCGCAACTCTTCGGAAAGATCATCGCGGCGCAGGGAATATTTTTCCATCTGTCGGCGCAGACCGACCGGATCGCCGGAGAAAAGCGGGCGACCAGCGTGGTGCTCAAGTCGGGCGAAGAGATACCGGCCGATATGGTCATCTTCTCCATCGGCGTACGGGCCAACATCGAACTGGCGCAGGCGATCGGGCTCACGGTCAACCGCGGCATCGTGGTGAACGAAAAAATGGAGACCTCGGTCCCGGGCATCTACGCCTGCGGCGATTGCGCCGAATTCGGCCGCGGCGTCCAGCTCTGGATGCCGGCGGTGAAACAAGGGACGGTCGCCGGTGTGAACGCCTCAGGCGGCACGGCGCAGTTCAAGCCCGACGACTATCCGGCGATGCTCAAGGTCTTTGGAACTCAGGTCTATTCGGTGGGCGATGTCGGCCGCGACCCCGACCCGTCGGTCTACACCACCCTGCGGGGCGGCGACGAGACAGCGGGCATTTATAAGAAGTTCTACCTGCGCGGCGGAAAGCTCGTCGGCGGCATCCTCATCGGCGACATCAAACGGGCGGGCGCCCTCTCAAAAGGGATCGCCGCCGCTCTTGACGCGGCCGGGGCCGAAGCACTGCTGAAGTGAATCTGTGCCGCTACTGCGCGGCGCGATAATCCTTGATATAGAGTTGCAGCGACACATTCCCGTTGAAAACATTGATGCGCGGGAAGTAGACGATATCCACGCGGTCGCCGACGGTCGGTATCTGCCGTTCGTTGGCCAGCCCGAAGCCGATGGCGTTGAACTGCAACGCGACCCCTTCGCACTGAAGCCGCCAGTGGAGGTGGGCGCGGTTGATGATGTTCTGTTTCTTGATGACCAGACCCGACGCAAGAAAGTTCGGTTCCCAGTTGTTCATGCCGAACGGTTCGAGTGACGAGAGCGCCACGACCAGTTCGGGGGTGAGCCGCGTCAGTTCGAGCGGCGCATCTATCTCCATGACATTGCGGTAATCCTCGTGGGTCAGCGTTCCGCCGACGATCTCTTCGAAGCGGCGCGAGAATTCGGGAACATTGGTCTCGTTTATCGTCAGACCGGCGGCGAATTTGTGCCCGCCGTACTGGACCAGCAGATCGTTGAGTTCTTCAAGCACATTGTAGATGTGCAGTTTCTGGATGGAGCGGGCCGAACCGCGGCCGACGCCCCCTTCGACCGATATCATGATGGTCGGTTTGTAGTAGCGTTCGACCAGCCGCGAGGCGACGATGCCGATGACGCCGGGATGCCAGTTCTGCGAGCAGAGCACTATCGCGCTCCGTTTGTAGATCTCCCCCTCTTCGACCATCCGGATCGCCTGTTCGAATATCTCGGCCTCGAGTTTCTGGCGGTATTCATTGGTAAGGTTGAGCTCCTCGGCCATCTTTATGGCGACCTCGTAACTCGTGGCCAGCAGCAGGTCGACACCCTTGAGGGCGTTGCCGATGCGGCCGGCGGCGTTGAGACGCGGCGCCATCTTGTAGCTGATGACCGCCGGGGTCACCTCGTCGAGCGTCTTGATGCCGCACACATTGGCGAGCGCCAAGAGGCCCGGCCGGTTGTTGACCTGCATCTGCTGAAGCCCATGCTTAACGAAGATGCGGTTGGTCCCGACCAGCGGCACCATGTCGGCGACCGTCCCGAGCGCAACGAAGTCCATGTATTCCTTGAGGTTCGGGAGCGTTCCGGTGAAGAAGCCGTCCTTCTCGACCGCCTTTTTGAGGACCATGAGCAACGAGAAGGCCACACCGACCGCCGCCATCTCCTTGAAGGGATACTTGCAGTCCTCGAAATGGGGATTTATCACGGCGACCGCATCGGGGACCGTCTCGCCGATGTGGTGGTGATCGACGATGATGATGTCGAGCCCGAGGTTGCGGGCGTAGCGCACCTCTTCGATGCTCGTGATGCCGCAGTCGACCGTGATGACGATCTCGCCGCCGTCGGTGGCTATCTCTTCCAGCGTGTAGGTATTGAGGCCGTAGCCGTCCTCAAGCCGGTGAGGGATGTAGTATTTGACATTGGCGCCGAGGAGCAGGAGGAACTTGTAGACGAGGACCGTGGAGGTGATGCCGTCGACATCGTAGTCGCCGTAGATGACGATCCGCTTGCCGGTCTTTATCGCTTCGACGATGAGTTTCGATGCTTTCTTGGCGCCCTTGATGAGCCCCGGGTCGGGCAGATTCTTCAGTTTCGCCTGCAGGAAAAGGCTCGCCGACTCAAGATTGTCGACGCCGCGGTTCACCAGGACCTGCGATACGGTCTCGGAGATACCGAGCGTTTTGGTGATCGCGCTTACCTTTTCAGCATTGGCATCCAGTAGTACCCATTCTTTCTTCATCCGCTCAGGTCGCCTGCTCTTTCTTCATATATTTATCAATAACTGCCGTGATGGGACTCGCGATGAAAATGGAGGAGTAGGTACCCACGACGATGCCGACGCACATCGTGAAGGCAAATCCCCAGATGATGTCGCCGCCCAGCATGAGGAGCGTGAATACGACGATGAAGGTCATCGTCGAGGTGATTATCGTGCGCGAGAGGGTCTCGTTGATGCTGGTGTTTATCTTCTCCAGCAGGGTCGCCCCCTTCTTCGGATTGTTCTGATTCTCCCGTATCCGGTCATAGACGACCACCGTGTCGTTGAGCGAGTAACCGATCATCGTCAGGAGCGCCGCGACGATGGTAAGATCGAAGGTGACCCGGAAAAGGACAAGCACGCCGATCACGATCATCGTGTCGTGGAACAGCGCGATTATGGCGCCGGGGGCCGACTGGAAGTTGAAGCGCAGGGCGATGTAGAACAGGAGGGCGAAGAGGGTGTAGACGACCGCAAGCCCGGTGTCGGTGCGGAGTTTCTTGCCCACCTTCGGGCCGACCAGTTCGACCCGCTGTATCTCGGCCTGCGTGCCGCTCTTCTGTTCGACCGCCGCGATGACGGTGCTGGTAAAGCTCTTGAGAAGTATCTTGTAGATGTGGCGGTCGCCGACCTGATTGTAGTCGAGCTGGCCGGTCACCGGGATGTTGTACTGCTTGACCATATCGGCGAGCTTATCTTTCTCTATCGGCTTGTCGAACCACAGTTCGATCCGGTCGCCGACCTCGACATTGAAATGCTTCTTGATGAGCGTGGTCTCGGGGAACGCCTTGCCGGCCGCGTCGATGTAGCGGTCGACCTCTTTCGCGTCGGCGAGCGCTATCGAGGGCAGTTTGATGGTGAACTCGTTGTCGCGGCCTTCGAACTGCATGATCTCGACGCCGTCGAATTCGGACAGGGCGCCGCGAACGCCGGCGATGTCGATGTTGTCGACCTTGATCTGTATCTCGGTGCCGCCCTTGAAGTCGACGCCGTAGTTCGGGCCGACCACGAACAGCAGGATGATACCGGCAAGCACCGCGACGGTCGATATGATCGCGGCCAGTTTGAATTTGCCGATGAAGTTTATATTGAGATCGTGTTTTATCAGTTGCATAACAGCCTCCTTAAACCGAGATCTTCTTCACGCCAGCCTTCATCGTGAAGTGGAATATCACTTTCGTGACATAGATGGCGGTGAACATGGATGACGCGATACCGATGAGCAGGGTTATCGCGAACCCCTTGACGGTGCCGCTCCCGAAGTTCCACAGGAAGAACCCCGCGATGGCGGTGGTGAGGTTCGAATCGAATATCGCCGAGAAGGCGCGCTCGTAGCCCAGTTCGAACGCCGTCAGGAACGAATGGCCGTTGCGCAGTTCCTCCCTAATGCGTTCGTTTATGAGAACATTCGCGTCGACCGCCATGCCGATGGTCAGCACGATGCCGGCGATGCCGGGGAAGGTCAGCGTCGCGCCGAAGGCGGCCATGAAGGCCATGATGAACAGCACATTGAGCACCAGCGCGAGATCGGCGATGAAACCGGAGAAGCCATAGTAGACGATCATCGCGAGGACGACCACGAGCAATCCGGCGGCTATCGATATCTTGCCCTTTTCGATGGAGTCGGCGCCGAGGCTCGGGCCGACGGTCCGGTTCTCTTCGAAGGTGACCGGCGCGGGAAGCGGACCAGCGACAGGTCCTTCGCCTCGGCGAGCGTCGTGTTGAAGTCACTCATCGAATTGAGCGTTATCATCGCGTTGCCGCCCGATATCTTGGTCTGTATCTGGGGCGCCGAATTGACGCGGTTATCGAGGACTATCGCCATTTTGCGCTTGACGAACTTCCCGGTGACCTCTTCGAATATCCGGGCGCCGTTGCGGTCGAACGAGAGGCTGACATAGGGGCGGTTGCGCTGCTGATCGACATCGACGCGCGCGTCGGTCAGCATGTCGCCGGTGAGGTAGGCCTTCTTCTCGACGAGCCACGACATATATTCCTTGCCTTCGGCCTTGATGAGCTCTTCGGTCAGGAATTCGGTCCCTTCGGGCGCCTTGTCCTTGAGCCAGCCGAGCAGGACATCCTTGTCGGGACCCACGGCGTAGGTGTAGCTCACCATGCCGCCGTCGGAGGTCTGGCCGCGCCCCTGCTGGAGCACGATGCCGGCCGGCATGTCGGTCAAGCCGTTCAGCGGGTCCTTGTCCTCGGCGACGATCTTGAATTCGAGCTGGGCCGTCTGGCCGATGATCGAACGGGCCCGTTCGACATCCTTGTAGCCGGGCAGCTGGATGAGTATCGAGTTGGTCCCCTGCTTGACGATGACCGGCTCTTTGAGGCCGAGCGCGTCGATACGGGAACGGAGCGTCTCGATCGCCTGATCGACCGACGACTCCTTGAGGTTCTGGATATAATCCTCGCGCATCGTGATCTCATACTCGAGCCCGTTCTGCGCCGTTTTGCGGAAGGTGCGGAAGTAGTCGACGACCTTGTCGCGGAAATTGGCGGCATCGGCCTCCGACTGGATGGTGATGCGGACCTTCGGATCGACCGGATCGGCCTTGACCGAGGTGAAGGGTATCTTTTCCTCTTCGAGCCGTTTGACGATCTCGTCGGTCTGACGGTCGACGCGGTCCTGCACCGCCTTCTCGACATCGACCGAAAGGACAAAGTGAATGCCGCCCTTGAGATCGAGCCCGAGGTTGAGCCCCTCGTTGATCTTGTTGAGCCACGGGTATTTCTCGCGGTCCATGAACGACGGCAGAAGCAGTACGACAGCTACGACGACGAGCGAGAAGATGAACCACGCTCTCATCGTCCAGTTCTTTTCCATCAGAGGTCTCCTTGCGTCCCTATCAGTTACTATTACTCTTTCGTTTCGGCGGCTTCTTCGTCCTGCACCTTCGAGATGACGGCGCTCTTCTGGACCGCCACGACCACCTTCGGCGCTATCTCCAGCTTGAACGAATGGGTCTTCACCTCGACGATACGGCCGTAGAGACCGGAACTGGTGATGACCTGATCGCCCTTCTGGAGCGCGTTGAGCATCTCCTGAAGCTTTTTCTGCTGTTTTTTCTGGGGCATCACCACGAGGAAGTAGAAGATGACGAAGATCAGAACGAACGGGATAAGCATGTTGAAGATCGCCATCATGCCGCCCGGCTGTTGTGCCGCCTGCGTCATCAAGGCATCGGACATCGTTGAAATCACTGAACTATTCACCGTTTTCTCCCTATCAAAAACCTAATGGCGGGGGATAGTAACCCAGAAACGGCGATAAGGCAAGATTTTATTTTATAGTAGGAAAGAGGAAACTATTTCTTCTCGATCAGGAGCCCTTTATCCTTCATGACGCAGGGATTAAAGGTAGCAAAATCGGCCTGATGGATGAAAACGGTCTCTATCCGCTGGGGCGCCCCTTCCCCCTCTTTGGCATGACAGAAGATCATGTTCTGTATCTCGGGGATTATCCCCACTTCGGCCGCCGCCACACCGCCCGATATCGGGTGGCGCGCCAGCGACCCGGCGTACGATTTTTTGAAGGTGCCGTCGGGCTTCTTTTCGGTCTCCATCAGCTTGCCCACATCGTGCAGGATGCCGCCGGCGATGAGCCAGTCGGTGTTGACCTCGAACGGGAAGCTCTTGTAGGTCGAGCGCATCGCCTCGTACAGGCCGAGCGCCCCTTTGGTGACGGCGATGGTATGTTCGACGAGATTCACCCCGTGGGTCGGGGCAAGGAGCGTGAAGGGCATCTGGAGCACCTCTTCGGCGCTCTTCCAGCCCCCTTTCTGCGCGCAGAGCGCCCAGCAGTCGACCACCTGTTCGCGCAGTTTCTCATCTTTCATCTGACCCAGCAGTTCAGCGAACCATTTACGGATATCGTTCTTCATGCGGTCCTCCGTGACCAACAGTACCGGCCCATTGTACGGGAGAAAAAAGCGGCTGTCAAATTTGGGCTATTGCGCGTCGCGGCGCAGGAGGAGCCACAGGAAGAAGGGACCGCCGAGGAGCGCGGTGATGACGCCGACCGGTATCTCGGCCGGGGCGATGAGTACGCGGGCAACGGTGTCGCAGAGGACCAGCAGCGCGCCGCCGGTGAAGAAGGTCGCGGGGCCGAGGAGCCGGTGCGACGGACCGACAAGCATCCGGGCGATGTGCGGCGCCATGAGACCGACAAAGCCGATGGGACCGGTCACGGCGACCACCCCGGCGACGGCGACCGAGGTGAGGGCGAAGAGGAGGAGCGACATCTTTTTCGGGTCGAGCCCGCGCGCGGCGCTCGTCTCCTCGCCGAGGCTCATGAGGTCGAGTTCGCGGTGAAAGAGCGCGGCGAGGCACGAAACCGGGACGAAGGGGGCGAGCTTCAGCAGCTCTCCGCTCCCGGCCGAATCGAGCGAACCCATGAGCCAGTGAAGTATCCGGTAGCTGTGGCTGTAGTCGGCGAGATATTGGACGAGCACCGTAAGCCCCGAGAAGAAAAAGCCGACGGCGACACCGGCGAGCAGCATCGTCTGCGACCCGGCGCGGTGCGATACGAGCGACAGCCGCCACACGATGACGACCGACACGAGCGCGCCGCAGAACGCGGCGAGCGGTACCCCGGGGATGCCGAAGAGGCCCGGAAGACCGAGCAGAATGGCAAGCGCCGCGCCGAACGAGGCGCCGCCCGAGACGCCGAGGGTGTAAGGGCTCGCGAGGTCGTTGCGGAAGAGCGACTGGAACACCATGCCGCACAGGGCAAGCGTCGCACCGGCGGCGAAAGCGGCGCCGGCACGCGGCAGGCGCAGAGTGTACAGAACGCGCCGCATCGTCTCGTCGTCAGCGAACGACGGCCCGATTAAGGGAGCGACGGCGCACAAAATGAGAGTAAAAAGCACGATAAGGATAAGGCGCACCGTCCGGCTCATGGCGTCACCTCCGGGGCGACGAGTCGCCTTCCCGCTTCGTCGTGCCAGTGGGTGAACGGTATATCGAACAGCGCGCCGAGCGCCGCGAGTTCCAGTTTCTCGGTCGCGGTCGCCGGGAGGGCGATGCGCCCTTTCTTGAAGCCGATGACCGTCCCGCCGAGGAAAAGGGCATCATTCACCTCGTGGGTCACCAGCACGATGGTCCGCCCGAGTTCGCAGTGCACCTTCTTGATGAGCCGCAGTACCGCCGTCCGGTGGGCCGGATCGAGTGCCGCGGTCGGTTCGTCGAGGAGCATGAGCGGACTTTCCTGACAGAGCGCCGCCGCGATGAGAGTGAGTCGTTTCTCGCCGCCCGACAGGGTCGTCACGGTGCGGTGCAGAAGCGGTGCGATATCGGTCACCGCGACCGCCTGCGCGACGGCGGCGCGGTCGGCAGTGGTGAGCGGAGAAAAACTGCCGCGATGGGGATAGCGCGCCAGTTCAAGGAATTCGGCGACGGTGAAGGGAACGGTGAAGAGCGCCTCCTGCGGCACCACGGCGATCTGCTTTGCCCGGTCGCGGCCCGAAAGCGTTTCTATCGCTTTTCCCGCCAGTTCAACCTTCCCCACTGTCGGCGGCAAAAGTCCCGCCAGACACTTGAGCAGGGTCGATTTCCCCGCGCCGTTCGGCCCGATGAGCGACAGTATCCCCTGTTCCGACAATTCCAGCGAGATATCGTTCAGTATCGGCGCTCCGCCAAGCGTTATGCTGAGGTTCTGTGCCGAAAGAAGTGTCTTCATGGCTTCACCGCCGCGTAGGGATGTATCAGCCGCGACAGCTCTTCGAGGAGGAGCGGGACGCGCGGGCCGGGGATGAAGGAGCGGTCGCCCGCGACGATATGGACCCGGCCGTTCTTGACCGCCGGGAGCGAATCGAAGCTCTTCCAATCGTCGATGGTCGGATCGTTCTTTGCTTCATCGGTCGAGATGAATTCTATGATGATGTCAGGGTTCATCGCGAGAAGTCCTTCGGCCGAGATACGCGGATACGGTATCTTGACGGTGCAGGCGTTCTGACCTCCGGCCCGAGCGATGAGTTCATCATGAAAACTCCCCTGCCCCGCGACGAAAAGCCCTTTGATGCCGGTCGCGTCGCGGTCGCGCCCCACCGCCACGAGGACCTTGGGCCGTTCCTTCCCGGCGCTCCGTTCCGCAACCTGCGTGAGCGCCGCATCGATCCGGCCGACGAACGCTTCGGCCTCTTTTCCGACGCCGCACTGCGCTCCGATGAGCCGCGCCGTTGCGGCGACATCATCGAGTTTCTGCGCCGGGAGCGCAACGGTACTTATGCCGACGGCACGCAACTTTTCGGCGATATCCTTCTGTTCGGGAAGATGGAATACGGTATCGGGGCGGACGCCGAGTATCGCCTCCAACGACGGGTCGTACCAGCCGCCGATCTTTGCTATCTTCGCCGCTTCGGGCGGCCACGAACAGTAGCGGGTCACCCCGACGATATGCGGCCCGAGGCCAAGTTCAAACAGTGTTTCGGTGATGCTCGGGGCAAGTGAAACGATACGGTCACAGTTCGCTATTTTCTGTTGCGTATCGGTGCGGTTGCAACTGAAACAGAGACCGAGAAGCAGGAAAACGACCGCCGTCATGCGGAGCCGGATGCCCATCACTTCTCCTTTTTTTTGAGTTCCCGCTTCGCGCGCTGCCAGAGCGCCTCAAGATCGTCGAGTGAGTGTTTGCCATCGGTGGTGGTGGGGTCGAGCTCTTCCATTTTATTGAACCGTTCGCGGAAACGCAGGGCGCAGTGGCGCAGGGAATCTTCGGGATTGACGCCGAGTTTGCGCGACAGATTCACGACCGCCGCGAGCAGGTCGCCCATCTCGTGGAAGGTCCTGTCGGGATCGCCCGAGGCGACCGCCTCTTTGAGTTCGGCCGTCTCTTCCGCTATTTTGGCGAGGGTGTCCTCCCACTTGCCCCAGTCGAACCCGACCGACGCGGCGCGGTCGGCGTAGCGCTGGGTGAGGAGCGTCGCGGGCATCGCGGTGGGGATGCCGTCAAGGAGATATTTCTTCGCCTCTTTGTCCTTCTTTATCTGGTTCCAGTTCTGCACCACCTCGTCGGCGTCCTTCACCTGCGTATCGCCGAAAACATGGGGATGGCGCCGCACGAGCTTATCGGAGATGCGGTCGGCGACCGATTCAAAGTCGAACAGTCCCTGCTCCTGCGCCATCTGCGACACGAACACGATCTGGAGGAGGAGATCGCCCAGTTCGTCCTGCAGTTCGTCGGTCCCCTGATCGATCGCCTCGACCACCTCGTAGGCCTCTTCGATGATGTAGGGCTTGAGCGACGGGATCGACTGCTTGCGGTCCCACGGACAGCCGTTCGGGCCGCGCAGGGTGGCCATGATGGCCTTGAGCCGTTCGATGCCGTGCGGTGAGGTCATGGGAATGTCAGCAGCCGGGGGCGTTCGTTTTGACGAACGACGGCGGGACATAGATATAGTCGTTGCTGAAACAGGCGGTGCAGAAGTCGCCCGGCTTTTTCAGGAGGTGCTGGAAGTCGGATATCTCAAGGTAACGGAGCGAGTCGGCGTTGAGGTAGTCGCGCGTCTCCTCGACCGTCTTGTTGTTCGCGATGAGCTCTGACCGGGTCGGCGTATCGATGCCGTAGAAGCACGATCCGATGACGCGCGGCGAACCGATGCGGACATGGACCTCCTTCGCGCCGGCACCCTTTATCATCCGGACTATCTTGCGCAGGGTCGTGCCGCGGACTATCGAATCGTCGACCAGCACCACGCGCTTATCGGTGAAGAATCCGGGGAGCGGGTTGAATTTCTGCTTGACCCCTTCGTCGCGGGCATCCTGCAAAGGACGCAGGAAAGTGCGGCCGACATAGTGGTTACGGATGAGTCCCATGTCGAACGACGCCTTTTTCTCGACGGCATAACCGAGCGCCACGAAGTTCGACGAATCGGGGACCGCCATGACGGTGAGATCGTCGCCGTTGGGGATAGTGCCGTCGCGTTTGGCCAGCGTCGCGCCGATATGCTGGCGGACACGATAGACCGACTCGCCGAAGGTGACGGTATCGGGCCGCGAGAAGTAGATGAGTTCGAACACGCAGTGACGCGGCTGTTTGGCGTTGACCGCGATGGAGGTCAGCGGGCGGTTCTTTTCGAGTTTCAGTATCTCGCCCGGCTTCAGTTCGCGGACGAACCGGGCGCCGATGATGCCGAAGGCGCACGATTCGGAGGCGAAGCAGGTACCTTCGGAAGGCATCTCGCCGGTCCCCTGCCAGGTCAGATGACCCATGACATAGGGACGGAAACCGTGCGGATCGCGGAAGGCGTACATCGTGTCGCGGTAGATGAGGAGCGCCGAAAAAGCCCCCTTGAGTTCGTTCTGGGTCGCCGCGATGGCCTCTTCGATGGGAAGCCGCTCGGCGGCGGAATGGTGGTGGTAGGCGATCAGCCGACCGATGAGTTCGCCGTCGTTGTCGCTGGTGAAGACGAAGCCCTGCTCTTTTTCGAGTTTCTGCCGCAGTTCCGCATAGTTGACTATATCGCCGTTACTGCAGATCGACATGACCGAACCCTGCACCAGTTCGATGGTGTGCGGCTGGCTGTTGAGTGCGTTGCTCGACCCGGCGGTCGGATAGCGGACATGGCCGATGGCGGTCTTGCCGGTGTGACGGTCAAGGATATCGAGCGTCAGCACCTGCTTGACCAGCCCCATGTTCTTGTAGGTCAGCACACTGCCGTTGTCGCGCCGCACCGAGATGCCGCACGACTCCTGACCGCGGTGCTGTATCGAGAAAAGAAGGTCGGCGACATACCGCTCGGCCCCCGGCACATTGAAGATCCCGGCGATTCCGCACACGATGGTACTCCTTAGATGCTTCGCACGCGGCAGTTATAACAGAACGACCGGAAAAAGCAAGGGAACAAGCCGGAGATTTAGGTTGACTCCCCGCACGCGCGAGGATATAATGCGTGCTGTTTTTGTTAGTGGACACTCTGAGGGAGGATGTCATGAAATGGTTCGTGGCGGCGTTGCTCTTCGTGATCGTCATTGCCTGTGAAGATGGCTCGCGGCTGATATACCCGCCTCACGATCAGGGAACGGGCGCCGGCGACATCGACGACCCCGGCGACGGTGACGATCTGCTGAACGACGACGGCCAGATAGTGAACGATGACGGTCAGGTGGTCAATGACGATGGCCAAGTCGTGAACGATGACGGTCAGGTGGTCAATGACGACGGCGACGAAATGTCCGACCAGTCTGACGGGTCCGACGGGTCTGACATCATCGTGACCGACGACGCGCTCGTCGGCGACGAGGACTCGATCTTCCCCGACAGCGACACCTTCGTCGATACCACGCCGCCCACGGTGACCGCAGTAAGTCCGGCCGACGACACGACCGATGTGGGTATCGCCACGCTGGTCGAGATAACCTTCAGCGAACCGATGAGCGCCGCGACGATCACCGGGATGACCGTCATGCTGGAGGACGGCACCGGCATGATCACGGGAACCTTGGGCTATGACGGCCCGATGATGAAGGCGACCTTCACCCCCGACGCGGATCTCGCCTACGGCACCCTCTACACCGTAACGGTGACCACCGGCGCCGAGGATATGGCCGGGAACGGGCTTGCCGCCGAATTCACCTCCTCCTTCACCACGGCGACCGCAGAGATCAATGAATGCGTGACCATGACCAACCCGTGCGATGACGACGGCGACAGCGACGCCACTTGCACCGATATCGTCGGCGGCTACACCTGCAATTGCTCCGCCAACTTCACCCCCGGCAACGGCACCTGTCAGGATATCAACGAATGCACCGCCGGGACAGACAACTGCGCCCAGAACTGCACCAACACCACGGGCGGCTTCACCTGTTCCTGCGACAGCGGCTACACCCTGAACGGCGACGGCCATTCCTGCGACGATATCAACGAATGCACCCTGAATACCGATAACTGCGCCCAGAACTGCACCAACACCACCGGCTCGTTCACCTGCTCCTGCACCGGCGGCTACACCTTGAACGGCGACGGCCATTCCTGCGACGATATCAACGAATGCACCCTGAATACCGACAACTGCGCCCAGAACTGCACCAATACCACGGGCGGATTCACCTGCTCCTGCACTACCGGCTACACCCTCAACGGCGACGGCCATTCCTGCGATAACATCAATGAATGCGTACTGAACACCGATAACTGCAGTGCGAACGCGACCTGTACCGACACGATCGGATCGTTCACCTGCGACTGCAACGATTACTACACCGGCACCGGCGTCATCTGCACCTTCTGCACCGCCGACAACCAGTGCGGCGCGACCTGTACCGCCTGTTCCGACAGCGTGCTCGACCACTGCAAGGATAACGGGAACGGCACCAGCCAGTGCGTCGACTGCACCGACAACGCCCACTGCGCTCTCGGGTTCCAGTGTAGCAACAATATCTGCGTCGACGCCTGCGAATGCGCCACCGGCGCCTGCTGCGACGGCTGTAATTTCCGCGCTATCGGTTATACCTGCCGCGCCGCAGTCGATCCCGACTGCGATGTGGCCGAGACCTGCACCGGATCGAGCGCCGACTGCCCGGTCGACGGTTTCGCCGACCTCGGCGACCCCTGCGGCGACCAGACCAGCGGTCAATGCGACGATGCCGACGCCTGCAACGGCTCCGGCACCTGCGACCCGGGCTACTGGGGAAGCGGCGACACCTGCACCGACGGCACCTTCTGCAACGGCGTCGATACCTGCAACGACTCCGGCGGATGCAGTGATCATCCCGGCAACCCCTGCGGTAACTTCGTCTGTAGCGAGAATAAGGGCGCCTGCTGCGCCGGCGGTCAGGCCGGGATCGACTGCGAGATATGCGTCCGCTTCGTCAAGACCGGGGTCAACCCGGGCGTTCCCGACGGCCTCTCTTGGAACACCGCCTACAACGACATACAGGCGGCGATAGATTCGGCGAACGGCTCAAGTGCCGCCACCTGCGAGGTGTGGGTCGCCGCCGGCACCTACTATATGTACAAGACCGCCACCTCCAATGTCATCCAGTTGCGCGGCAAGGTGCCGCTCTACGGCGGTTTCGCCGGAACCGAATGGCTCCGCGACGGCCGCAACTGGGTAACGAATGTCACCACCATCGACGGCCATCAGTCGTCGGGGAGCGCCACGCAGGTCGCCCACATCATGTACGGCGCGACCGGCGCGATACTTGACGGCTTCACCGTAACCGGCGGCAAGGCGATCACCGGCAGCGCCTCGAATATCGTCGAAGGCGGCGCACTCTACCTGAACGGCATCTCCATGACGGTGCGCAACACTATCTTCACCGGCAACTCCGCCCCGGTGCAGACCGGCGACGATACGGCGCGCGGCGGCGCGGTGACCATCATCGGCGGCGGCACCAACCTGTTCGAGAATTGCGTGTTCGCCAACAATACGGTCACGGCGGGCAACTACGATGTCGCCTTCGGCGGCGCGATCTACGCCACCGGCACCGGCACCACGACGGTACGCAACTGCATCTTGAACGGCAACACCGTCACCGGCGGCACCGGTACCGAAGGCGGCGGCGGCGCGCTCAACATCTACGGCGCCGGCATGACCCTGCAGGTGGTCAATTCGCTCCTGTACGACAATACGGTCACGGCGCCCACCGCCAACGGCGGCGCGATCCGCGGCAACGACGCGACGGCGATACAGGTACTCAACAGCACCTTCTCCGGCAACAGCGCCGACGACAACGGCGGCGCGATAGCGAACATGGGGGGCACCGGCACCACCATCGTCAACTCCATCTTCTGGGGCGACAACGGCGCGATAGCGAACAATACCCGCGAACTCTACGACGCGGCGGGCGGCGGTGCGCTCACGGCGACCTACAGCGCCGTCCAGATGACCAACACCAGCACCTTCGCCGGCACCGGCAACATCAACGGCGATCCGCTGTTCGTCAACGCGGGAGGCAACGATTTCCACCTAAAAGTCGACGCGATCGGCATGACCTACAGCCCCTGCATCGATGTCGCCAACGACACCCCGGCGCCGACGACCGACCTTGAGGGCAACGCCCGCGTCAATGTGCCGGTCATCGGCACCACAACGGCCGATATGGGATGCTACGAGTTCCAGATGTAACGGGGAGCGGCCGGCTCACTTTTTCGGAAATATCCCGGATAATCTCTGTTCGATATCGGCGGCGATATCGTCCATCGCCACCTCGCCGTCGAGCCGCACGACGGCGACCCGCCCGACATATTCGGCCAGCACCCGCTCGTAGGTCGCGGTGAGTTTCTCAAGGAAGCCGCGTGTTTCGAATATCTCGGTCCCCTGACGGAACCGCGTGAGGCGCGACAGCGCCGTATCGACGCCGACGCCGATGTAGACCACCACATCGGGAAGTCGCGCGAAGCGGTTGAGTTCCCGCACCCATTCGTAGGGCAGATCGGCCGACTGGTACGCAAGCGACGAGAAAAGGTAGCGGTCGGTGAGGACCGTCCTCCCGGCGGCGAGGGCCGGTTCGACCTCCTCCTCGAGGTGGCGCAGACGGTCGGCGGCGAACAGGAGCGCCAGTTCGTGCCGCGTGTAGGGCCGCTCCGTCTTGAGCCCGAGCAGTTCGCGGATGGCACGGCCGGTGTCGAGCTTGGTCGGTTCGGCGGTCCGGTGCACCGCGTGGCCCCGAGAAGTCAGAAACTTCTCAAGTTCGGCGATGGTGGTCGATTTTCCCGAACCGTCTATCCCTTCGACCGCAATGAACATCCCGTTCCCCTATTCTATCGTTGATATCTTCAGGCCGTCGAAATAGGCCATGCTCTCCCAGTTGGCAAAACTGAGATATTTGTAACCGGCGGTCGCCGTGAGCGGCTGCGGGTCGTTATAGGCAAGGAATATCGCGTCGTTCACGAACCACCAGATCTTTCCGCCGATACGGATGATCTTCACCTGATAGCGCTTCGACTGTTCGAGCCGCGTGGCGCGGTCCTCGACCCGGTTCTTCTCATGTTCGTGGAGTTTCGCGATGACCGACACACGGTTCCTCCATCCGCCGAGTATGAAGCTGTAGCCGTCGCCGTGTTCGTGCTCCTTGCCGTCGCCCCACGCGTTGAACTTGATGTCGACGAAGTCCGATTCGCTCCACATCGTGAGCTCGATCACCGCGTTGTCGGGCAGCGCCGTGCCGGTCAGGACGAGATTGAGGTTGTTCGCCTTCATCGACTGGACCACGCCGTCCTCAAGACGCCAATCGCCTCCCTGCACCCGCCAGTTCGGCCCAATTTCGGGCTGGCCGAAGGTGTCGGAAAACAGCGGCGTCACCTTTTTCCCCGCGAGAATGCTGTCGGCCGTCACCGGGCTCTTCTCCCAGATGAGCCCCGATTCGACCTTCTTCCCCTTCGTGAAGAAGGCGTTGTCATCCTTCTTGCAGGAAACGACGCAAAGCATAAGAATAGCGGCGAGCGCAAGATATCTCATGGCGTCAACCTTTGTAGGCGATGGTTTCTATTTCAACTAATGCACCTTTCGGCAGGGCGGTCACCTGATAGGCGGCGCGCGCCGGGAAGTCGCCGGTGAAATGTTTCGCGTAAACCTCGTTCACCGCCGCGAACTCCTTGATGTCGGCGAGTAATACCGTCATTTTGACGACGTTGTTGAACCCGAGCCCCGCCGCGCGGAGTATCGCCTCGATGTTCCTGAAGACCTGCGCCGTCTGTTCGGCCGCCGTCGCGCCGACCATCGCGCCGGTCGCCGGATCGAGCGCTATCTGCCCAGAAATGTAGAGCGTATCGCCCGCCAGCACCGCCTGCGAATAGGGGCCGACCGCCTTGGGGGCGTCGGGGGTCTGTATCGTCCGTTTCATTGACTCACCTCCGTTCACTGCTCACTTTTCACCACTCGTGACGATAGTATCGGATGGCGCCACGAAAATCAAGTCGGAGGATTCTGACAATTTCTTTTGAATTTCGCCGAAAGAATTCTATAATGGCGGCGGTAAACGCGAACCTGTTACAGGGGGTGTCCCATGCGGATGATACTGATCATCAATCTGGTGCTGCTGATAGTGGTCGGCGGCTACTTCTTCTTCAAGTACACGCAGTATCAGGATTTCAAGCGGACGCCGGTCGAAGTGACCGAAGCGGTGACGGTGGTCATCGAGAAAGGGACCTCATGGAAGCAGGTCGCCGCGCGGCTGGCCGAGGCGAAGCTCATCACCAGCGAGCGCTACTTCTACTACATGATAAAGGAAAAGGAACTGGGCAAGAAGCTCCAAACGGGCGAGTTCGAGTTTCAGGGAAAACTCCTTCCCGAGGATATCGCTCGGATCATCATCGAAGGGAAGGTCAAGCTCTACAGCCTCACCATCCCCGAGGGCTTCAATAAGTACGACCTCGCGATGCTGCTCCAGCGGGTCGGCTGGATACGCGACGGCGTCGAGTTCCTGAAATACTGCGATGCGCCGCGCATCCTGCGCGAGTTGGGCATCCCCGAGGCGATGACCTGCGACGGACTGCTGTTCCCTTCGACCTACAAACTGCCGCGCAATGTATCGGTCGAAGAGATCATCCGTGTCATGGACAAGCGGATGCAGGAGATACTCGCGAAGTACAAGGAACAGATCAAAAAGGCGGGGTTCACCCCGATGCAGGCGATCACCCTCGCCTCGGTCATCGAGAAGGAATCGGGCGTCCGCGACGAACAGCCGCACATCGCGGCGGTCTTCCTGAACCGGCTGAAAAGGGGGATGAAGCTGCAATCGGACCCGACGGTGATATACGGTATGCTGCCCAGCTTCGACGGCAATATCACCAAAGCCTGCCTTGAGACCGACACTCCGCACAACACCTACACACGGACAGGGCTTCCGTCGACGCCGATCTGTTTCCCCGGCGAGAACGCCATCCGTAGCGTGGTCGAGCCGATGCAGAGCGACGATATCTTCTTCGTCGCCACCGGCGAAGGACGGCATTACTTCTCGAAGACCTATGAAGAACACGCCGCCGCGGTCGAACACTATCAGGTCAAGGGGCTGAGAACTCCTTTTGTCTGGAAAAAGAAGTGATCGCGCTATATATCAGGTCGCGTTGATCGGACATTCTCGGGGGGAGGGCGTCTATGAGAAAACATGCGGTACTTATCGTTATTATTGCCTTGTTCGGACTGTGTTCCTGCGGCAACGGCGCGCATGCCGTCGATAGCGATGCGGTGCAATCCGATGATAACTTCGTCGACAACGATCAGCCTGACCTGAGCGAAGTCGAAGGTTCCGACCCGACCGACGATATCGTGACCGAGGCCGATATCGTGACCGATGATATCGTAACCGACGAAGACCTCGCTGAAGGCGACCCTGAGCCTGTCGAAGGGGACGAAATCACGCCGACCGACGCCGATACTATCCAAGACCTCTGCCACCTTTGTTGGGAAGAATATAAAGCGTGCCTTGACGGTGAGACGCCGGCCTGCGGCGATTGCCTTTCAGGGTATCATGTATCGGAAGATATATGCGTCATCGACGACATCGCCGCTGAGAACATGATATACTACGAAGGATTCTCCGGTGCGTGGAAACACAATCCGCCGGTGACCCTCGGTGAATGGAGCGTCACCGTTTCCGACAGCACCGACAACGCATTTGAAGGCACCCTTTCCCTCAAATCGGTCTACGCGAGCGACTGGGCGATGACCGGCATATACAAAAGCAACGGCGACGGCGCGGGCCAAACGACGCCGGTAAGTTTCCCCACGGCCGATACCAAGATCGTTTTCTACGCCTATTCGCCCGCCACGCCGCTTTCGAGCTATTACCTGACCGGTATCGCCTCGACCGGCCTCATCGAGAGCGACATGGTGTCGTTCAACGATATCGCGCACGAATCGGCCGGATCGTGGACGAAGTACACCTACGACCTTGACGAGTTCGCGGCCGACCTGATCGGCTTCGGCGTCCGCGTTTACGGCCCCGCCACGATCTATCTCGACAACATACACCTTGAGGGCATCTGCACCGAGGGGTCCGTCCAGTTGTGCGGTCTGGGCACCGGCGAATGTCATGTCGGCCTTTCCACCTGCGGTTCCGACGGCGCGTGGGGCGATTGCGCGGGCGATAAGAAACCGTCGGAAGAGGTCTGCGACGATCTCGACAACGACTGCGATGGCGCCGCCGACGGCGAACCGGCATCGGAATGGTGCCGGAAAGAACATCTCGACCCCGGCCTCATCTGCGAATCGGGCGGTTGCGTTACCTGCACCAGCGATTGCGACATCGCCAGCGATCCGTGCGATGTGGACCATTGCGGCGACACCTGCGGGACCTGCGCCGCCGTTGCATACCGCGACTTCGGTAAGGGCGATCCGTTCGCCACGGCGGAGGATATCCGGCTGGTCCCGGCGTCGGAGACCATCTGCGACAACTGCTGGTTCATATACTCGCAGACCGCCGAGACCTGCGCCGTCGGCAATGTCGACGACGAGGAATACTGCGCCTTCTGGGAGACCTATGACCGGACCGGCGGCACGGTCAACGACCAGTTCGAATATATCACCCGGCCGGCGAGTTTCGCGGTCGATTCATGGGGAGTGAAATTCAGAAAATACGGCCGACTGCGGATAAACGCCGTTCCATTCGTCGACCATGCCGACGACACGCTCTATCTCACCGTCCGTTATAAAGATATCGTTCTTCCCGGCGCTTACGGCGACGGCGCGAGCGTATATATCCGGAACGGGGCGTCATGGGAACGGCTCGGCGGCATCGGCGGCGAAATGGACTTTTACTGGAAGACCACCCAGTTCGCCATCGCATCCGGCGACCGGCAGGCAAGCAGCGGGGCGTTCGAGCTTTCCTTTGGCCGGTATGACAACGAATATACCGATGAGATGCTCGGCGAGATACAGATCGATCAGTTGCGGCTCGCCCTCGACAAGAACACCTTCGACGAGAGTCTCGCCGATCCCACTCCCGGCGCCGGAGCCGAACCGCTCGATTCGTCGTTCCCGCAGATCGGCTTCGATTCCATACTCAGCACCGATGCCGGCGCACAGCCGTTCTTCACCTACGGCGCGTACCACATACAGGCGACCTTCACCGATACGCTCGCCCAGCAGATGGCGGCGGCGGGAATGAACACCGTCGCCACGATACAGTGGACGACGGCCATCGAAGAACTTATTCACGACTATGCCGCGGTCGCGCAGGGACGGGGGCTCAAGTTCTTCGCCACGATGATCGGCGATTTCTGGCCATGGGCGGTAGCCTCCAGTACGCAGGCGAGTATCTCGCGGTACGAACACAAGATGCAGAATGTGCTCGACCATCACAAGGACATGATAGCGGATTTCACGACCGGAGCGAACGCCTCGCTCCACGATACCATCCTTTTCTGGGGCTCCAAGGACGAGGTCGATCACGATCAGATAAACAGCGCCGACGGCGGGGCGCCGCCGTTGTCGTTCCTGCGCAATTACGCCAACATGATAAAAGAAACCGATCCCTCAATACCGCATATCGTTCTCACCATGGGCTGGCATAGTCCGGGAGAATTCGGCGTATTCGGCGGGATAGGCGAGGTGATAACCGAGGATCACTACATCAATACCGAAAGCGTGGCGGAAGACGACTTTGAGGCGCGGATCACCCGGACCCGCGAAACGGGCGACCGGCTGGATAACATGCGCGACGCCCGCGATCCCGAAAAGAACCTTATGCTGGCCGTCATTCAGGGAATGTACACCCCGGGCGACCGGATAGCCGCGAAAGACATTGTAGCCCAATGCTATCAGGCGATAACCCACGGCGCTCAGGGCATCATCTTTTTCAAGTTCATCGAAGCGACCGCCTATCCCGAGGAATACGCCGGGATGACGCAGGTCGGCAACGAACTGTTCGGCACGGACGGTATCGCGGCGGCGATAATGGCGGAGGGTTCGACGATAGACATCATGGGCGAGAACGGCGTGGTGACGATCCCAAGCGACACCGACGGCAAAATAAGCCATATCTACAAATTCGACGGCACACACCACTATCTCATCGCCGTGATGGTGGGCACCGCCGCCGCCGACTACAACGGCTCGATGAACCCGGGCATCGCCATAGGCGATATGACGGGGCAGAACCGGACGGTCGATGTCCTTTTCGAAGGACGCACGGTGAATATGGTGAACGGGGTCATTACCGATCCTTTCAATGGTTTCGGCTCTCGTCATGTGTATAGATGGTAATATCGTTTTTCTAACTGAGAGGTGTCTTATGGCGAAAAGATTCTTAGTGATTATCGCCGCGCTGGCGGCGGGAATGTTCATCGGCTGTTCCAACAACGACCCGATCGAGGATACCGACATCGACACGACCGACACGATCGTTATTCAGGACGACACCTATGTTGACGATCAGCCCGATCAGTCCGATATGTTTGACGAAGCGGTCACCGACGACATCGTGTCCGACAATGCCGTGACCGATGAGATCCAGACCGACGACATCGTGTCGGATGATGTAGTGACCGACGAGGTGGTCACCGACGATGTCGTGACCGATGACATCGCGACCGACGAGGTGGTCACTGACGACATCGTGACCGACGACATCCTTCCCGATGTCGACACCGTCGTTCCCTGCACGGCGGAAAATTGCGTTTACTTCAGTGAATACATCGAGGGAACGGCGAGCAACAAGGCGATCGAGGTCTACAACGGCTCGACCGGCGCGATAGACCCGGCGAAGTACCGCGTCCGCCTCTTCCCCAACGGCGCGAGCGGCGCCAACGCGACGCTCGTCCTGAACGCCTGCAACTCACTCACGACGCTCGCCGCCGGGGCGATGGCGAAGATAGCCAACGGCCTTGCCGGTGCGACGCTGAAAAACGCCGCTACCTGCACCCACGGCGTGACCGACTATAACGGCGACGACGCCCTGACACTTGAATACACCGCCAACGGCACCGACTGGACCGTCATCGACCGCATCGGCGTGGCGGGGACCGACCCCGGCACGGCGTGGGCGGTCGCCGGAACGGCCGACGCGACGGCGGAACACACCCTTGTGCGCAAAGCGCACATCACGCAGGGAACGACCGACTGGACCGCCTCGGCGGGCACCTCAATCCCCACCTCTCAGTGGACCGTCAATGCACAAGACGACTTCACCGGCTTCGGCATCCGCTGAACCCGAACTTCAATCTTTTTCGGTTGGAAGAATAGGTAGCTTCGCCCAACAAAAACCAAACATTTAATGTCGAGAGTTGATTCCGCCTGTTCTTGTAGCCGTGGAAACGATTCCTGTTTTGCCCGCAGTGTAGAGAAAAAATGAAGTGATAACTTCCCTAAGCGCTGCCAATTTTATGGATGTTAACTTGATTTGATCTTGAATACACTTGGCTCGGATAAGCAAATAATCCCATGAAAATATTTGCTTTGTAACGAGAAGCAAGGCTACTTTTTATTTTGGCAAGATGAGCATTGCCAACTCCAGAAACAAATAAAGAAGGACCACAGTGTTTGGGATTTTTCTTGGGAAAATTCCCAACCATCAACATCGGCATGAGTTCGTTAATCAGTCCAACGAAATTTAATATAAGTTCCGGGCTGGGTGGATAATGCTTGGTTTCACAGAATGTCTTGAGCTGTTTTGCAGGCACATAAAAGAAGTCTGTTTTCCCATTGCGGTAATACGATAGTCGAATCGAGGTAATTCCATCTTTTTCAATCACCGCATAATCGGGCGAGACAAATATATTAGGATCGTGGGCTGATTGAATCCGAAGATTGTGTCGAATCTCAAAAACTGCGGAATTGCTCTTCGCATAGCGCTTTTCAACGAGAAAGAAAGAACAGTTGCTGGGCTTTGCATTTGGACTCAATGCATAAATGAACTGACGATTTGTCCCTCTGAGGTTCTGTGGAATAGCCGTGTACCCATTTGTTTCGTAAAACTTGATCAGATCATTATAAGCCGCCAATTCAAAGAAGGAAGATGTTCGACGTGCCTCCTGCGCAAACAGAGCTTGGTGTTTAGATAAGAACCGTTGTATTTGTTGTTTAAGAAGACTATTGTCTTTAAAGGGAGATTTAGTCTTGCTCATTGGCTTTTCGCTCTTCTAGTTCAATAAGTGTCATAACGATGCGCTTGACATCCGTTTGCGCAAAGAAGGACGGAGACAGCCCATACAAATTTGCTAGTTCATTGAAGTTGTTCGCCCCCTCCTGAATCGCAACACGAAACTTTTTGTCAATTTCTCGACCC
>CAYPQK010000030.1:0-15543 GCA_964412895.1 uncultured Spirochaetales bacterium
AGATGAATGCGCCTTTTCTATGATATCATTGGGGATAAGCGGGACGGCCGCGAACTTTCCGCCGACGATATCGCCCGTTTTCTGACCGCCTATCTCCGCGACGAACTGACCGATTACCAGATGTCGGCGCTTCTCATGGCGGTCTGCATCCGGGGACTTACCCCCGCCGAATTATCGGTCTGGGCCGGAACGATGCTTAACTCGGGCGAAGTACTTTCCTTTCCCGACGACGGCCGCCCGGTGGTAGACAAACATTCGACCGGCGGAGTGGGGGACAAGATATCGATCCCGCTGGCGCCGCTGCTTGCCGCACTCGGGTTCCGCGTGCCGATGATATCGGGCCGCGGACTCGGCCACACCGGTGGAACGCTTGACAAACTCGAGTCGATACCGGGGTTCCGGGTGGGACTCGACCTTGCGGCGTTCAAACGGCAGATACAGGAACTCGGCGTGTCCATGATCGGGCAGACCGCCGAGATCGCGCCGCTTGACCGGCGGCTCTACGCCCTGCGCGATGTGACCGGCACGGTCGAATCGGTGCCGCTCATCGCGAGTTCCATCATGTCCAAAAAACTGGCCGAAGGGATAGACGGACTCCTGCTCGATGTCAAGACGGGCGACGGCGCTTTCATGCGGGAGATGCGCGACGCGAAGAGACTCGCCGCCACGATGAAGGATATCGGCGCGCGCGCCGGCAAAAAGATGGTGGTCCTCATCACCGACATGTCGGAACCGCTCGGCCGCACGGCGGGCCACGCGATCGAGATCGCCGAATCGATAGTGGTTCTGCGCGGCGAAGAGATCCCGCAGGTGACCGAACTTACCGTTCGGCAGGCGGCCGAACTGCTGGTCGCCTTCGGCATGGTGAAGAACCGCGCCGCGGGCATGAAGCTGGCGCGCGGGAAGCTTGCGGACGGAACGGCGCTCGATATCTTCCGGCGGATGGTCGAACGGCAGGGAGGCGATCCGCGGGTGGTCGATGATCCGTCGCTCCTGCCGCAGGCACCGCAGGTCCACGAACTGACAGCCGACCGTGACGGGTTCCTTGCCGGTGTCGGCGCCCGCGCGGTGGGAAAGGCGCTGGTGGCGCTGGGCGGCGGCCGCATCCGCAAGGAGGATACGATAGACCCGGCGGTCGGCATGACCTTCCCCAAAAAGGTGGGAGACCCGGTCGTGAACGGGGAAGCGGTGATCCGCATTCACTATCGCGACCGTGCACGGCTCGACGCGGCGCTCGAACTTCTGGTGGACTCGGTGAGCGTGGGGGAGGGGCCGGCGAGCCCGCCGCCGCTCATCGCGGGGCGGCTGTAGCGTGCGCAATCCCCATTTTTTCTTCACCGCGCGCCGTTTCTTTGTCTCTTCCGGCGGCATGCTCTTCCGGATACTGTCGGGATTCGCCCTCCGCTCGGCCCGCTACGAGGTGGCCGACGAGGGGGAACTGCGGCGCATCGCGTCGGAGAAGCAGACCATCTTTTTTATATCGAACCGTTCGTCGCTCATCGAGCAGTTCCTCCTCAATGCCTTTTTCATTGCCCGCGGCATCCGCGTGCCGTCGCATTCCTTCGGGCCGCGGACCGTCATATTCTTCCGGTTCGGCGAACTGCTGACGCTCTTCATCGAATGGCTGAAAGGGGGCCGGCCGCGCCGCTACGCCCAGAAGATAACGGGGCTCTACCTGCCGGTCGAGGATCAGGAATTCTTCGCCCACGACCCCGGCTGGGCCGACTTCATATCGAAGGTCCCGTCGCGCGAGATACGGGTGGTGCCGGTCACGACGCTCTGGAACAAGGAGGTGCTCGAAAAGAAGCAGGAAGAGGAGGAGAGCTGGCTCACCCCCTTCATCGGCACCTACCATCTGTGGCCCACCTTCCGTGAGCTGCTGCTGTTCCTTATCGGCCGCCGCCGCCTCGCGCTCCGCATCGGGCTCGCCCACACCATCGTCCGGGAACGCTACACCCCGCATCTCTACCGCAAGTTCTACGCGCTGCTCAAGGAGGAGAAGAAGAACATCGTCGGCGCGAGCCTCCGCAACTGGCTGGAGATCCGCAACGAGACGCTCTTCGACCTCGACTTCGGCTACGAGGCCGACCGCGAGACGGCCGAAAAATGCCTCGGCGAGATCGCGACGCGCTACAGTCCCTACTTCACCGACGGGGTGTCGCGGATCATCGGACGCCTGCTCTCGTCGGTCTTCTCGCGCATCGTCTACCGTGCCGAGGAGATGAATTACCTGCGGCGGCTGGCCGCTATCCGCAACATAACGCTGGTCTTCGTGCCGTCGCATCGCAGTTACTTCGACTATCTCCTCATGTTCAACCTCCTGTACCGCGAACAGGTGGCGGTGCCGCTGGTGGTGGCGGGCGACAATCTCAACTTCTTCCCGCTCGGCGGCATCCTCCGGCGGCTCGGCGCCTTCTTCATCCGGCGGCGGGTGCGCGACGACCGGCTCTATCAGGAGGTCTTCGGCGCCTACCTGCGCAAGATCGTCGAATCGGGCTACCATATCGAGTTCTTCATAGAAGGCGGCCGGACGCGGTCGGGCAAGGTCCGTGCGCCGCGTACCGGCGTCCTTTCGATGCTCGCCGATGTCAAGAAACGGAGCGGTCGGCGCATCTACATCGTGCCGGTATCCATCACCTACGAGAAACTCCGCGAGGTGCAGCAGTATCAGGCGGAGGTGTCGCGCGCCAAGGACCCGGAACGACGCGGGTTCCTGCGTAAATTCTTCGGACTGTTCCGGGCGTCGAGCGGTCCCGCCTATGTGTCGTTCGGGACGCCGCTCTATCTTCCCAGCGGCATCACCGACGAGTTCCCGCTGGAGGTCGCTTACCATATCGAACGGGGCGGCCATGTCAGTTTCTCGGGGCTGTTCGCGTCGTTCTTCCCGGCCGGGGAGGAGCTGTTCGCTCCGGCGCTCGCCCGGCGGCTGGAACATCTGGCGGCGCTACTGGCCAAGAGCGGCCGCTACCAACTCGCCCCGGCGCTCCAGCACGCCGACCTCAATGTGCCGCGTCTGGTCGAGAAACTGCGCGGCGCCGGACAGCTCGTCGAATCGCGCCGCCGCGAGAACTGGTACCGGCTCCGCGATGACGCGCGCCACGAGTTCGCCTACTACCGCAATACCGCCGCGTTCGCCTTGGCGCCGCTGTTCCTCCTGCTGTTCGACGCCCCGGAAGAGATCCGCGCGGCGGCGCGCCGCTATCTCGAAGCGGTCATTCAGGGCTACCGCGCCGGCGACCGGCTCGACGATGTCCTCAGTTCCGCCGACGCGGAAATGTGGGTCCTGCCGATGCTCTGCCGCGTCTTTACGCCGTCGTTCGAACTGCTCGACCGCACCATAGTCTTCCTGCGCGACAACAAACTGCATTTCGACAGCCGCTCCGACGCGGTGCATCACATCGCGCGGCTCTTCGCCCGCCGCCGCATGGTTTTCTCGCCCGACGAGCTCTACGATGTGCTGACCTATCTCGGCGAACGGGGGGTCGTCGATAATTTATTTGCCTTTGTCCCCGGAACAGGCGACAATGTCGCCGCGGAGACCGATGCTATCATGGGAGCGCTCAAGGCGCGGGGGTGACCGTACCGTGACAACACTGTTCCTGCCCGACGAACTGCTGATAACCGAAGTGAACGGCGCGACGGTGGTGCTCTACCATGACGCCGCCGAGATAGCCGGAGCGGTGGCAGGCTGTGCCGAACGGGCCATCGTCGTCGCCTACGAGAAGGAATCGCCGATCGCCAAGGGACTCATCCGCGACCGCGACTGGCTGGTCCTCATCGCCTTCGGGCGTGGTTTCGAACACCGGCCGCCCAACATCTTCACGATAGACGGCGAGAAGATAAATTCCTACACTCTCTATATCCTTTCGCAGATGGTCGATGTGGTCAACGACCTCATGGACGAGATCGTCGGCAACTACAATATCGGCGTCGACCTCTCGTCGGAAAAGGAGACTCAGCGCCTCTGGGACAAGATCCTCTCCTTCAGCCGCCGCGCGACGCGGGCCGAGGCGGGGACGCTCTACCTGATGAGCCGCGACCGCCAGAGCATCTACTTCGTCCGCTCGCAGAACGAGAAACTTAACCGCGTCGAGATAGAGCGGCGCGAGATACCGTTCAACCGCCGGAGTCTGGTCGGTTTCGTCTGCGCCACCGGCGAGACGCTCAACATCCCCGACGCCTACGCCCTCCCGGAGGAGGCCCCGTACTCGTTCAACAAACAGATCGACATCATGCTCGGCTACCGCACCCATTCGATACTCACCGTCCCGATGAAGACGCCGCGCGGCGATGTCATCGGCGCGGTCCAGCTCCTCAACAAGCGCGAGGTGCAGAGCGGCTACCTCCCCTTCTCGAAGTACGACGAACTGCTCCTCCAGTCGCTCGCATCGCTCTCGGCGGTCACCGTCGAGAACAACCGGCTCTACGAGGAGATATCGAACCTCTTCAACTCGCTCATCGTCTCCTCCACCAAGGCCATCGAACAGCGCGACCCGGCGACCAAAGGTCATTCGGTCCGCGTTTCGCGCATGACGCTTAAGATGATGGACCTCCTCGCCGCCGCCGGCGGGAAACAGTTCGACGACGACGAACGCAAGGCGGCCGAGATCGCCTCGATGCTCCACGATTTCGGCAAGGTCGGCGTCCGCGAGAAGATACTGACCAAGGTGAGCAAACTCTACCCCGCCGACTATGAACGGGTCCTGTGGCGCGCCCGCTACATCAAGGCCCGGTTCGAGAACGAAACGCTGGCGGGCCGGGGGGACCATACCGCGGACATCGCCCTCATCGACC
The DNA here is from genome assembly GCA_964412895.1 of uncultured Spirochaetales bacterium. GTDB lineage: Bacteria > UBP6 > UBA1177 > UBA1177 > JAKLFG01 > CALMRE01. The sequence continues at coordinate 4,795 of CAYPQK010000030.1, forward strand.
GGTTCCTCGCGCAGCTCGATCAGCTCAACGCGCCGGCGCCGCTCACCGACGAGGGGCGGGTGCTTCTCGAAGAGGCGCGCGAACAGCATTACCGCTTCGACGACATAGAACTGCCGCTCCTGACCGACATGGAGCACCGTTACCTTTCCATCACGCGCGGCAATCTCACCGTCGAGGAGCGCGTGCAGATGGAACAGCATGTGGTCCAGAGCTGGGAGATCATGAAGGCGATGAAGTGGCCGTGGGAACTCTCGAAGGTCCCCGAATATGTCCTCAACCATCATGAGAAACTCGACGGCACCGGCTACCCGCACGGCAAGAAGCAGGAGGAGCTGGGGCCCGTCGAACGGATACTGGCCATCTCCGATATCTACGACGCGCTGACCGCGTCCGACCGCTCCTATAAAAAGGCGATCCCGCGCGAAACGGCGCTCAAGATCATCGAGGACGATGTTCAGAAGGGGAAACTCGACCGGTCGCTCTACGACCTGTTCAAAAGCCACATCGACGAGATAGAGGCCTATGTCCGCGAGGGTCTCGCGATACAGAAGAAGAACGATACGGAGGCGACATGAGATCCCTTTTCCTATTCCTGCTGGTATCCCTGCCGGTGCTGACGCTCACCGCCTACGAGGACTCGACCGAGGCGAAGCTGTTCCACAACGACGGCTGGTTCATCCAGCAGCAGTACACTCAGAACCACGCCGAGTTCGAACGGACCATCAAGGAGATGAAGGACCTCAAGGCGAACCACGGCTCGTCGGAATTCGGTACGGCGCAGCGGCTCGTCACCGAGATCGACCGGCGCATGACGCGCTACAACGGCATCGTTCAGAAGTTGGTCATCTACTACAAGCAGAAGTGGAACCAGAAGCACTATCAGAAGATGGACCAGAAGTGGAAGGACGATACCTACAAGAAACACAAGGCGAAGCTGGTGGCGCTCAATACGCTCATGATGGATATTCAGCAGGCCTACAACGGCTGGAACGCGGGGCGGAGCGGCGCGGTCAAGAAGAAGAACAAGGAACTGCTCGAAGCGTTCGGCATCATGAACACCGCGCTCGAAGCGGCGCTCACCGCGGGGGCGGCGGCCGAGGAACAGGTCTTCAAGGATATGGAAGCGGAACTCTCCGCGATCAAGAATATCAAATGAATTGCCCCCTCTTTCTTGAGGGCAAGGTCGCGGTCGTCACCGGCGCCGCGTCGGGCATCGGCAAGGCGACGGCCGAGGAACTCATGCGTCACGGCGCCGAACTGCATGCCGTCGACTGCGACGCGGAACGGCTCGACGCGACGGTCAAGGAGTGGCGCGACGCGGGATTTCCGGCGCACGGTCACGCGGTGGACTGCGCCGATGAGGCGGCCATCCGGAAGGTCGCCGACGATATCGCCGCGACCTCTGGCCGCATCGACATCGTCCATCTCAATGCCGGTATCGCCGTGGGCGGTCCCGCCGAGAGCATTCCGGCGGCCGAGTGGCGGCGCATCGTGAATGTCAATCAGCTGGCGGTCGTTTACGGGGTGCTCGCTTTCGTGCCGTATCTGAAACGGACGGCGCCCGGCTCGACGCTGGTCTTCACCTCGTCGGCGGTGGGCTTATGCGGGTTCCCCTATGTCGCCCCCTACGCGATGACGAAGTTCGCCGTCGCGGGGCTCGCCGAATCGCTCGCGGCCGAACTCGCTCCGGCGGGCATTCATGTCGTCACCGTGTTTCCCGGAATGGTGCGGTCGCGGCTCATTCCGACATCGAAGATAGACCTGCCGGAGCGGTGGCGGGGAAAGGTGCTGGCGCTTCTTGACCGCGTGGCGATGCCGCCGGAGAAACTGGCGCGGCGCATCGTGAAGGCGATACGCAAGAAACAGCGCACCGTCATCATGCTCAACGGGATGGGGCCGTTCTTCTGGGTGAAGCGGCTGTCGATCTCGCTCTACCAAATGCTCCTTGGCTGGGGCACCCGCTGGCTCCTGCGGGAGAAGAATTAGCGCGGTTTGAAGAGGCCCGCTTCGTTCGAGTTCAGGAAGCAGGCTTTCACGAGATCGTCATCGGTCGGCGCGAGGTTGGCGCGCATCTTCTTGTCGATGAGCGGAATATGCGGCAGCGCCGTCAACCGGTCGCCGATGAAATTGAGATCGTCGTCGCTCGTCATCCAATTCTTCCCGCCCAGCCGGTCGAGACTCACCGGCCGTGAATAGCCGCGCAGAGACTTGAAGCCCACGGTGTTGAAATACATATCGAAGTAGGACATCACCAGTTCGCGCAAAGTCTTGTAGACCGGCTCGCGGTAGCGCAGCACCGTCGTGTTCGACTTGGCGACCGCGCCCCACAGCCCGTCGACGCGGAACGGCGCGATGATGTGATCGTCGTCGTTCTCGGCAAGCAGATCGACCACCACCGGCCGCATCCCCATGAACGAGAACACCGCCGACGCGAAGTAGGCCCCCTCGGCGCAGTGGGCCTGCCGCTCCTCCATCACGCGCCACGGCGAGAGGCATATCTTGTGCGACGAGTAGGGGGTCTCATTCAGAAATACTTGGATATCGTGCGGCGTGCGGAAACGGCGGGCAAATTTTTTCAGTTCGGTGAGCCGTTGTTGGTGGAGTGTCGTGAGCATCAGTCCAGCGTCATAAAGTTGATCCGCATGTTGAACGAGAAGATGTTCGGTATCTTCGAGTCGTCGTAGAGGTAGTCGAATATCCAGTCGTAGCGGGCGTTGAAGCCGACGGCGAAATCGTCGCCGGTGTAGATATCGACGCCCAGATCGAAATAGATGCCGGGGGCGAAGCGGACACCGGCGGGATAGTTGCGGCTCCCCGCGAAGTCGGTGTTCGGATCGTAGGCGTTGACATTCATCGTCACGCCGGCGCCGAGGAAGGGAAGTATCTTGCCAGCATCGAAGAGGTACTTCACCCCGACACCCGCCTGCGGCAGATGGTAGAGTATCGCCTCGTTAAGGGTGCCGCGTTTCTCGGCCCAGTACATCGCGTGATATTTCGCGGCGACCACGAGGTTGAGTTCCTGCGTCAGCGGCGGTTCATAGTGGAATCCGATGTTGGCGCCCATCGCGTCGGGGAAGGGTGAATCGTAGAAATGACCGAACGAGAAACCGATGTCGACGCCGAGAAAGCCTTCGCCGTCGCCGCTCGATTCCTCGGCCTGCGCGAGGCCGAACCAACATACCGCAACAAGTACCAGCGCTATCTGTTTCATGGGGTGTTCCTCCGTTTCAATGGTTCATCAGCGCCTTGGACGCGGTGAATGATAGCGCGCCGGACTTTTTATTCAAAAATTTTCGCCGTCGCATCACTGGCCATCCTCGCGTTGGAGTTTCGCGAAGAACGACTGATCGGCGCGGATATACTTCGGTTTTCCCTGCGTGAGGAGCACCATGCCGGGCGGCATCCCCTTCTTTTTCTGGACGAACTTGCGCTCGCTGAACCAGACCTCGCCCTCCATCCCGTTGCGCGCTTTGCTGTAGTAGAGGGCGAGACAACAGCCGAGGAAGACCTCCTCTTCGGTGGCCACTTCCCCTTTTCCCTTCCGCAGGATGATATGGCTCCCGGCGTGGTCGCGCGCGTGGAACCACAGATCGTGCGGCGAAGAAACTTTGAAGGTGAGTTCGTCGTTGTCGGCGGCCGATTTGCCGACAAGAAAGAGGCGACCCGACGCGCTGCGGAACCGGCGGCACGGCAGATGTCGTCCCGGTACGGCCCCCGCGATGCGGCGCGGCACATCGGCGGCGGGCGGGCGTTCTCCGCGCGTTTCGGCGGGCGGCGTCTGGTCGAGCGCCGCGATGGTCCGTTCCGCCTCGCTGATGCGGGTGTCGAGCGTCAATAGGCCGCGGCCGATCCGTTTCGATTCGGCGAAGAGGTCATTCATGTTCTCGGCGATGGTCTTGGCCGGATCGAGCGGGATGGTGGCGTTCGCTCCGTCGAATCCCGTCAGCGTCACCGCGGTGCGCCGTTCCTGCGCGGGAAGGGTATATATCCACGCCTTGATGAGTTCGGCCGCGGCGCGGTGTCCGGCGGCCCGCGCGGTCGCCTTCTCCTTTTCGGCGCTCATCTTCGCGATCCGTTCGCGCAGTCCTTTTTTCTCTTTTTCTATCCGCCGCAGCCGATCCTCTTCCCGCTTTTTCTGCGCCTCGGCGAGGAAAAGCGTCTGCCACTCCGTCGGGTCGGTGACGCGCGGCGGCAGGTCGCGGAGCGGCTCGGCAAGCGGTGTCAGCGCGGTGTCGGGGTGTTCGCACCAGACGACCGCACCCGCCGTATCGACGATATGGACCGCCTTGCCGGAGAACAGCGGCACGATGAGAGTGAGTTCGCCGAACGAAAGGCGCACCACCCGGCCGCAGGCGCTGTCGAGCGCCGCGCCGGTAAAGCGTCGACCGCCGATATATTTGCGCAGGCCCTCTTCGAGATTCGTTATCGGGTCGCGCGGGAAGGCGGCGATATCGGTGACCGGGAAGAAGTTGCGCGCGCCGGTCGAGAAGAATATCCCCTCAAGTCCGCCCGATGCGCCGTAGAGCTTGATGAGGGCGCCGCCGCAGGAACGGTGGACGGTGTTGACGATGGCGCCGGAGCCGCGGTCCGCAAGGAGCGTCGCGGCGGCCGTCAGCTCCGAAAGATGCATTACGGCTGACCGTTGAAGAGCGACTCGATGCGGATGTTGCCCGATGCGTTGCGGGCCCTGCCGCGCGACCACATCCGGAGCTTTTTGATCTGCTCCTCGTAGGTGACCGCGAGCGGCACGGTGCGGCGCAGGACCTCTTCGAGCGTCTTCTGCGTCAGTTCCCGTCCCTTGGCGTAGTCGGCGACCAGTCCATCGACCACTATCTGCTCCATCTCGGCGCCCGAAAAGTGTTCGGCCGCCGCGGCGAGTTTGGGAAGGTCGTATTTCTTCGGGTCGCGGTGCCGCCGTTCAAGGTGGATGCGGAGGATCTCCTCGCGTTCGTCGGCCGTCGGCAGATCGATGAAGAAGATCTCGTCGAAGCGTCCCTTGCGGAGGAGTTCGGGCGGCAGGACCTCGACATTGTTGGCGGTCGCCACGAGGAAGACCGGCCGTGTCTTTTCCTGCATCCAGGTCATCAGCCATCCGAGCACGCGCCGTATCTCGGCCGACTGGTCGTCCTGAAAGAGCGCCTTTTCTATCTCGTCTATCCACAGGACGATGGGGGCGAAGGCCTCGGCCACCGTCACCGCCTCCTTGATGAGTTCCTCGACGCTCGACCCCTGCCGGAACAGGTTCACGAAATCGAGCCGCACCAGCGGGAAGTTCCAGATATTCGCGATGGTCTTGGAGGTCAGGCTTTTACCGCAGCCCTGCACGCCGAGCATCAGCATCCCCTTGGGCATCGGGATGCCGAAGGCGCGCGCCTTGTCGGAGAAATTGCCGCGCCTCTCGACGATCCACTGCTTGAGCTCGGCAAGACCGCCGATATCGCCGATGCCGCCGTCCACCTTCATCACCTCGAGCACCGGATTGCGCGACAGCAGGTTGCGCTTGTTGTCGAGCAGATATTCGACCGCCGCCGCTTCGGGCATGGCCGCCATCGCCGCGAGCAGTTCCTCGATGCGCAGGTAGGGGAAGCCGTGGATGTTCTCGGTTATGATGTCCTTTGCCCCCGCCGAGAAGGGGAGCGCCGCGATGGCCGGGGCGAAGGCGTGGTAGCCCTCCTCCTCGTTCTCGATGACGGCGTAGCGCATGAGCACTGCCGGGAGCGTCAGTTCGCGGCAGAAGAAAGTGACCGGTGCGGTCGCGACGAAGACCGCCTCAAGGAGCCGGAGCGCCCGCATATCGTCGGTGAAGAAATGTTCGGCGTAGGGGAGCGCGACCGCCTCTCCCGACCGGATGGTCTCGACGAGATGGTCGAAGAAACTCCCGGCGTCGCCGGAACTCCAGTCTATCCGCCCCTCGGCATGACGGGCGCTGAAGAAGGGGTCGTTGCAACGGACTATGCGGAACATGGGACCCTCCCTGATGGTACGGAGCCGATTATAGCCGAAATGATACCGGATGGCAAATAGAGCGGCGAAAAGAGATCAAAATCTTGAGAAACGGGCGGCGGCAAGTAATATCCCGGCGATATGTCCCGATGGAGGAGACGATGGCGAACTGGACGATGGACACGGCGCGCGCGACCTTTCTGAACTACTTCAAGGAACGGGGGCACACGGTGGTGGCGAGTTCACCGCTCCTGCCCGCCGAGGATAAGACGCTGCTATTCACCAACGCCGGGATGAACCAGTTCAAGAACCTCTTTCTCGGGCAGGAAAAACGGTCCTACACCCGCGCCGTCTCATCGCAGAAATGCGTCCGGGCCGGCGGCAAGCACAACGACCTCGAGAATGTCGGCTTCACGGCGCGCCATCACACCTTCTTCGAGATGCTCGGCAACTTTTCCTTCGGTGACTACTTCAAGAAGGAGGCGATCGCCTTCGCGTGGGAACTGGTGACCGACAAAAAATACTACGGACTCGACAAGAACCGCCTCTATGTCACCATCTACAAGGAAGACGACGAGGCCTTCGAGATATGGAATAAACAGGAGAAGGTCCCGGCCGAGCGCATTTTCCGGCTCGGCGAAAAGGACAATTTCTGGTCGATGGGCGACACCGGTCCGTGCGGCCCCTGCAGCGAGATACATTACGACATGTGGGACAACTACACCGCGCGCGAACATTTCAACGGCACCGAGCCCGACTGGGACTGCGGCCGCTTCGTCGAGATATGGAACCTCGTCTTCATGCAGTTCGACCGCGACGCGGCGGGGACGCTGACGCCGCTCCCGAAGCCCTCGATAGACACCGGCATGGGGCTGGAGCGGATCACCGCGGCGCTCTGCGGGGTCGCCACCAACTACGACACCGACCTTTTCGCGAAGCTCATCGCGGCGCTCAAAGAGATGCGCGGCGGGGCCATCGATCCGGCGCAGGAGGCGAGCTGGCGCGTCATCGCCGACCACGCCCGGGCGACCGCCTTTCTCATCGCCGATTCGATCACACCGTCCAACGAGGGGCGCGGCTATGTCCTGCGCCGCATCATGCGCCGCGCGATACGGCACGGCCATAAACTCGGCTTCACCGAGCTGTTCTTTCACAAGGCCTGCGATCTGGTCATCACCCTCATGGGACACCACTATGGCGAGCTGAAAAGCCAGCGCGAGATGATACTCGCCATTACCTCGGAAGAGGAGAAACGGTTCCGCCAGACGCTCGACAAGGGGCTGACGCTGCTGAACGACGGCATCGCGGCGGCGCGCAAGCACAAGGCAAAGAGGCTTCCGGGCGATCTGGTCTTCAAACTCTACGACACTTACGGCTTCCCGTCCGATCTGACCCAGACGATACTGGCCGAACAGGGATTCTCCTACGACGCCGCCGGGTACGATGCGGCGATGAAGGAGCAACAGCAGCGTGGCAAGGCGTCGTGGAGTGGCGGTAGCGAGGAGAAGAAGCTCGCGGCGGCCAAAAGCCTGCACGACGACGGCGTCGGCGAAACGAAGTTCGAAGGCTACGATAAAAGCGAGATGAAGGGTGAATTGCTTGCCCTGTTCAACGGCGAACTCGACCGGGTCGATTCGGTCCGCGCCGGCGGCACCGCCTACGCGATACTGAATCCGCTCCTGTTCTACGCCGAATCGGGCGGTCAGGTAGGCGACAAGGGGACGCTGGAAAAGGATGGCGTCGTGGTCGCGACGGTGACCGACTGCGTGAAACTGGGCGAATACCGGGCGGCGGCGGTAACGGCGCAGAGCGATATCGTCGTCGGGACGCACTTCACTCAAAAACTGGAGGAGGAGCGGCGCGGCGCGATACGGCGTAATCATTCGGCGACCCACCTTCTGCATCTCGCGCTCAAAAAGGCGCTCGGCGAACACGCCAACCAGTCGGGATCGCTGGTGACGCAGGAGCGGCTCCGGTTCGACTTTACCCACTTCAAGGCGGTGAGTCCCGACGAACTGAGGGCGATAGAGCTCGAGGTCAATCGCCTCATCCAGCAGAATTACAAGACCTGCACCGAGATAAAGGCCATCGAAGAGGCGAAGAAAGAGGGGGCGACGGCGCTGTTCGGCGAGAAGTACGGCGAAGAAGTGCGGGTCGTTTCGATGGGCGAATCGAAGGAGCTCTGCGGCGGCACCCATGTCGAGCGGACCGGTGAGATCGGCTCGTTCAAGATACTGAAAGAGGAAGGTATCGCCGCCGGTGTGCGCCGTATCGAAGCGGTCACCGGCATGGCGGCGGTGCGGCTGACGCAGGAGATGGAATTGGTCATCGCGCAGGCGGCCGAGGCGGCGGGCGGCGAGCGGTCGATGCTCGTGGCGACGCTCGAAAAACAGCGCGACGAACGCAAGGCGCTTCAGAAACGGATAGAGGAACTCGAAGGCAGACTTTCGGCCATTGAGGCGCAGAACATCAAACCGGCGTTGGTAAAGGACGATGTCTCGATCTTCATCATCGATACCGGCAAAGGGCGCGCCGAGGTGATACAGCTCTCCGACAGCCTCAAAGGAACGACGGCCGACGGCCTGTTCATCCTCACCGGCATCGAAGGGGGCGCGGCGGTCGCCGTCATAGCGGCCTCCGGCAAGGGGAAGGAACGCTACGATTGCGGCAAACTGCTCAAGGATATGCTCACGGCGTTCGGCGGTCGCGGCGGCGGCAAGAAGGAGATGGCGCAGGGCGGCGCCCCGTCGATAGACTTCGCCCGCTGGAAGGAAAAGGCGCTGGAACTCATCGGCTGAAAAGGTCGTCCGGTCAGGCCTTGACCGGGATATGCATCATCACGATAACGAACCCTTTGTCCTCGGTGATGGAACGGAGGATGTTGTTCTGTTCCATCGTCTTGTTGAGGGTCGGGATGTTGACGCGGGTGATGTGCTGTTTGACGGCGCCGGAAAGTATCTTTTCGAGCGTGTCGCCGTCGACGCCGCCCGAGATGCCCACTTCGAACAGTATCCCCCCCTCGTCGTGCTGGGTGCGGAACAGTATTCTGCGCGTATCCTCACCCTTGAGGAAATGCATCGCCAGCGATATATGGGCGTCGATGATGTAGCTGAAGTCGCGGTAGATGCCGTGGATGACCGGCAGGTTCTCGGCCAGCTCGACCACCTTCTCGTAGTCGTGCTTGAACTCCATGTCGGCCTCGAGGAAGGTGAGTTCGGCGCGGAGTATCTCGTTGAGTCCCATGTAATCGGGTTTTTCGACCTTGTCCTGCGCCGCCTTGGTCGAGATGTTGGAGACGATGCCGTTGATGGTCTCGGCCGCCTTGTGGATGCGGTCGGTGGTCTTGCGCAGACGGTCTATCTGCATCTCGTCGGGGTACTTCGACGCCAGCGAGTTGATGACGGTTTCGACCAGCTCGTGGCTCAGCATGATGGTGTTGAGCGGTGAGTTGATATTGTGGGCGATACCCTCGGTGAGGTGCGTTATCGACATCATCTTCTCCTGTTCCGACATGATGTCGTCGAACTCGTGTTCCTTGTGGATGAGCTCGTTGCGCTCCAGATAGACGGCGACCAGCGAGAAGTACATCTCGAGGAGGGTGAGATTCTTGACGATGAGCCCCGAATCCTTGCGGGTGGCGATGAAGGCGGCGCCGCGCAGATCCTTGTGGAACTGGATGGGGAAGCCGAAACAGTCGGCGCCGTGGCCGCAGGAGAGGAATTCGGCGATCGGCTGGGGGACCAGCGGACGATCGAGCCGCGCGAAGCGTTCATTGTTGAGCATCGCGGCGAGGGTCCGGTTGAACGGCGTCTGGCCGAACAGCTTCTTGAGCGGCGCCCGCTGCTCTTCGGTGGCCACCGAGGTGCCGATCACCGTGACCGCACCCTTCGCGTCGTTGATGATGAGCACGGCGCGGTCGGCCTCGGCCGCCTTTATCGATTCCTCGGCGATGAGCTCGAGTATCCCCAGCGCGTTATCCATGAACCAGACCGTCTTGTTGAGGGCGATGACATTTTCGTAGTCGCGCCGCAGTTTGTCCAGATCGGTGTTGGCCCGCTTCTGCGTGTTGAAGGCCTCTTCGAGCTTTTGATGCTTGGCGAAAAGTATCTCCTTTTCGCGGGCCAAAAGGGCGTCCTTGGTCGTTATCTCGGCCTGCAGACGCTGGATGATCTGCGGGAGTTCGCGGGTCTGTTTCTGCATCTCGGCATGTTCGTAGTAGACGCTGCGGGAGGCGACGATGAGAAGGAACGCGGCCACCAGCGCGACGAAGGCGGCGATGATCGTGGCGGTCGCGGCGAATTTATGGATGTCGCCGAACAACAGCGCCCAGTCGACCGACGAGAAACTCACGATCGCCCCGACGGCGAAGGCGATGAAGGCCGGCCAGAATATCGTGAAAAGGATTTTTCTGTACTTCATCCGCTCACCCACTATCATAGAACCGGCCCACATGGTAACGGAAACGGCGGCCCGATGCAAATAAAAACACTGATTATATGGGCGGCGATGACCGGTTCGGCGCTCGCCATGAATCTCGCCCGTTTTCCCCTGCGCCACATCGTTTTTCCACTCCTGCTCCTCTCCCTGCCGTTCCTTGCCGGGCAGACGCGTCTTCTGCTGACCCGCCTTGAGTGGCCCACCCGCGGCATCCGCGAACTGCTGCTTCTCTCGGCCGCCATTATCGTGTTCTTCCCGCCCGGATTCTTCATCTATCATCTCGTGTGGCTGGACGGATCGTTCGCCCTCCCGTCGACCGCCGCGATACTTGACGCGGTGCTCAAAAGTCTGATGCTCGCCGTCACCGCG
>CAYPQK010000030.1:15553-30231 GCA_964412895.1 uncultured Spirochaetales bacterium
CTTCTTCCGCGGCTGGCTGCAGGAAACGGCGCTCGCCCGGCACGATAGACCGGCGATCCTCTTCATCACCCGCAAGAACATCTTTTCGAGCGCGCTGTTCGGCGTCGCGCACGGCATCGCCTTCCTCAATCCGCTCTCGGCGGCCACCTTTTTCCCGTCGCTCCTCTTTGGCTGGCTGACCGAGAAGAGCGGCGGCAGTATCGTCCCGGCGGTCATCCTCCACGCGGTGTCGAATCTGGTGCTCTTCATACTGCTCGCATTCCTCGCCTGATTTAATTGCAAAAAGCGCTCCCATCTGCTACAGTCGCCCCGTTATTAGCTACGAGGGAGTGACCTCATGAAAAGATTCGTGTGTATCGTCGTCGCGGTCGCGGCGCTTATGTTCGCCTGCCAGAAGGCCGAACCGGTCAAGAAAGAGATGACCAAGGAAGACCTCAAGACCCAGATGGACAAGGTCAGCTACGGCATCGGCCTTGATATGGGCAAGAATTTCAAGAAGAACGAGATGGCGATCAATGTAGACCTGTTCCTCAAGGGGACCAAGGACGGCCTCGCCGGCACCGGGTTCCTCATGAACGATGAGGAGTTCCGCGCGGCCATGCAGGAATTCCAGCAGGACATGATGAAGAAGATGCAGGAAGGGAACGCCAAGAAGGCGACCGAGAACCGCGAGAAAGGAAAGAAATTCCTTGAAGACAACGCGAAACGGCCCGGCGTCAAAGTGACCGAGAGCGGCCTGCAGTATGAAGTGGTCAAAGAAGGTACCGGCGCCCAGCCGAAACCGGAAGAGACCGTCACGGTCAACTATGTCGGCACCCTGACCGACGGCACCGAGTTCGACAGCTCCATCAAGCGCGGCGAGCCGGCCAAGTTCCAGCTCAACCGCGTCATCCCCGGCTGGACCGAGGGTGTGGGCCTCATGAAGGTCGGCGCGAAGTACCGCTTCGTCATCCCCGACAATCTGGCCTATGGCGAACGGCAGATGGGCGACAAGATCATGCCCGGCTCGGTCCTCGTGTTCGAGGTCGAACTGCTCGGCGTCGAGAAGACCCCCGAAGGCGCCGCCGGCCCGAAACCGATGCCGAAACCGCTCAAGAAGTAAGTCTTTTCAGAAAGATACTTTCTAGAAATTCCTAGAACAGATACTTTATCGCGACGAAGCCCAGAATAAGCAGCACCACAAAAGCGACCGACAGCAGGTTGAAGTACTTGTCGATGAACTTCTTTATCGGTTCGCCGAAGAAGAAGATGAGCGTGCTGACGATGAAGAACCGCGCCGAACGCGAAAGGACCGATGCAAGGACGAAGAGCGGGAAGTTCATCCCGAACACGCCGCTCGCTATCGTGAAGACCTTGTACGGAATGGGGGTGAACCCGGCGATGAGGACCGCCGCGAACCCGTACTCGTTGTACATCGTCTGCACCTTCGCGAATATCTCGGGGGTGAAGCCGGGGATATAGGAGAAGAAGAAGCCCGACAGTCCACTCCACAGCGCCATGCCGATGAAATAGCCGAGCATCCCGCCGAGCACCGAAGCGATGGAGCAGACGAGTGCGTAGTAAAAAGCCTTCTTCGGTTTGCCCATGTCGAGCGCGATGAGAAGCACATCGGGCGGCACGGGGAAGAAGCTCGATTCGGCGAACGATAGAGTGGCGAGCGCCGGGGTGCCGTACGGCGTCTCGGCCCAGTGAAGGACCCAGTCGTAGAGACGGCGGACGATGTTCTTTTTCTGCGGGGCGGCTTGTTCGCTCATGTTTTTTTCCTTAATCGGTTGAGTGTCTTTTCATCGGTGAAATGCATGGAGAGCGGTGTTATCGAGACCTCTCCGTCGCGCATCGCATTGCAGTCGCTCCCCGGGATATCTTCGAAGCCGAGCTGGTCGCCGCCGATCCAGTAATAGGGGCGGCCGCGCGGATCCTCTCGTTTGATTATCTGGCCGCCGTAGTTGCGCTTGCCGAGGCTCGTCCAGCGGATGACGGGCCGTTTTTTGCCGAGCGCGGCGACCGGTATGTTGACATTGAACAGGCGCGGCGTCTCATAGAGATCACGGCCGCCGCAGGCTTTTTCCATGAACGGCAGTATCTTTCCGACGAAAAGTTCCGCCGCGGTGTCGAAGTGTTTGCGGTCGTAGTCGTTCTTGCCGGCGAAATAGAGCGAGACGGCGATGCTCGTCACGCCGTGGTAGAAACCCTCTATCGCGGCGCAGACGGTGCCGCTGTAGGTGAGGTCGTGGGCGAGGTTGCCGCCGAGGTTGATCCCCGATATCACCAGATCGGGCTTTTCGTGGAGCGGTGCGTCGAAGTAGAGTATCACCGCGTCGGCCGGTGTCCCGTGGACGGCGAACCGGTGGTCGGCCTGCCCCGAGCCGGTCGAGGCGGCGAACTTGCGTGCCCGGAGCGGATCGTGCAGCGTTATCGAGTGACCGCAGCCGCTTTTTTCGTGGAGCGGCGCCGCCACGGCGTGGGAGACACCCGCCGCGGAAAGGCGGCTTTCCAGCGCGGCTATGCCGGGGGCATGGATGCCGTCGTCATTGGTGATGAGTATGAGACGGGAAGATATCATGAAAAAATGGTCGGGATGACTGGATTCGAACCAGCGACCACTTGAACCCCATTCAAGTGCGCTACCCAGACTGCGCTACATCCCGACCTGCTCAAAACGCCCGGTTAGGACTTCTTGTTATTCAGGCGCTCCTTGAGGACCTGGCTATGATGGAAGGAAACGACCTTCCGCTCGCCGATGGTCATGGCATCGCCGGTCTGCGGGTTGCGGCCTTTGCGCTGCCGTTTCTGCTTGATCACGAATTTGCCGAAGCCGGAGACCTGTATGTCGCTGTCCTTCACGAGGCCGCTCTTCAGCTCCTCAAAGAACAGGTCGACCATTTCGGCCGCCTTCTTCTTGTCGACCTTCATGTGCTCGTACGCCATCTCGGCCAATTCGACCTTCGTAATGCTCATAGTTCCCCCCTATGGTTATGCGGCGGCCTTCGCCGTTTCAACGATCTTGTCGAACGCCTTCGGATCTTCCATCGCCATGTTGGCGAGGAGTTTCCGGTCGATCGACACCTGTGCCTTGTTCAGCAAGTTCATGAAGACGCTGTAGGAAAGTCCGCGTTCGCGGACCGCCGCGTTGATACGCATGATCCAGAGGGCGCGGAAGTCGCGCTTCTTGAGCTTTCTGCTGACATAGTTGAAAGCCCACCCGCGTTCCACCGTCTCGCGGGCTACCTTGAATGTCCTTGCCCGCCGGGAATAATTACCCCGTGCGGCCTTGAGAATCTCCTTCCTCCGTCTACGGGCCTTGAATCCTTTCTTGACGCGCATTACTTATCTCCTTCTAGGTTACGCCGAATAGGGAAGCATTCTTTTGACCTGCGGGGCGTTGCTCGGATCGACTATCGCATCCTTCCGCAGATTCCGTTTCCGTTTCTTCGACTTTTTGGTAAGGATGTGGCTCTTGGAAGCGTGCCATCTCACCAGTTTGCCGGTCCCGGTGGTCTTGAACCGTTTCGAGGCGGCCTTGTTGGTCTTCATTTTTACCATGATGCTCTCCTTAAGTCTTGGACGACAGCATGACCGTCATCCGTCTATTCTTGATGATGGTGTCTTTCTCTATCTGCATCGCCTCTTCGCCGCCCAGTTCGGTGATGATGAAGTTGATGTTCGCCAGCGCGTTGTCCACGAACATCGCCTCGCGGCCGCGGAAGAAGACGGTGAGTTTCACTTTGCTTCCCTCGGCGAGGAATTCCTTGGCCTGACGCACCTTGACCATGAGGTCGTGGGTGTCGGTATTGGGGCGGATCTTGAGCTCTTTTACTTCGATGACGGTCTGTTTCTTCTTGACCTCTTTGGCCTTCTTTTTCATCATGTAGAGGTGCTTGCCGAAATCCATGATCTTGCAGACCGGCGGCACGGTGTTCGGGGAGACGCAGACCAGGTCGAGTCCGAAACTCATCGCCTTGTCGATGGCGTCGCGTTTGGCGAGCACGCCCAGCATCTCTCCTTCGGGCGAGATGACGCGCATCTCGCGGAACGGAATGAACTCATTAACAAAATTGTCCGGATTCTTTTCGGGAACAATCGTCATCAGAAGTACTGTCCTCCACGGTTCTCGCGGTTAACCTGTTCCAGAAAAGCGTCGAGCCGCATCTCGGTCTGCTCTCCGTTCCTCGCCCGCACCGACACCGTCTCCAGCGACGCTTCTTTGTCGCCGACGACGATGATATACGGCGTCTTTTCGACCACCCACTCACGGACCTTGTAGCCCGTCTTCTCATTGCGGCGGTCGACGAGAACGCGAATATTACTGGCTTTCAGCCGATTTTCAAGTTTTTCGGCGATGTCGTGATGACGGTCGGTCACCGGCACCAGCACCACCTGCGTCGGGGCGAGCCACACGGGGAAGGCCCCTTTGAAATGCTCGATGAGGACGCCGAAGAACCGCTCGAGCGATCCCATGAGGGCACGGTGGAGCATGATGGGGCGGTGTTCGGCGTTGTCGCTGCCGACATAGGTGAGGTCGAACCGTTCGGGCAGGTTGAAGTCGACCTGAATGGTGGTGAGCTGCCATTCGCGGCCGATGGCGTCGGTCACCGCGATGTCTATCTTCGGGCCGTAGAAGGCGCCGTCGCCCGGGTTAATCTGATAGGGGAGACCCGACCGTTTGAGCGCCGCTTCGAGCGCCGTCTCGGCTTTGTCCCAGACCGAAAGATCGCCCACCAGTTTCTTTTCGGGGCGGGTCGAAAGGTAGACCTTGAACTTTTCGAAATCGTAGGCGCGTAGGATGTGGAGGGAGAAATCGAGCACGCGGCTTATCTCGTCGTCCAACTGGTCGAGCCGGCAGAAGAGGTGGGCGTCGTCCTGCGTGAAGCCGCGGACCCGCTTGAGGCCGTTGAGCGCCCCCGACAGTTCATACCGGTACACCGTGCCGAGTTCGGCCCAGCGGATCGGGAACTCGCGGTAGCTCCACTTTTTCCTCTTATATATCTGTATATGGAACGGACAGTTCATCGGCTTGACATAGTAGTTCTCGCCGTCGATGTCCATCGGGCTGTACATCCCGTCCTTGTAGAAATCGAGATGGCCGCTGGTCTCCCAGAGGTGCGAGCGGCCGATGTGCGGCGTATAGACGATCTCGTAGCCGTTGCGGTAGTGTTCCTTGCGCCAGAAATTCTCGATGATGGTGCGGATGACACCGCCCTTGGGTGTCCAAAGGGCGAGCCCCATGCCGATCTCGTCGGTCATCGTGAACAGATCGAGTTCGGGACCGATCTTGCGGTGATCGCGTTCGCGCGCCTCTTCAAGGAAGGTGAGATGTTCGTCGAGCTGTTTTTTGTCGGCGAAGGCGGTGCCGTAGATGCGCTGGAGCATCTTGTTCTTCGAATCGCCCCGCCAGTAGGCACCGGCGACCGAAAGGAGCTTGTGCGCCTTCACAAAGCCGGTGTCGGGCAGGTGCGGGCCGCGGCAGAGATCGGTGAAAGTGCCGTGGGTATAGAGCGATACGACCTGCGCGCCGAGATCTTCGATGATCTCCACTTTATAGTTCTCGCCGAGGTCGCGGAACATCTTTATCGCCTCCATCGCCGTCACTTCGCGGCGGACGAAGGGGAGCTTCGCCTTGATGATCTCGGCCATCTTCGCCTCGATCCGCTCAAGGTCCTCGGCGGTGAAGGGGTTCTTCGCGTCGAAATCGTAGTAGAAACCGGCGTCGATGGCGGGACCGATGGTCACCTTGGTGCCGGGGAAGAGCTGGGTCACCGCGTCGGCCATGATGTGCGACGCCGAGTGGCGGATGATATCGAGTCCTTCGGGCGACGAAGAGGTGACGACCACGAGGTTCCCCGCTTCGACCGGGGAGGAGACATCCTTCATGGTGTCGTTGATCCTGACGGCCAGCGCGTTCTTGGCAAGTCCTTGACCTATCTCGCGGGCGATGAATTCACGCCAGCTTTCGCCGTCACGCGCCTCTTTTTTCGACCCGTCGGGAAGTATGATCATCATTGCCAGAACTCAAAGATAAAAAAAAAGATATGGTAGGCCCGAGAGGGTTCGAACCTCTGACCCCTGCTACGTCAAAGCAGTGCTCTCCCAATTGAGCTACGAGCCCACCTATCCAAAACAAGCAGGCGGAGTTATAGCCGAAAGTTCCTCCTTGTCAAACATTTTTTTTCCTTTCCCCGAAAAACATGCTACAAAACGGTGTTCGTGCGTATGGTTCACATATTTGAGAGAGGGAATCATGGGAAAGACATTCGCTGAAAAGATCTTTTCGCTGAAGACGGGGAAAGACCTGCGCGCCGGCGCCATCGTGATGGTGAAGCCCGATTTCGTGCTGACCCACGACAACTCGTCGGCCATCCTGAGCACCTTTAAGAAAATGGGGGGCAAGAAGGTTGCCGATCCGAAACAACTGCTCATCGTGCTCGATCACATCGTCCCGGCCAATGATGAAAAAGCGGCCACCAACAATCAGAAGACGCGCCAGTTCGTCGCCGAACAGAAACTGCCCCATTTCTATGAGGGCGGTCGCGGCATCTGCCATCAGGTCGCGGTCGAGGAGGGCTTCGCGCGTCCCGGCGCCTTCATCGCCGGCAGCGATTCGCACACCACCACCTACGGCGCCCTCGGCGCCTTCTCCACCGGCATCGGCCGCAGCGAGGCGGCCGGCATCTGGGCGACCGGCGAGATATGGCTCAAGGTTCCCGAATCGATGAAGGTGGTGCTCAAAGGCAAACCGAAGAAATGGGTGACGGCAAAGGATGTGGTGCTCCACATCGCCGGAAAGATCGGCGCCGACGGCGCGCTCTACTACTCGATGGAATTCTCGGGCGACTACATCGATAACTGTTCCATCGCCGACCGGCTCGTCTTCACCAACATGTCGGTCGAACTCGGCGCGAAGAACGGCTGGATGGCGCCCGATAAGAAGGCGTTCGACTATCTCGCGGCGCACGGCGTGAAAAAGGAAGAGTGTACCGTCATCCTTCCCGATGCCGACGCGGTCTATGCCGAAACGCTCGAGATCGATGTTTCGAAGATAGAACCGCTCGTCGCGGCACCCCACTCGGTCGATCTGGTCAAGACCGTCGCCGAATCGACGGCGGTCAAGGCCGATCAGGTGCTCATCGGCACCTGCACCAACGGCCGTATCGAGGATCTCCGGCAGGCGGCCGAGATACTCAAGGGTCGCAAGGTCGCCAAGGGAACGCGTCTGCTCGTTCTCCCGGCATCGAGCGAGGTCTACATACAGGCGGCCGACGAAGGACTGCTCAAGATATTCGTGCAGGCAGGCGGCATCGTCCTCAACCCCGGCTGCGGTCCGTGCCTCGGCGCCCATCAGGGGATCATGGCACCCAACGAGATCACCGTCTCGACGGCGAACCGCAACTTCAAGGGACGGATGGGATGCAACACATCCTTCATCTACCTCGCGTCGCCCTACACCGCCGCCGCTACCGCGGTGAAAGGGACCATCGCGACCCCCGACATGCTCTAAAGGAGGAATACCATGGCTATTATAACCGGCAAAGCGTTCGCGTACGGCGACAATGTGAACACCGATGTCATTTTTCCCGGCAAGTACACCTACAGCGTGACCGATCCGAAAGAGATCGCCGCGCACACGATGGAAGATGAGGACCCTGCCTTCGTCAAGGAGATGAAGCCGGGCGACATCCTCGTGGCGGGCAAGAACTTCGGCTGTGGCTCGTCGCGTGAGCAGGCCGCCTTCTGCTTCAAGTACCTCGGCCTCGGCGCCATCGTCGCCGAGAGCTATTCGCGCATCTACTACCGCAACTGCATTAACGCGGGGCTCCTTGCCGTCGAGGTGAAGGGACTCGCGGGAAAGGTCAAGCGCGGCGACACCGTGACCATCGACACCGACAAGGGGACGGTGACCTTCCCCGACGGATCGACCGCCACCTTCGCGCCGCTTCCGCCCGAGATAGAAGGGATCATGAAGGCGGGCGGACTCGACGAATTCATCGCCGAGAAACTCAAGAAGATGAACGGATAATTCAACAACAGGACCACACACATCATGGAACATCTCAAACTGCTCATCATCGGCGCCGGTCCGGGCGGCTATGTCGCCGCGATACGGGCGGCCCAGCTCGGTCTTTCCCCGGTCGTCGTCGAGAAGGCGAACGATCTGGGCGGCACCTGTCTCAACTGGGGCTGCATCCCGGCCAAGGCGCTCATCCGCGCGGCGGAGGCCTTCGAGGACGCCAAAGAGGCGGGGAAGTTCGGCATCCACGCCGAGCCGACCTTCAACTGGGGCGAAGTGGTCGCCCACGCCAAGGGGGCGGTCGCGAAGAACAACAAGGGGATCGAGTTCCTTTTCAAAAAGAACAACATCCGCCTCATCCGCGGCGAGGCGCGCTTCACCGGACCGAAAGAGGTGACGGTGGGCAGCGATGTCTACACCGCCGACCATATCATCATCGCCGCCGGCTCCACCTTCAAGGATCTGCCGCACATCAAAATAGACCGCACCGACATCTGGTCGAGCGACGAGGCGCTCTTTACTCCGACGCTCCCCAAGAGCATCGCGATCATCGGTGCGGGAGCCATCGGCGTCGAGTTCGCCTATGCCTTCGCCACATTCGGCGTCGAGGTTCATCTTATCGAGGCGCTCGACCGGCTCGTCCCGCTTGAGGACGGTGAGGTGAGCAAAGAGTTGCAGAAGGAGTTCCGCAAAAAGAAGATAAAATGTTACACCGGCACCTGTGTCGAGAAGGCGGAGAGAACGGCCGACGGGATGGTCGTCACCCTTTCGGGCGGCAAGAGCGTCACGGTCGAGAAACTGCTCTCGGCGGTCGGCCGCCGTCCCAACAGCGCGGCGCTCGGACTCGCGGCGGCCGGTATCGATACCGACCCGCGCGGTTTCATCCCGGTGAGTCCGCTTTTTGAAACAAAGGTCCCCGGCATCTACGCCATCGGCGACCTCATCGCGACGCCGATGCTCGCCCACACCGCCGAACATGAAGGTATCATCACCGCCGAACATATCGCCGGCCTGCTGGTCCATCCGATAGATTACCGTCAAAATCCCGGCTGTACCTTCTGCGAACCGGCCATCGCGTCGGTCGGCCTCACCGAGGAAAAGGCGAAGGAGCAAGGGATCGCCTACACCGTCGGCAAGTTCCCTTTCTCGGCCAACGGCAAGGCGGTCGCCTCGGGGCGGACCGCCGGTTTCGTCAAGGTGCTCATCGCCGCCGATACCCATGAACTGCTCGGCGCCCACATCATCGGTCACGGAGCGCCCGATCTTCTGAGCGAATTCCTCCCGGCGCTCCGGCTGAAGGCGAAAGCGGAGGATATCGTCGAAAGTATACATCCGCATCCGACCCTCTGCGAGGCGAGCCTCGAGGCGGTGCTCGCCGCCCTCGGCCGGACCATCCATATCTGAAATTCCCGATATTGTTCAAAAAAAAGTTTGATATCGCTGTTGACATCTCCTTTCTGTCTACTATAATGACCATAGACCGATAGTGGAGTGGTCGAATGAAACTTGTTGTTTGCATGATCGTGTTCGCCGGACTGCTCGGCATCGGCGTGGAGCTTGCGGGCGCCACGGAACGCGACGGTGTGGTCGCCTATGGCGGCGTCAACCCCGATCCGCCGCCGAGTCCGCCCGACGGGCCCAACCCGCCGCCGCCGCCGCCCGAACGCACGGTCTGATCAGAATTTTCCCGACAGTTTTTATTGGTATGCTTCGAACCGGATGGTCGTATTCCCGGCCTGAATGAGGTCGTCGTTCTCGAGCCGCTTCTTATCGGTGGTCTTGACGCCGTTCACTTTTATCTTGTTGCCGCTGCCGAGGTCCTGCACCCAATATTTTCCCCCTTCGAGGAAGATGCGGAAATGACGCCGTGAGACCGACGGGTCGGTGAGGACCAGATCGAGGTCGAGGTTGCGGCCGACGATGAACTCTTTTTTCTGGACCGACATGGTCTTGCCCTGATCGTCGCCCGATATGATGGTCAGGCGGCCTTCCGCGCTCGATTCGTCGATGCTCGGGAGCGCCTCCAGATCGATATTGGCGGCGGCGGGCGCTTTCCCCGCCGGTTTCGCGGCTGGTTTTGCGCCGCCCTTGGCTATCGGGATCATTTCGAGTTCGCCCAGTTCCTGCAACGGGGCCGGTTGGACGGCGGGCGCCGCCGCGACGGTCTTGGGCGGTGTCACCGCGAAGCCGTTCAGTATCCAGCCGGTGAGTTTCTCCCGCGCCTTTTCCGACAGCTCGCCCTCATGAACCTTCTTCAGGATGAATGCGATGAGTTCCTTATCGGCCGTCGCCGCGACCCGCTGGGCCGCGAAGTATTCGGCGATCTTCTTCTCGTAGATGCCCAGACGGAGCGGGGCGAGTATCGGGGCCAGATCGAAGCCTTCTTTCTGGTACAGGTCAATGATCGCGAGGTCCTCGGCCCGGGTCTTCTCGCCGAGATTGAGCGTCAGGAAGGGTTCGGCGTCGAGCATCCGCGGTTCGCCGCCGTCGGTATAGAAGCGCCAATCGATGCCGTTGGTCAGTATCGCCACCTTGTCGCCCGGCACCGCGTAGAAGAGCGCCGCGAGGTTGGCGTGCCCTTCGGCCGGGTCCTCGTCGCCGAAGTAGGTCTGGACGAAGATGACCGGCAGATCGTTCTTCAGCACCGCGAAATCGGCGGAGAAGATGTCTCCCTGCGGTCCTTCAAAGGTGTACCCCGCCATGAACTCGCCGGGATTGTAGACATCCCAGCCGAGGATCCGGAAGAAGGGGACCACGAGCGATTGCCGCACCGTGTCGCGGCTCTTCAGGTACTTCTGAAGCGTTCTGATGTTCTTCGCGAAATTCGTAAGTTCGATCTTGTAGGTCATGGGTTCCTCCCGAGGTTCGTTTCGGAGGAAATGTACCCTCACGCGCGTGATAAATCAATTTTTCGGTTGACTTCGTACCGGTATCATCTACAATGAGGCGGTCATGTCTTTATCAGAGGGAGGGTATCCATGAAGAAGTTCGAGCTGTTTTTACTCTGCGCGCTGGTATTCGCGCTGGCCGCCTGTTCCAATTCGAAACAGCAGATAGTTCAGGACGATGCGGTGCCGGACGACACGACGGTCGACGACGGTACGGTGGTGCAGGATGACGGTCCGGTGCCGACCGACGGCATCGCGGGCGACGAACTGCTCACTGACGGGGACGCGGTGAACGACGACGACAGCGTGACCGACGAGCTGGTGACCGACGACATCGCCACCGACGAGGACCTCGCCGAAGGCGACCCTGAGCCTGCCGAAGGGGACGACATCGCGACCGACGAGGACGGTCTGGCCAGCGACGACGACACCACGGCGCCGCTCGCCTGCAATGGGATACTGACCTGCCAGAATGACTGCGGCAACGACTCGACCTGTCGCGATGCCTGTGTCGCGGCGGGATCGACCGAAGGGCAGGAGGAGTACGATGTGCTGCTCACCTGCGTGGAGACCAACTGCGCGACCGAATGTTCCATCAGCGATCAGGAGTGCCAGACCTGCGCCACCACCGCCTGCGCCGCCGAGTTGAACGATTGCTACATCGATGAGAACGCGCCGGTCTACGGCACGATCGCGGTCAACGCCACCTTCAACTACATCTACGACGGCGACAGCGATATCCAGACGCAGATCCAGGCGAATCAAACGGGGCTGGTCATGTCAAGTGTCTTCACCGGCACCTACGCCGTCGACAAGCCGATACCGCCGACCGCCTCTGGCGCCACCACCCTGTCGCTTGCGCTCCATCAGGCGGCCTCCGGCTCGAACCCGGCGACGATCCGGGTCGTTACGCGGGTGGCGCTGTCGAACGGCACTATCGTCAATCCGATGGTCCAGTTGCGCTTCCCGAGCGATGTCATCGTCCCCGGGTCGGTCTCGACCGACGCCGCTCAGCAGGGAACGGCGGTCGTGGCGCTCCTGAACTCGACCGGGCCCAACACCTACTGCCTGCTCGCCTACTCGTTCGGCGGATCGGTCACGGTGACCGCCGCGACGAACACCAACCAAGTGAGCGGCGGCTCTCTTGCCTTCAACGGCTCCGGCATTCCGGTCTATCATCCGACCGAGACGCCGATAGGCGATATCTCGGGCAACCTCGGCTCTCTGAGCGCTTGTCCGAAAGAGTGATCCTCCTCTTTGGAACTTTTCGGTTGACAAAAGCGTCTCATTTTCTAGAATGGCTCTAGCTATGACCTGATATGGGGGTTATCATGAAGTTTTTTCATGTGTTGTTGTTGAGTGCGGGTGCGCTCATGCTGGCTGCCTGTTCGAGCACCGATCCGGAAGGACTGCTTGACGATATCGTCCCGGGTGACGGCGACGGTGTCATCGTTACCGACGACGGCAACGAACCGTCCGACGACGGTACGACACTGCCCGATGACGGCGACCTTGCGTCCGACGGGTCTGACGGGTCCGACGGCTTAGTGACCGACGACGGCAGCGAACAGCCCGACCTGTCCGACATCATCGTCACCGACGACGACGAACTGCCGCTCGACGAGGAAAACACCGACGGGGTCATCCCGACCGATGGCATCATTCCGACCGATGGTATCATTCCCGACGATGACATCGCGGTCACCGACGATCCGACCGATAACGGCCAGCCCGACGACCCGACCGACAGCGAACAGCCCGACACAACCGATGTCGACATCGTCGTGCAGATATGTACCCCCGACGAAGTGGTCGAATGTCCCTACGGCGCCGATGCGGGCACCAAGGGGGTCGGTCCCTGCAAAGCGGGGACGAAGATATGCTTCCCCGACGGAACGCACTTCAGCCCCTGTGCGGGCGAGGTCCTGCCCACGACCGAGATCTGCGGCAACAGCGTGGACGACAACTGCAACGGCACCCCCGACGAGAATGTCGACGGCGACGGCGACGGCTGGGGGAACTGTTCCGGCGACTGCTGCGACAGCGTGCTGACCTGCACCGATCCCGAGAAGGTGAACCCCGGCGCCATCGAGGTGCAGGGCGACGGCTTCGACAACGACTGCAACGGCACCACCGACGAGGATCCGCGCGTTCCCTGTTCGAGTGGCACGAAGTTCAGCGCCACCACCGCCACCGACCTCGTCAACGGCATCGACATCTGCAAGGTCTCCGAGAACGGTTCGTGGGGTATCGTCGGTACGCCGACACTCACCCGCGCCGACGGTTCGGGAGCGCCCGACAATCGCCAGATAAGCCTCATGGACCAGTTCGGCACCCACGCCTCCAATGTCCATATCTTCGGCGGCAACATGTCGTCGCTCTCATCGGGCCGCGCCCGTGACGCCAACGATCCCGACCCGACCACCGCGATCACCTATTCCTACCAGAGCGGTAATCCGCCCGCCGACTTCAGCGCCCCCTACGGCGGCGGCGCCAATCTGCCCGAAAGTAACGCCGACTGCCCCGCCGGCTCCGGCGCGAACGATTCGGTGATGCTCGCCGTACAGCTCAAGGTCCCCACCAACGCGCAGTCCTTCTCCTTCAACTTCCGCTTCTTCTCGCAGGAATACATGGACTACCAGTGCTCCGCCTACAACGACTTCTTCATTGCGATGCTTTACACCGGCGCCTCCGGCATCCCGGCCGACAAGAACATCTCGTTCGACCAGAACGGCAGTTATATCAGCGTCAACTCGGAACAGTTCTTCACCGTCTGCGAGGATAAGGAGGACGGCTGCGGCGGCATCGCCTACGACTGCACCGACAGCACCGACCCGCTCGCCGGGACCGGCTGGGACCCGGCCGACGCCGGCGGCACTCAGTGGCTCTCGACCGCGGCCCCCGTCGTGCCGGGAGAGACCATCACGCTCAAGTTCGTGATATGGGACACCTCCGATCAGGCGCTCGATTCGATCGTACTGATAGACAACTTCAAGTGGAGTGCGCAGGGATCGAGCGGTCCCTCGACCTTCGAATGCTGGGACCTCAACCAGAACGGTACCTGCGATGTGGCCAGCGAAGACCAGTCGGGCGACGGCGTCTGCTCCGAACGCGACTGCTGATGTAGCGAAAAGTTGCGGCGCGATCTACTTCGCCGCGAGGACCGTCTCTATCTCACCCACGAACATCCGGTGATAATCCTTTGACGGATAATTCCCTTCGATGGAGGCATCGATGAAGTTCTTCGGTTCGAGATCCTGAAAATAGAGCTTGCGGCAGATGAGGGTGAGGCGCGATTCGGTGAAGTAGGGGACCGTGTTGTGGTGCCGGAGCGTCAGCCCCGACTCTTTCACCTTGTCCTTTTTGTGGCCCGAAAGCGATCCGCAGAGCTTCAGCGCGTCGCGGTGCTCTTCGGGGAAGAAGCCGACCGAGAAAACGGGTTCCTTTTCCATATATATATAGGTATAGCGCTGCGGCCGGACGAAAACGAAGACCACATTACGGTTCCACAGTACTCCGAGCCCGGCCCACGCGATGGTCATCATCGTTGCCTTCTGCTCATCGCCCGCCGCGAGGAGCGCCCACTCCTTGCCGAAGGCGGTACAGGGGTTATCGGTGATGTCGAACGGGCTGATCTCCTTGAACAACTTCTCGGTCATCGGATGCCTCCGTCGGTTAGGTCAACGGAGCGATGATAGCGGAAGCGGGGAGGGAAGTCAAACCGACACCCTCAGGCCGTTGGCCAGCTCCCTGCGACAGGGAGCCTCCAAGAAAGCTCCCCTGAT
>CAYPQK010000031.1:0-20709 GCA_964412895.1 uncultured Spirochaetales bacterium
AACGGTGATGAGGAAAAGGGTGAGGGTCGCCGCCTCGTTGAAGGAGGTGCCGAGGAAAAGTTGCACCGGCGTGTAGATCGCGCCGCCGCCGATGCCGAACATGCCGAAGAGCGCCGAGAAAAGAAGGAAGAGGAATATAGCGATGAACTGGCCGCCGCTCATCGCCGGTCCTTGGCGAGGGTGTGCTTTTTGCGCACCTCCTGCACCCCGTCGAGGATGGCGTCGGCGATGGTCTCAAGATATTTTTTCGTCTGGAGAAGTTTCCGCTCCTGCGGGTTGCTGAGGAATCCGATCTCGGCAAGAAGCGACGGCATCCGCGCGCCGACCAGCACATAAAAGAGGGCGCCCTTGCGCCAGTCGCGCAGTTTGACATCGAATGGTTTCAGATCCTTCTCGAACCGCCCGCCGACCGATTCGGCGAATTTCTGCGAATCGCCGATATAGAAACTCATGGTCATATCGACGAGTATGGTGTTGAGGAACGAATTGTCGTTGGTCATGCTGTTCTCGACGCGCGCCAGCTTTTCGGCATATTCGTCGGAACGGTTGTTGAGGTGGTAGACCTCCAGACCGCCGACCTCCGGATCCTTGAAGGCGTTGGCATGGAGCGAGATGAAGAGGTCGCCGTCGTTCTTGTTGGCGATGACGGCCCGCTCCTCGAGCGGCAGAAAAATGTCGGTGTCGCGGGTGAGGACCACCGAGACATCGGGATGCTTCTTGGCCGCTTTTTTCTGAATGATGTGGGCGAGGTCGAGCACAATGTCTTTTTCCGATATCCCTTTGCGCAGGGCGCCGGAATCCTTGCCGCCGTGGCCCGGGTCGAGCACGATGATGAACCGTTCCGGCTGTTTGACGGCGTGCGGCGGTGTTTCCTTCTTGCCGACGGTCGGGGGCGTCGGGACGACGGGAGCGACCGGCACGGGTGGTGCCGATTTACGGCCGATGTAGTCGATCACGACGCGCCACGGTTCTTCCATCACCATTACATTGTATTTCTCGACCTTGCCGGTGTCGAGGACGATGCGGGTGCCGTCGTCCCGTTTCCCGAGGCGGATGGCCCGCAGGAACGAATCGGCGGTCACCGTCGGCACGGTGAAGCCGTCGGCGGTGGTCTGTTTGAGGTCTATGTAGATGCGGTCTTTGCCGTTCCCGGCGAGCAGATCGTACTTGAAATCGACCTTTTCGGAGGGCTGGATGACCACGCGCACCGAATCGTTCGACTGGTAGAGGGTGATGCCGGTGAGCTTCGCCGCTACGCTTTTTTCCTTGATGATATCTTCTATACCGGGCAATGCCGGGGTTTCGGCGGCCCACAACAATGAAAAGGAAAGAAGAAGCGCGCAAGAAAAGAGGCGCATCGTCAGAATCCGTAACCGGCAGTGAAGCCGACGCCGAACTGTATCTCTGAGCGGTAAGTCCCATTGGTGCCGGCCGTCGTGTCGAGCCGGTAGCCGTTGGCCACGCGGACCGATACCCCCATATATTCGTTGATGGAATAACTGGCCGAGGCGGCGAAGAGCGACCGGGTGTGGGTGATGTCGAAGAAGGAGCCGCGTCCGGCGTCGGCCCGTGTGAAGAAGAGCGAGAAGCGGAGTTGGTCGAACAGCAGCAGATCGCCGAACAGGTTCACCCCGAACCGGCCGGTCCGGTGGCCGCCCGCGTCGGTGTCGAGGAATTCGTTCCATTCGATCGAGCCGCCGACCGCGAAGAGACCGACCATGTGTATCACGATATCGCCGTAATAACCCATGTACCACGGACCGGTCCCGAGGAGCGGTGTGGTCAGGGAGTGGTATTTCGTCGCGCCGGCGAAATAGTAGTCCTTCTCGATGTCGTAGAAGGTGCCGAAGTACTGCGGCGTGTAGTCGCGCTCGAAGGCGCGGCCCTCTATCTTCGTCTCTATCCGCAGATCGTCGCCGTCGCCCAGCGGGATGTCGAAGACCTGCGCGATGCCGCCGTGTATGCCGTTGCCGCCGAAGCGGAGCAGGTTCCAGTCGAAGTAGGGGGTGAACTGCCAGCCGTCGAAGGCAAGGAACCGGAAGCTCGCGTCGACGCCGAGCGCCGAATCGAAGACGCGGTCGAAATGGCGGTCGCCCGATGCGTCGCGGGTTATCTCTTCGGGCATGAAGACATCGGAGAACCAGCTGACGCCGATTTCCAGATTGTTCGCGTAGGACTCCTTGTCGATGAAACTCCACGGTTTGAGATAGGCACGGCCACCGATGATGCCGGGAGGCGCCACATCGCTCATGAGCAGTTCGCCGCCGGCCCAGTCGGTCTGGAATTTTGTGTAGATGCCGCGGCACGGATGGGCGAGGCGGATGTTGTTGAAATAACCGCCCAGCAGCGTTCCGTGGCCGATATAACGGTTCTCGTGCTCGCCGAAATAGAGATAGACCTCGTCGTCGGGATGTCCGTACTGCGCGTAGGTGATGAACCGGACATAGTCGCGGACATCGTCCCAGTCGTAGGTCGGCATGCCGATAACGGTGTCGGTGTCCTTGTTCTTGTCGTAGACCAGCCAGCGGAGCGGCACATTGAAGCCGAAGCCGGCCGGTTCCCAGCGGAACTCGCCGAGGATCGTGATACCGAAAAGTTCGTCGTCCCCTTCGTGCGAATAACCGGCGCCGCCGCCGATGAACTTCCGCTCGTCGAACCGTTCGAGCGCGCGGTCGAAATCGAAATCCACCGCGCCGAGCGGTATAACGGCGAACAGTATGAATATGAGGCACAGGCGTTTCACCGGGATCCTCCCAACGATGCGGAGGCACTGTAACAGAAACGGGTGAAAAAGGGAAATTTTAGAACAGAACTTTGATGACGCTCGACTGCCGTTTGCCTTTGAGCCAGCTTTCGAAGGCCTTGTCCTGATTCATCTGGTAATAGAGATAGCGGAGTTTGTCCTTGACCTCTTCGTACTTCGGGACCTCGGTCTTCTCGGCGTTGTCAAGCCGCGCGATGTGCCAGCCGAAACGGGTGCGGAAGGGGCGCGACATCTTGCCGGGGTCGAGCGAGGCGACCTCTTCGGAGAACTTCGAGTCCATTTCGCTGAACCGGAAGCTGGGCAATTTGCCGCCGTTCTTGGCCGACGCATCCTCGCTCCACCGCTGTGCCGCCTCTTCGAAGGTGAGTTCGCCGGCGGTTATGGCGCGGTGCGCCTCGGAGATGCGGTCGTAGGCATCGGCGTCGGCCGAAGCGCCCTCGACGCGCAGGACGATGTGTGAAGCGGTGTAGACCACGCCGCCGGTGAAATGGCGCGTGTAGAGATCGCGCAGGTTCGTTTCGTCCACATCGAGCGTCGCCACGGCGATATCGCGCTTGAGCGAGAGCATCTCGAGCTGTTTTTTCAGGATATCGTTGCGGTACTTCTCCCAGGTGAGTCCCTGAGCGGTTATCTCTTCCTTGAGCTTGTCTATCGAAATGCGGTTCTGGGCCGCGACATTCTCGATGGCGCGGTCGAGTTCCGTTTCCCCCACGACGATGCCCCGTTTCTTTATCTCCTGCCGGACGAGCAGATCGGCGACCAGTTTGTCGGTCACTTCCTTTTTCCGTTCGGCGATCTGACGGTCGGTCACCGCGTCGGGCGCGTCGGGCGCTATCTCCTTTTTAACATCGTAGAGCGTAACGAAGTCGTTGTTCACGATGACCGCCACGGTGTTGAGCACCCGCTCGGCGGCGCCGAGCGGCAGGCTGATCGCGGCAAACAGAACGAGGAGGAGCAGTGCGGGCATCCGGTTATCTCTGCTCGGAGGCTTTTTTCACCGGGGCCGGAACGGTCGCCGGGATCGGTCTCGGGTTCTGCTGGGCGTTCTTTATCGCTTCCTGCATCTTGGCGGGGTCGATCGGCGCCCCCGGGTTGGGACCGCCGGGCTGGCGGCTCTTGTCGAATTCCTGCGACGCCTTCTCGGTGCTGTCGGCGACACCCATATCGAGCTTGGCCAGCGCCTCTTTGTTGAACTTGAAGTTCAGGTTCTTCTTGATGTTCTCGACCACTTCTTCATAAGAGCCTTTCCGTTTCTCAGCCTTGAGGGTCGATTCGATACGCGGCTTGACCTCGTCGAAGCTCTTCTCGGCCTTCTCGCGGCGGGCGGTGAGCTTGATGATATGGAAGCCGAACGGCGACTCGATCAGTTCGCTGACATCGCCGACATTCTTGAGCGCGAACGCGGCATCGGCGAACTCTTTGGCCATGCGGCCGCCTTCTTCGGTCTTCTCAAAGAAGCCGACATCGCCGCCGCGACGCTTGCTGCCTTCGTCCTCGGAGTACTTGGTCACCAGTTCGTTGAACGAATTGGGATCGGCGA
Organism: uncultured Spirochaetales bacterium; assembly: GCA_964412895.1. Lineage (GTDB taxonomy): Bacteria > UBP6 > UBA1177 > UBA1177 > JAKLFG01 > CALMRE01. The sequence goes on from CAYPQK010000031.1 coordinate 4,305, forward strand.
TCTTCTTCTTGACCTCGCCCAGCACCTTCTTGGCGTTCGCCATCTTGGCCTCGCGGTCGCCCGCCTTGTTCTTGTCGAACTTGACGAGGATGTGGCTTGCCTTCACCTTTTCGGCCTGCACGAATTCCTTGATGTGCTCATCGAAGTATTTCTTTAGCTCGTCGTCGCCGATCTTGATGTTCGCCTCGATCTCCTTCTGGAGCGTGACGCTCTGATAGTGACGGGAGATGGTCGATTTCAGTTTGGTAAGCAGTATCGGGTCGTTGATCGCGCCTTTCTTGAGCGCTTCGCGGGCGAGCAGCTCCCCTTCGATGATCTTGCCGACGAGCTCTTCCTTCTTTTCGGGAGTATTGTAGCGCGCCTTAAGATAAGGATTGAGTTGGTCAAGATAGGATTTCAGATACTGGTCGGTGATCTTCACGCCGTCGAACTCGGCGATGACCTCGCCCCCCGAGGTCGGGAACAGATCGATGGAATTCTGCGACGCACCCTTACAGCCGCCGAGCGCGGCGACGAGGGTAAAAATGGAAACAAGAACAAGATTTTTCACGGGTTACCTCCTCTTACAGATATGTATGAACCAACATAATAACAAACCAGCCTCGCTTTGTATTTCAAAGGATGCGGATTGTCAAGAAAACGGGGATTATCGGGTGCTCTCGAACACTTCGGCGGCGTTGAAGGAACTGCGGACGAAGCGGCCGGCGTAGAGCTCGCGCAGGCCGAGGGCATGGCCGTCGGCGCGCAATGCCGCGAATTCGGCATCGGTCAGGTCGCGGGTGACCGGCAGGTGGGCGTGCGAGGGGCGGAAGTATTGTCCGATGGTAATGATGTCGCAACCGTGATCTTTGAGATCGCGCAGGACCGTCCGGATCTCCTCATCGGTCTCGCCGAGTCCGACCATGAGCCCCGATTTGGTCGTAAGTCCGCACTCTTTCATGAACGACAATACCCGTAGCGACCGGCGGTAGTCTGCCTGCGGCCGGACCTCGCCGTAGAGCCGGGGGACCGTCTCGACATTGTGGTTGAACACATCGGGCCGCGCGTCGGCGAGCGTCGCAAGTGCCGCGGTATCGCCGCGCATATCGGGGGTCAGCACTTCAACGAGCGTCGCGGGACTTACGGCGCGTACCGCCGCTATCGTGGCGGCGAAGTGTCCGGCGCCGCCGTCCTGCAGATCGTCACGGGTCACCGAGGTGACCACGACATAGCGCAGGCCCAGTTCGGCCACGGCGCGGGCGAGATTCTCCGGTTCTTCGGGGTCGAGCGGGTCGGGGCGGGCGGCGGTGCCGATATCGCAGAAACGGCAGTTGCGGGTGCAGACATTGCCCATGATGAGGAAGGTGGCGGTCTTTTTGCCGAAGCAGTCGCCGATATTGGGGCAGTGGGCCGATTCGCAGACCGAGTGAAGGTGGTGGCGGCGCAGGAGCCGCTTTACCTCGGTCACCTGAGGCGAGAGGACGGTGGTCTTTTTGCGGATGATGACGCCCTCAGACATCGTGTATCTCGGTGGCGTTAAGCGCCGCGGCGAACAGGGCGTCGAGTTCGGGCTGGAGTTTCTCCTCCTCGGCGCGGGTCATGTCGAGTTTGCCGCGCGTGGCGGGCCGTTTCGACAGGAAGGCGGTGCAGGAGTCGGCGCAGGGACGGATCGAGACCTCGAAGGTGCCGATCTTTTTCGCGATGGCGATGGTCTCCTGCTTTTCGTTGGTGATGAGCGGCCGCAGGACCGGGAGCGTTTCAACCGCGTCGTTGATGCAGGTGAGATTCTCCAGCGTCTGGCTGGCGACCTGCGAGAGCGATTCGCCGGTGACCAGCGCTTTGTGGCCGTCGCGTTTCGCTATCGTTTCGGCGAAGCGGAACATCATCCGGCGAAAGAGTATCGTCCGGTACGATTCGTGGGTGCGGGCGCGGATAAGGAGCTGGATATCGATGAAGGGAACGATGTAGAGTTTCGAGCCGGTTCCCTGATACTGACGCAGAACGAACGACAGGTCGCGCAGTTTGCGCATGCTTTCTTCGGTGGTGTGGGGCGGCGAATGGAAGCTGATGTAGTGAGAACGGGCGCCGCGCCGCATCGTGAGATAGGCGGCGACGGGCGAATCGATGCCGCCCGACAGGAGCGTCAGCACATTGCCGGCGCAGCCGACCGGGAGGCCGAGGGTGCCGGGGAAGCGCTCCGAGAAGATATAGATCGCGTCGGCGTCGATCTCCATCTCGAGTTCGAAGGTGAAGTCCTTCATCGATACGGTGAATTGCCCGTCGCGCGCCTTGAGTATCGTGCCGGCGAGCCGTTTCTGAAGGTCGACCGATGTCGAGGGATAGCGTTTATTGGAGCGGGTGCAGGAGACACGGAATACGGTTCGTCCCTCGGCGAGCGCCCGGTCGGCAAGCGGCAGGGCCGCCGCCTCGATATCCTCCCACGGGGCGTCGAGCGGGAGCCGGTCGGCGGGCGAATAGCTCGATATGCCGGGGATGAGGGCGAGCAGAGCGGTCGCGGCGGGGGCATCATCGGCGCGGTCGAGCGTCAGTTCGATGCGGCCGCGAAACTTGCGGACCTTGCCGAACGCGCCGACGCTCTTGCGGATGTTCTCCACCAGCAGGTCTTCGAACCAGCCCCGGTTCTTTCCCTTGGTGCCGATCTCGTCGTAGCGGATGAGTACCGCCCGGTACATCAGTTGAGCTCTTTCTTATTGAAGGTAAGTATCGCGGCGGCAAGGATGATGGCTATGCCGGCGAGGGCGTAGAGCGTCGCGAAGGAAAGGCTGATGCTCTCCAGTCCGCGGCCGTAGACGAGGTTATCCTTGATATTGAAATGAGAGAAATCGGGCAGGACATAGCGCAGAACATTGACGATGCTTTTGAGCGTCTCGCTCGATTGTTTGTTGATGAGATAGACCAGACTGTAGGAGGTGGCGCCGATGAGGTAGAAGGAAATGGTGAACAGCGCGCCGACCGCCGGTTCAACGAAGGAGCTGCAGAGCACCGCGACCGACACGACCAGCGCCGTCTGCAGGAATATCGTGTAGAGCGCCGGCAGGTAGCCGAATATCCGCTCCGGGCCGCCGTAGAAGTAGAGCATGACCCACAGGATGAACGCCATGAACAGGATGCCGACCAGCGCGAGCAGGAGCATGCCGAAGAACTTGCCGAGGATGTACTGCGAACGGCTTATCGGGCGGGCGAGCAGGGGATGCAGGGTGCGGAGCGCGATCTCTTTCTGGATGATCGTGATTCCCATGAATATCGCGATGACGGTCGAGAATATCTCGATGGTCCCCAAACCGATGTCGGAGATGATGTCGAGCGGTTCGCCGATGGTCATCTGGGTGATGGCGATGCCGAGGCCGAGTATGAAGAAGGCGAAGAAAATAAAAGCGTAAAGCACCTTGTGCCGCACCATCTCAAGGAAGGTGTAGCGGGCGACCAGCAGTATCTTACCCATGGTTCACCTCCGCTCCCGACCGTTCTTTCATGCGGAAGACCACCTCTTCGAGCGTGGGATAGAGCGGCCCTGCCTCGATGATGGTATAGCGGCGTTCGAGGACTGCGGCGATCGTGGCGTTCATCTCCTGTTCGGTGGCGACCGTCGCGGTGAAGTTGCCGCCCGCCGCGCGAAGTCCCTTGAAGGCGGCGAAAAGCGTCTCGCGGTCGCGGTCGGGCGCCGCGAAGGATACATGCCACGAGATATCCTGTTTCGGTATGATGTCGGCGAGCGGGCCGAACGAGCGGCGCACACCGTTCTCTATGATCAGTATGCGGTCGGAGAGGTCCTCGATGTCGGCAAGGATGTGCGATGAGAAAAGGACCGCCTTGCCGTTCTTCTTAAGCTCGCGGATGATATCCTTCACCTCGCGGCGACCGATGGGGTCAAGCCCGCTCATCGGTTCGTCCATCACCACCAGTTCGGGGTCGTGGATGATCGCCTGCGCGATGCCGATACGCTGGAGCATACCTTTTGAATAATTGGTAAGCGTCAGATCGCCGGCATCGGTGAGACCGACCAAACGCAGGGTGTTCTCGATACGCCCTTTAGCCGCGGCGGCGGAAATGTCCGACAGTCCGCAGAAATAGCGCAACAGTTCACGGCCGGTAAGGTGACTGTAGAAATAGGGCCGTTCGGGCAGAAAACCAAGCCGTTTGAGCGCGGCCGGATCGCCCGGCGCCTTTCCGAACAGCAAGATGCGGCCGGCAGTGGGGGAAACGAAGCCCATCAGCATCTTGATGGTGGTCGTCTTGCCGGCGCCGTTGTGACCGACGAATCCGACGATCTCTCCCGGTGCGGTCGTAAAGGAAAGATCCTTTACCGCTTCAATGACCTTCCAGACCTTCATCGGGTGCCGATAGGTCTTCGAAAGCCTTTCGACCTCGATGTGTGATGACATGGTATCCTCCGTCCAAGCACAGCAGTGTATTATTAGGGTCCGGGGGCCACATTGTCAAGTTTATGAAGCATTCACCCTGTTCCCATGCGGTCCGCAGAGCCGCGACAAAAAGACGGCGGCCCCTTGCGGGGCCGCCAATATCTGGGGGTGGGAGGGGAATGTGGAACTTAATCCACAAGCCCATCATTACATGAAAAAGTGAAACAGTCAAGAGAAAAGTGAAATTTTTTTTTATCCAGTAGCTACAAAGACTTCCGCTTGTATTGAATACAATAAAAGATGTTTACGAAAGAAACTAAAAAAAATTGTTGACTCGATGCAAGTTCTCGTTATAGTAGGCATCCGCAGGCGTTCTTTGATTATGAAGATGTTTTCCGAGGTTCCTCGTTAGCTCAGTCGGTAGAGCGGGTGGCTGTTAACCACTAGGTCGGCAGTTCAAGTCTGTCACGGGGAGCCATTTTTTTATCATAGCGGTTCACATTACAAGCAAAGACCTCAAGACGGGCGACGGTATTGGGGGGGTAGGGCTGTCCGTCGTTCTCGAGCGCGATGACCGGATAGCCGCGTGCCTTGGCCCACGGGCTGAATACCCCCTCGATGAGCCTGCCGGGAAGACAGCCGAACGGCGCGATGATGGCGATCCCGGAATAGCCGTCCGCCATCCCGGCCGCGGCGACGGCGGGCGATATGGTCGCCTCGCTTTCCAGTTCCGCCGAGACGAACTCATTCGTGCCTACGGCGAGCGCCGCATCGACATCGTCGGGCGCGCCCGGAATGAGGCCGGTGGCGAGCATCGCCTGCTTAACCTTCTGTTCAACGCGGTGCATCCACCAGCCCTCGATGCCGAGCATCGTCCGTTTGCGGATCCAGTCGGGCCGCAGGACGGTCAGCGGGCCGCGTCGGCGCACCTCCTGCTTCAGAAGATGGCGTTGCGACCAGTCGGTGTAGTGGACCCATTCGCCGATGCCGGTCGCCTTGGGGAAGATATCGCGGGAGATGAGCAGATCGAACAGCTCCTGCACCGAGAAGACATCGCGCCGGACATATATCTCGCCGACGATGAGGACCTTGCGGAGATCGGCGAGCGTCCGCCGTTTCGGTATCGCGGCGAGCGCCAACGCGGCCCGCGCGACCGCCATGTCGAGCGCGCGGTCATCCTGCGCCATCGCCTCGACCACTTCGCGCCAGACCTTTTCGAATACCTGCATGCCGGCCGCCGGATCCTCGGCAAGGAGCCGTATGCCGGTGCGGGCGTCGGTGAAATAGTCGGAGAGTATGACGCCGCGCCACATATCGCGGACGAAGCTGATGCCGAGTTCACGGTAGGAATTGTCGCTTTCAGCCACGAATACGAGCACATTCTCGAAGCCCAGTTCCTCGAAAAGCCGCTCGTAGAAGACATGGTACTGGCCGGTGCGGCAGGGGCCGGTGGTGCTCGGGACATAGAGGAGAAGCACCTCGTCGGACCGGGCCGGGGTGCGGCGTTCCAGATACTGGAGCGCCGTGCCGAGCAGGAGCAGCGCCGGGATGCATTCCTTGCCCGAAGCGACATTGCGGGCCACCTGCGTGGAGCTGATGTCGGCGACCGGCAGGTGTTCGGCGTGGACCCCCTGTTTCCAGGCGGCGGCGGTCGTTATTTCGGTCGCCAGATCGCCGAGCGACGGCCAGACGAGCGTTACCCGCTCGTCGCGCAGACTTAACCGGTCGCCGGTGCGGGAGTCGTGGATGGTCACGACCGCGTCGCGGTTCTCGATACGGTAACGGCGCGGCGCGGCGGTCGCGGCGGCCGGCGGCGTATGGCGGCGATAGCTCTCGACGATATCGAGGAACGCCTCGATGCGGGTATCGAGCCCGGCGTCGGCGGTGTGCGAATCTATCTCCATCACGAGGTACGGCTTGCGGCCCATCATCCAGCGCAGATAGTGGAGCATGAACGAATCGGGGGCGCAGGAGAAGTTCGATACCCACGCGAGATAGAGATTCGGCAGTTCCTTGGCCAGACGGATCGTCTTCATGTTCTGCTGGCCGTAGTACCAGTACATATTGGGGAACATCTCGGCCGCAGCGTCGAATATGAGATCGAACGGCACGACGGTGACGCCGCGCGAAAGGAATTTGCGCGGGATCCCCATGTTGGCGTCGCGGGTGAAGGCGTTGTAGGGGCGGCCGAGGAGCGCCACATAGAGGCGGTCCGGATTTTGGCGCATCTCGTCGATGAGTTCGCGGCCGCGCCGCCGGTAATCCTCCATGAAGCGCAGATAGTGCGCCATCGCCGCGTCGAAGGCGCGACCTCCCGCCGAGCGGGGAAGTCCGAGTTTTTCGGCCACTTCCTCGAATGCGGGACGGCACGCCTGCCAGCCCCGTTTGAACGATACGACGGGCCGTAGGATCTTTGTGTCATCGAGGCCGAAAGCCTGTTTCGCGTAGTAGGGGAGTCCCTGCGTCAGCGGGCAGACGCACGATTCGCCGCCCTCTTTCTCCAGCGACGGCATATCGCGGAAGTGCGGCAGGAAGAGATGGTCGACGCCCCGCCGGATAAGGTCCTCGATGGCGCCGTGCGCTATCTCGGCCGGGAAGCAGTAGTTGCTCTCCTGACGGTGGACCCCTTCGGGCAATATCTTGTCGGAAAGAACGGCGCGGACGCCGAGTTCATGGAAAAAGTGCGCGTAGAATGGCCACAGCGAATGGACCGAGAAGGCGTTCGGGACGCCGACCACGGCGCGGGTGCGCGGCCTCAGCGTCGCCGGGTCGGGTACGCCGTCCGAGAAGAACTGTTCAGTGCGCCACGCGACATGGTCGGTGATGCTCCGCTCGTCGAACGATGCGCGGCGCCGCGCGCCGGTGTATTTCGAACAGCGGCCGCCGAACGGATAGCGCCGTCCGCCGGTCTCGAGATTGCGTATCGCACAGAAGTTGTCGCAGGCGCGGCAGATGAACTCACCGTGCTGGACGATCTCTTTTTTGAGGAGCGTGTCGATGTCGAACGAGCTGGCGGCGAGCAGTCCCTCGTCGTTCTTCATCGCGGCCAGACGGGCCACGCCGAAGGAGCCCATCAGTTCGGGATCGGGCGGGACCGCTATCTTTTTCCCGAGCAGTTGGGCGAAGGCGAGCGGCACGGCGGGGTTCTTCGCAACGCCCCCCTGCAGGGCGATGCGGTCGCCGATGGTGCGGTTGCCGACCACGCGATTGAGATAGTTCGAAACGATGGAGAAAATGAGTCCCGCGACGATGTCGGGCCGCGCGGCCCCCTGCTGTATCGCCTTGCGGATATCGCTGTTGATGAAGGCGGAGCAGTGTTCGCCGAATTTGAGCGGAGCGGCCGCCGTAAGCGCTATCGGGCCGATATCCTCGGCGCGGGCGATGTCGAGGTCGCCGGCGGCCGATTCCTCGAGGAACGAGCCGGTGCCGGCGCTGCAGGCCTCGTTCATGGCGTAGTCTATCGGCACGCCGTTGTGGAGCAGGATATACTTCGCGTCCTGTCCGCCGATCTCGAAGATGGTGTCGACCTCGGGCGAGAACAAGGCGGTGCCGGTCGCGTGGGCGATGATCTCGTTGTAGACCCCGTCGGTGCCGAGAAAGACCCCGATCAGTTCGCGCGACGAGCCGGTGGTCGCCATGAGGGTGATGCGCGGCTTGATGTCGCCGAGTTGAGTTCGTATCTCGTGCAGGCAGTTCTTGAGGGCGCCGACCGGATCGCCGTGCGTGCGGCCGTAATAGGCGGCCGCTATTTCGAGCGTTTCCCGGTCGATGAGCGCCGCCTTGGTGGTGGTCGAACCGCCGTCGACGCCGAGGATATATTCGCGGTCGGCCCGTATCGCGCCTCGTTGCGCCGGGTGGTAGGTCACGAGGTTCGATGCGGCGTTGAGCGGCCGCAGGATGCCGTGATCCATCGCGGTGCGCGGCCGCAGAAGATCGGCGGCGGGGAGCGGCCGTCCCTCTTCGCGGGCGACGATGGCGGCGCCGAAAGCCTCGAACCAGACCGCTTCCAGCGGCACGATGAAGTCGATGTCGGGCCGTTCTTCGCGCAGAAAGCGCAAGAGGTGCCGGTTCTTCGTGACCCCGCCGACGAGCACCACCTGTCCCGTCCGTATCTTCGCCTTGGTGAGGAATTCGCCCACCTTGTCGGCCATCACCTTGGAAAGCGACAGGGCGATGTCGCCGCGCGTCGCCTCCCCCTTGTTGAGGCGGTGGGTACAGTCCGATTTCATGAAGACCGAACAGCGGGCCGAGAGTTTGTGAACGGCGGCCCCGTCGACGGCGCGGTCGAGATCCTCGAGGGAAAGGTCCATCCGGCCGAGTTGCTGACGGAAGAATTCGCCGGTGCCCGATGCGCACTTGTTCCCGGCGTAGCTCGTCTGTATGCGGCCCGCGTTGTCGAACACGGAGACGACCATATCCTCGCCGCCCAGCGATACGACGGCCCGCGGCCGCAGTCCCTTCGACCGGAGCGCCGCTTCTATCGCGATCGGCGGGATAAGGTCGGGAACGGCGAGGCGCGATCTGCCGGTGCCGCCGGTCGCCATCGCGGGTAAAAGATCGCCGGGAAGGAGCGCGATGCGGCCGAAGGCTTCTTTGAGGGCGGCGTCGAGATCGCCTTCATGCGCCACCACGGCGTGCCGCGGCGTTCCGTCGTCATCCAGCAGGCAGACCTTGACATTGACCGAGCCGATATCGATGCCGAGTGTCCGTTTTTTAGTTTGAGAGCGATCCATGTCGATACCCCTCCTGCGCTTCGAACCTTGCAAAGTTAGGGGGTATTGTCAAGAAAACAAGCTGTGCGAAAACGCACTGTTCGGCGGGGGTCAGAGGTCCAGATCGAATTCGTGGGTACCGGGCATGGTGATGCAGTCGCCGCCCGGGACGACGGTGGTGACATCGTTCGCGCCGATGGTCACTTCTATGAACTCGGCGTCCTTGATCGTCACGGTTACCGTGGCGTCGACGGTCTCCAGTACCTCTCCGCCCGAGGCGAAATAGAACTTGGCGAAGGCCGTTCCGTTCCAATCCTCTTTTAACAGCAGACACTGGTCGCAGGTCGACAGGTTGGCGTTGTTGCCGGTGCCGAGAGTGTGCCAGACATCGGGTTCGCCGGTGCCGACCCAGAACATGAATTCATCATCCTGAGCGGCATTCCCGGTATTGGGAGTATAATCGGTGTAGAACATATTGTCGGGGGTGCCGTCGCCGTCATAATCGCCATTGTAGAGAATGGTGCCGTTGAGTGCCACGGAGGTGCAGGCGGGGGCGGTATCTGCGTCGGTCGCCTCATCGGTAAGAAGGGCATCCTCGTCGGTCGCTTCGTCGGTGATGAGCGCGTCGGTGTCGGTCGTTTCGTCGACAATGACCGTATCCTCGTCGGTGACAAGTTCGTCGGTCTCGACGGTGTCGGTGTCGACCGCGGTATCGGTACTCTCCGGCTGCTCGTCGGTCAGCAGGTCGTCGGGGATCACGGTCGTATCGTCGGCGACCGTCGTATCGTCCTCGGGCAGGCTCGGTTTGTCGGCGTCGCCCGTATCCTGATCGATGGGTGTCTGACCGATGCATTCGGCGATACCGCTCTCCTCAGTACAGCCGTCGATACAGTCTTCCAGCGGCTGCCACACGCCGTCGGCGCACTGCAGGATTACCATCCCGTCGGCGTCGCAGACGGTCACACCTTCTATAGTACACAGATCGCCGGCGATGAAGCCGGTCTCGGCGGTCGTACAGGAAACCATCCACAGCCATGCCGTCGCGAACAGCAACACCGCTACGATGGACGCAGAACTCATCTTCATGTCACGCTCCTTTTCGGAAAGATTGCCTATTTCTAAAAAACAATATAACCTGCGGCATGTTAGTGAATTGTCGGTCACTTGTCAAGGTATAAATTTGCGGGGGGCAACGATGTTGGTCTGGATCACGCACAAAAAAGGGATGCTGTTCGAAACGGGAAGCGATATCGCGGTGACGGTGCCGCTGGCAAGTCCCGAGTATCAGGTGGAGGGGCGGCCGGTCGCCGAGACGCCGAAACATCTGCTCCTGCAGTCGGTCGCCGGCTGTACGGGGCTGGATGTGGTAGCTATACTGGAGAAAATGCGGGTGCCGCTCCCCGCGAATTTCCGCATCGAGGTCGAGGCGCCGCTCTCGGGGGAGCACCCGAAGGTCTTCACCGCCTTCGCGCTTACCTATCTGGTCGACGGCGACATCGAGGCCGAAAAACTCATCCGCGCCGTGACCCTTTCGCAGGAAAAGTACTGCGGCATATCGGCGATGTTCCGTAAGATAGCGCCGCTCTCATGGCGGGTGGTGCTCAACGGGAAGGAGATCGCTCAGGGGAACTGAGCGTTAGACCGTCACCTGAAAACTCTGGAAGATATCTTTGTAGGTGCGCGGCGGGATGCGGAAATGCTGTTCGGGCGGCAGGTGTGAGAGGGCGCTTGCGCTCAGTTTCGCGTATCCTTTGAAAGCCATCTGATCCGAAAGGACGATGACCCGCGCCTCCTCGTAGTTGCTGAAGAAGCCGCCGATCGAACAGGCGAGCGACCGTTTCTTGTTGACGCGCAGTATCTGGCCCGGCGGGTAGAGGCCGAGCACGGCGTAGAGCCCTTTTGCGGCCGAGGGGGTAAAGGTCTTGTTCTTGTTCGTCAGGTCGAATATCCGTTCCATAGTGTTGACGCGCGAAAGCGGTTTCCCGGGGTTCCACGGCCACCAGCGGGTGACGATATCATAGTAGTCGCATACCTTTACCAGTTCCGAGATGGGCGTCGAATAAGTTTCTCCCTTCGGATCATTGATGAGTCCGCGGAAATCATAGGTGTCGTGGTGTGACGAGGCGGTGATGGCCGCCTCCATCATCGAGAAGTTGAGCGAGTTGAGGTGGCTGAGGAACCCGAAGCCGATCTCATTATGGCTATTCTTGAGGTCGCGCGGGTCGTCGTCGGGAATGCCGATATCGTGCAGATACCCCGCCAGCCCGGCGGTCGTCAGGCGCCGTTTCGGCACGCCGACCCGGATCGCGGCGGCGATACTCAGCACTGCGGTGTTCGCCGCGTGGGTCGGGATGTACAGCTTCTGATAGCTGTCGAGCGATGCAAGGAAAAGCAGATGGTGCCACTGAGTGTCTTCGCTCTCGTCAGTCATAAGGTCGATGACATTCTGGATGTTGCGTATCGCTTTTTTGAGCGGTATCGGCTGTTTCTGGAGTGCCTTCTTGCGGAACTGGGGAAAGTCGGTCACGAGGTTGCGGTAGACCTGCCGCGCCTTCTGCTGTTTGTCGATGATCGGCGGCAGTTCGTCCAGTATGGGGTTGAACATCGTGAGGTGGATATTCGGCGAACGGGCCGCCAGCTCCCCCTCAAGCTTATGGAACTGTTCCTCGGTGCCGGGGGTCCCCGGCGTGATATTGCGGGTGAGCAGGCAGAAATTGATAAGATCCTGCCGCTGGACGGTCGAACCGATCTCTATTTCGCCGGTATAGAGCGAAAGAAAGATGTGCGAAAGCATCTCGAGGTAATCCTCGCCGCCCCGCTTCCCTTTCAACCGCTGATCGTTTATGACGATATCGGTGCCGTTGTAGCCGAAGGTGACGGTCGGCGTCGTCTTGAAAAAGAACTGAAGGAGTTCCATCAGTTTTTCGACCGACTTCTTGACCGCGTCGTTCTCCTCGCCGTACATCTTGAGCGCCTTCCAGAGCGCGAAGAAGGAGGCGGCGAACTCATATCCCTTGACCTTGATATTCTCATCGACCGCCTTGAGAAAATTGCGCGCTCCTTCGCGTCCCTGAATGCGGGTATCTTCCATCACAGTATCCCTCCCTTCGCGCGGATCAACTCTTCGGTCTCCTTATTGCCCGAGGCGAGTCCTTTCTTGAAGAAAAGTTTTATCGCCGGGTCGGACCGGTATTTATTCAGATGGGTGATGAGGGCGTCCTTCACCTCCTTGAATGCGTCGCGCTTGAGCATCGGACCGCTGAGCTTCAGCATCTTTTCGAGCGGATGGATCGTCTGGTCGAAATTCTCGGGGCGGATGAGCGGCAGGAAAAGTTCCAATTCGGCGCGCGGCATTTTCTCGAAGTCGGGATTGTCGATGAACTTGACGATGTGACGGACGAAGGCATTGGTCGAATCGACCCCGCCGATGAGTTTCAATATTATGTCCCGTAGCGCCGGAACGCGCGAGAAAAGAAGCACCGAAATAAGATCGTAGAGATCCTGTCGTTTCTCCTTGACGATTTTCTGGATGTAGGTCGTTGCCTCGGCCGGATCAAGCGAGGCCAGATGTTTTTCCTGCAGGAGACGGTTGATGACCGATTTCACCTGCGGGTTCTTGAGTTCGAGCAGTTTATCGACCGACATGAGGCGGATGTCCTTTTCGGGACTGAAGACCGCCTTTTCGAGCGCCGGGAGCGCCTCTTCGACCGAGTAATGCATGAGTATCGTTATTGATTCTATCCGCACCTGTTTGTGCGGATGGTTGATGACGGCACGCAGGAGCGGTACCACCCCCGGGCTCTCCATCCCCTTCAGGACCGTCAGAGCGTTGCGGACGACCCGCCAGTCGGGATGTGCAAGGAGCGGTTTGACCACCTCGGGGTTCCTCAGCACCTTGCCGAGCTTTACGACCGCCGCGATGCGCAACTCCTTGGTCTGAAGTTCGGTCAGCAGGACGACCATGGCGGGTATCTGAGCCGGCGGCACGATGGCAAGGAAGTCGCCGAAGTACTCGAACTGTTCCGGGTCGAAGTTGTCGGCCATCTTGAAGACGCGGTTGAGAAAATCATCATTGGTGATGTTGGCGATGCCGTTCTTTATCTTGAGGTAGAACTCCTCGTTGGTCTCACGGAACTGGCCGCCTATTTTAAGTAGTGTTTTAAGGAAGACGACAGCCTCCTTGACCGCGCCGAACAGAAGCAGCCGTTCCCAGAGCAGAGATGCGGTCTCGACCAGATCCTTGCGCACCTCGTCGTTGGTCCCCTGCAGGAGTTTGATCGTCAGTTCCTTGAGGAAGCGCGAAGTGACGGCGTTCTCATCGTACAGGCGTATCTGTTCGGCGAAGATCGCCTTGTCCTCGTCGGTGATGATGTAGGCCTGCTTGTCCTGAAAGGGGACATCGCGGTCGGTGAAGGTCTCGGGGGTGAGGTCGCGCCCCTGATTGGCCGCGGCGGTGAGATCGTAGCCCTGATCGAAGTCGTCGTATTCGAACGGTTCCGATTCGATCAGTTCCTCCTCGGTGACATAGCCGATATGTTCGAATTCGGAATCCCACAGGAGCGTCGCGATATCGTAATCCTCGCTCGCGTAGACGGTGACCTTGGCGAGGATATTGAAGAACTTGAGTATCTCCTCGTATTGTATCCCCTTGGCGAAGTATATCTCGCGGATACCGTCGTTGAAGAGGACATAGATGACCTCGTTGTCCTCCAGCGCCGTCTCGACCGGCTGTTTCATGAAGAGGAAACCGTTCTTCTTGATGCGGAAAGGGATGACCGGGATCTCGGTGTGCATGAGGTCGACCTTGACCTTGAAGTCCTCGGCGAACTTCTTGAACATCGGATTGCTGAGGGGGTAGAGTTTGTACCCTTTAAGCACCTTGTGGAAGAGCGTCACGATCTCGTCGGCCTGACCGCGGAGATGCTCCTGCGATGCCGCCAGATCGGTGTTCTGCCGAAAGAATTCTATGATGCTGCGATCATGTCCTTGTCCGCTCATATCCCGCTCCCGTTGAATACAGACCGGCCCATTATGCTCCCGCTGGGAGAGAAATTCAAGAAAATCGCGTCAGCGGACCACGCCGCTCACCTTCATGCGCCGCTGCTGATCCTTTATCATTTTCTGCTGAAGCCGCGACACCGCTTTACGGTCGAGGAACATTTGGTACCATACCTCGCCGTACTTTTCCATCTTGAACGACAGCTTGTTCTGGAGCGCCATCAGATGCTCGTTGAGGTTCTGGTTGTTCGGCATCGACTTAAGGCCGCGCTTGAGGGTCGCCAGCGCCTTTTCCCGGTCGTCGAGTTCCTCCTCATACAGATAGGCGCACAGCGAGAAGACGAAGGCCTCCTTCTTGTTGAAGCGCATCAGGAGCTCCATCGTATCGAGCGCCTCTTTCTGTTTGTTGTTCTTGAGGTGGCCGACGACCAGCATGCAGTAGGCGAGGTAGAGGCGCGGGTTGGAATTCTGGAGGTATTTGTAGGCCTCGCCGAACTTCTTGGTCGAGTAGAGGATGATGCCGATCTGGCTGTCTATCTGCGCCTTGACGAGGAAGGCCCAGCGGTTCCAGCGGTAGCCGTCGCGCAGTATCTCCATGGCCCGCTCGACCTTCTGCTTCTGTATCTCGGCGTTGGCGCGCAGGAAAAGTGCCTGCAACTTGCCCGTCACTTTGCGCGACACGAAGAAGAAGACGGCGATGGTCAGAACGACCCCGATGATGATGCCCCAGACCCACGCGTAGGGGACCGGTATCAGACCGAACAGCAGCGTGACGAGGAGACCGCCGCCGATGCTTATCGCAAGATTGTACATGGAATACCTCCATAAATAATAACGGGCCACTTTAGTGAGGCGGGGGATAAAAAGCAAGAAAAGCAGAGAGTTTAAAGCTTGCTATTTCGGCGTCGATTTGTTAAGAGGCGCATGGTGTCGATAGGTTGCGCGAGGCTCATGGAGAAAGGCGCTGATATCTTTACTGTCCGGTTCGCCGCTCTGCGGGAACGGCTGGCGGTATTGTTCTGGTTCCTCGCCTCGAACGCCTTGATTATTTTCACCCTTTATATGGCCGTTCTCGGATCGTTGCTGGTCGCCGCCAAGGGGTTCGTCGCCACGGTCGATGTGACGATCTCTCTGATCTATATCTTCGCCCTCTGCGCGCTCATCGTGCTGGTCCCGCTGCTCCTCTGGTCGCCGTTCCTTCTGCCGACGCCCCGTTCTCCGATGCGCGGGAGGGTGTTGCGGACGGTCGTCGCGGCGGGTGCCGTGCTGTGGGTCGAGCTGTTCTACCTCATCTGCATCATCGATGTGATCGTCTACCGGATCATCGGCGTCCATATCTACAGCGGATTCATCCTCGATGTGCTCTTCAATTCGGTCCCGATGCAGAACGATATCCGCCTGAGCGCCGGTACGATCGTCTCGACCGTGCTCTTCTTCTCGGCCCTGTTGACGGCCAACGGCTTCTGGTACCGCTTCCTGAGCCGTGTTCTGCCGCGGCTCCGCGAGCGGGCGGCGCGTCTGCTGCGCATCGCCGCCGTGTCGATCTCTCTAATGGGGGTCGCCGCCGTCACGGCGATCGGCGTATCGCTGACCCACCTCACCCCGTTCTTCCTCAACAATACCGGACTGGAGGATGTTCTTCCCTTCTATAATGCCGATTTCCATTACTTTTACCGCGCCCGGTCGCTGCCGTTCCACTACCCGGTGCCGGCCGATGCGTCGGGGTATCCGGCTTTGGAGAACAAGCAGAATGTGCTGATGGTCATGGTCGAATCCTACCGCGCCGATGTTCTGAACGACGAGGTGTCGCCGCACTTCATGAGCTTTGCCCGCGAACACGGCATCGACATGACGGGATACCATTATGCCGCCTGCCATTCGACCTCCTGCGCGAATTACTCCTACCTGTCGGGACTCAACTCCTACACGATGGACTATCTGAATACCCAGCGCGCGCCGTTCTATCCGCTCGAACTCCTGAAGAAGAACGGGTACGCCCTCTACGGTGCGTCGGCTTCGATGCTGCGTTTCTACTCAAAACACTTGACCCCCATCCTGAACGGGTTCGACGCCTACGAGGAGTTCCTCGGCCCCGACGGGGTCGACAACGAGCGGCGGATGCAGGCGTGGATAGATGAGCTTATTCGTAAAAAACATCCCGCCGGGAAGCCGTTCTTCCTGTTCGTGTTCATCAGTGCGACCCATCACAATTATATGTTCCCGCCCGAGTTCGAGAAATATACGCCGGTGCTCCCGGCCGATTACAACCACTTCATGGGTTCCGGCAAACTGAAGGTCCACAAAGAGGAGTTGGTCAACCGCTACAGGAACAGC
>CAYPQK010000031.1:20719-30177 GCA_964412895.1 uncultured Spirochaetales bacterium
CTGTTCGTCGACAGTCTCTTCGGCGGGTTGATGAACATTTTCCGGGATGAACTGAAGCGCGATTCGCTCGTCGTGGCGTTGGCGGGGGATCACAGCGAAGAGTTCTGGGACAACGGTTCTCTCGGACACGCCAAGGCGAAACTGGTCAACGCCCGCATACGGACGCCGTTCCTCCTCTATCTGCCGGGTGCCCCGCCGGTGAACGCGACACTCTCCTCCCATGTCGATGTCTTCCCGACGATCATCGATCACCTGAAACCCGTCGAAGGTGCGGATATCTCGCGTTTCTTCGACGGTGTATCGCTCCTGCGACCGCTATCGCCCGACCGCTATGTCGTGGTCTCAAGCTACGGATTTCCCTATATCAACGACAACCTCGCCCTTATCACCGCCGACGGTATCCTGAGTCTGCGGAAAGGGGAGAAGAGCATCGGCGTGGAGAATCTCTTCACCCCCTATGCGCTCACGACGCGGGACGAGAGACCGCTGACGGCCACGCCGCCGTCGCTCCTGCGTGCCGAGGAACTTTTCAAGCGCGATATCCTGCGCTTCTTTATGGTCCCGGCGACAGAATAACCGTTTGAATATGTTCGATTAATATCCTTGGCGATGCGATTGCTTCTCCTGCGGCGGCCTATTGATACGGAGGTGTCATGATGACGGTGCGGTGTTTGTCGGTCACTCTTACGGTGCTTCTTTTCCTCGGCGTAACGGCGTGCGGCGGGACCCCCAGCGAGATAGTCGACGCCGACGCGGCGGCCGACGGCGATGCGCTTACGGGCGACGAGGATATTCTTGCGGGCGACGACCTGCTGACCGACGAAGGGGAGACCCCCGAGCATGAATTCGTTCCCGATGTCGAAGCGCTCGCCACCGATTACACCGGCCAGACCGGCTTCATCACCATCGAGCCGGTGACCTATTATCTGCGGACCAAAAGCGGTAGTGCCGGTGCGAAATATAAAAGCGACGAGGCGCGGCTGTGGTATTCGTTCCAGCCGGCCGACGAGGATATGGCCGAAAAACCGCTGGCGATATTTTTCAACGGCGGTCCCGGATCGGCATCGGGCCTGCTGCTCGCCTTCAACACCGGCCGCAAGAGCATGGACCCGGTCTTCAACGGCGGCGTGGCGGTCGGCGATAATCCGCACCGCTGGAGCAGTTTCGCCAACATCCTTTATATCGATGCGCGGAACACCGGTTTTTCCTACAGCATCACCGGAGTAAATCCGGGCTACACCACCCGCAACTTCAATCCGTTCCTTGACGGCGCCGATTTTGTTCGTGTTCTCCTGCGCTTCCTCGCGGCCCATCCGGAGATACAGGCAAATCCGGTCATCTTCGCGGGCGAGTCCTACGGCGGCACCCGCACCATCGCGATGCAGAATCTCCTGCTTAATCCCGGCCGCTACGCCGGGAACGAGGGCTACTACACCGATACGGCGCTCGCCGACGAGATTTCGGCCCACTACGCCGCCGTCTTTCCCGGCGCGGAGATAACGCCCGAAAAGGGGGCCGAACAGTTCGGCTACACCTCGCTCATCCAGCCGCTCCTGTTCGGCGAACCGCAGAACACCGCCTCGGGCGAGATCATGGAGGAGCCCGGCTCGGTCATTTACCAGATCGCCGCCGAGGAGGGGGCCACCTTCGAGCCCTGTCCCGAAAATGACGCTCAGTGCGACAAGTACTACAACGCGATACTGTTCGTCGACGGTCTGGGCCGCGACCTCTACAAATACAACGAGTCAAGCGACTGGATGAACAGCCTGATGACGCCTATCGTTCCGGGACTCCTGACCCGCGCGAACTACGCCGACCTCCTCGGCCACGACCCTCTTTTCGTCGAGGAGATGTACGCCTCGCAGCGGAACGATGCCTACAAGATAGCCTCGCCGGTGCCCGCCGTGTCGGGTGCGCCGGTGCCGCCGGATGATCAGGGCGCGATGAATCGGCGCCCCTACAGTGCGGTCGATATCCACCGGGAGATGCAATTGCGTCTGATGCGGCTCCAGTACGCGACGGTCGACGACCCTGAGGAGGATTTCCGCGCGCTGTTCGGATCGCTCAACGACTACGACAGTTACTACATCAGCCTGAATGAAGAGGTGACCAACGCTTTTTACAAGCATACCATCTACCCGTTCCATCCGCTGTTCGGCGAACTGTTCCTCGAGAATCTGCTCGTGGTCGACACCTTCATCACGCAGGCGGCGCTCGATCTGGTCATCTTCTCGCCCGCCATACCGGCGGCGGCACGGATGTTCGCACAGGTGACCGATGTCGCGGTCGCCGACGACTCCTTCACCGTCACCTACGCCGCCGATTCTTTCGACGGGGTAACGGAGGGGACGACCCGTACCGTCACTTGGCCGCGCTACGGAACGGCGGGCCATTCGGTGACCGTCAGCCAGCCCGACAAATTCGCCGCCGATGTCGCCGCATGGTACGAAGCGCTGGGGAAGTAAAAAACTTCTTGCTTTTTTGCGCGGTGTGGCTACTATCCAGACGCGTTTCTTGTTTGTAGAGGAAGGAGAAAACGATGGCGAAGAAAGGCATTCACCCGAAGTTGAAACTCATCACCATTTCCTGCACCTGCGGGAATAAGTTCCAGACGATGTCCACCAAGGACACCGACTACTCGATCGAGATCTGCGGCGCCTGCCACCCGTTCTACACCGGCAAGCAGAAGATCGTCGACACCGCCGGCCGTATCGAGAAGTTCAAACAGAAGTACAAACAGGCCGCCTATACCGGCAAAAAGTAGTTCTTCCGTGTCGTTCCACTATCTCACGGTACAACTCTTTCCGCTGTTCGCCCTCTAGATATCCGCCTCTAATAAATTCATCGGGAGCCTTTTTATGAGTGAAAAACGCATACTCAACGCCGGCGGTCAGGCCGTTATCGAAGGGGTGATGATGCGGACCCCCGACTATTTCGTCATCGCGGTCCGCAAGCCCGACGGTTCCATCAAGGTCAAAAGCCGCCGTTGGGAGAACCTCTTCCCCGGCATCGTCAAGAAGCCGTTTCTGCGCGGTATGTTCGTCCTCTACGAGGCGATGTACAACGGCATGCAGGCGATCACCTGGTCGGCCAACGAGTCGGTCGAGGAGGGAAAGGAGCAGGAGAAACTGACCAAGACCGGGACCATCCTCACCATCATGGCCGCCTTTGCCCTCGCGATGCTGCTGTTCGTCGCCATCCCCCACGGCGCCGCCTATTTCCTTGAAAAAGGGATCCGCGGCGAGACCTCGATAAATTCGATGTTCTTCCATTTCCTTGATGGCGTGGTGAAGGTCATCATCTTCACCCTCTACCTCTGGAGCATCTCGAAGATGGCGGAGGTGAAGCGGCTCTTCTCCTATCACGGCGCCGAACATAAGGCGATAGCGACATGGGAGGCGGGCGAGACGCTCATCCCCGAGAACGCACGCAAAAAGCCGAAGGCCCATCCGCGTTGCGGCACCAGTTTCATGATAACGGTCATCCTCATATCGATACTGGTATTCACCGTCGTGTTCGCCTTCGTGCCGCCGCTCACCGGGAGCAAACTGCTCGACAACCTCGTCTACATCGTCATCAAGATGGTGCTCATATTCCCCATCGGCGGCATCAGCTACGAACTGCAAAAACTGGTGTCGCGCTTCCCGCGCAATAAAATACTCGCCGTGATGATCGCCCCCGGCCTCTGGTATCAGGGGATCACGACGACCGAGCCCGATCCCGATGTGCTGGAGATCGGTCTGGTGTCGCTTGCCCGGGCGCTCGACCTGCAGGAAAAGAAGGCGGTACTGCCGTCCGAAGGCGTTGAGGAGCACTACCGCGACTTCGCCGACTTCCGTGAAAAGATGAGCGGCACACTCACCCCGCAACCGCCGACGGAGGGCGCGCCGTGCTCGATATAAGGGACAAGCTCGAAGAGCTCTATAACAAATATCAGGACCTTGAGCGGCAACTGTCGGACCCCACGGTGGTGAGCGATCTCAAACGCTTCAAGAAGCTGTCGCAGGAATACGCCCACCTCAAGGAGATAGCGGTCAAATTCCTCGACTGGAAGCGGGTCACCGACGATATCGCGGGCCATAAGGAACTACTCAAGATCGAGAAGGACCCCGAGATGCTCTCGCTCATCAAGGAGGAACTGCCGGTCTTCGAGACCCGCTACGGTGAACTGGAGGAGGAACTCCGCGTCCTGTTGCTGCCGCGCGATCCGATGGACGACAAGAACGCCATCCTTGAGATACGGGCCGGCACCGGCGGCGATGAGGCGGCGCTCTTCGCGGGAGAGATCTTCCGGATGTACAGCCGCTATGCCGAACTGAAAGGCTGGAAGATCGAGGTGCTCTCATCGAGCGGACAGGAGGGGGGCGGCGTGAAAGAGATCGTCGCCGAAGTGAAGGGTCTAGGCGTCTATGGACGGCTCAAGTATGAAGGGGGCGTTCACCGCGTCCAGCGGGTGCCGGTCACCGAGGCGCAGGGGCGGGTCCACACCTCGGCCATCACCGTGGCGGTCCTTCCCGAGGCCGACGAGATAGACGACGAGATACCTATCGAGGATAAGGATCTCAAGATAGACACCTACCGCGCCAGCGGAGCGGGCGGTCAGCATATCAACAAGACCGATTCGGCCATCCGCATCACCCATCTGCCGACCGGTATCGTGGTGACGATGCAGGAAGAGCGCTCGCAGATACAGAACCGTGTCCGGGCGATGGCCCATCTCCGGTCGAAACTCCTGCAGGCCGAGATAGAGAAGCGGGATCGTGAGACGGCGGCCCAGCGCAAATCGCTCGTCGGCTCGGGCGACCGCAGTGAGAAGATCCGGACCTATAATTTCCCGCAGAACCGTTGCACCGATCACCGCATCGGCCTCACCCTCTACCGGCTCGGCGATATCATGGAGGGGAGCATCGATTCGCTGATCGAACCGCTCATCAATTGGCAGAACGCCGAACTCCTGAAAAGCAGTCTGAGCTGACACCCATGACGGTGGCAGAGATCATCCGTGACGCGGCCGAGCGGCTTAAGAAGGTAAGCGATACCCCGCGCCTCGATGCCGAACTCCTGCTCGCCCATGTCCGCGGCGTCGAACGGAGCGATCTGCTGACCGCTTACGGCGCGCCGGTCCCGGAAGAGGAGCGGGCCGCATTCGACGCGCTTATCGAGCGGCGGCTCACCGGCGTGCCGGTCGCCTATCTCACCAACCGTAAATACTTTTTCGAGGATGAGTTCTTCGTCGATGAGCGCGTTCTCATCCCACGACCCGAGACCGAACATCTCGTCGAGGAGGCGCTGCGTCACCTGCGCTACCGTTCCGATGCGGCGGTACTCGACCTCTGCTGTGGCAGCGGCTGTATCGGGCTCACCCTCGCCCGGTTCACCGAGGCGACGGTGCTCTTTGCCGACCGTTCGCCCGGCGCTTTGGCGGTGACGCGACTCAACGCCGAAAGACTTTTTCCCGGCAAACAGGGCCGATTCCGGTTCGTCGAGAGCGACCTGTTCGGCGCGATCGACGGCACCTTCGACCTCATCGCCGTCAATCCGCCCTACCTATCGGTCGCCGACATGATCGCCATCGCCGGGACGCCGGTCGCCCATGAACCGATCCTTGCCCTCGACGGCGGCTCCGACGGGTTCGACCTGTCGCGCCGCATCCTCGTCGACGCTCACCGGTATCTCAAGTCGGGCGGTCACCTGCTAATGGAACTCGGGTTCCTCGGCGCACCGATGGCACGGACCGCGCGGACGGAGTTGCGTTTGATAGATATCGTTAAAGATTATAGTGGAATAGAGCGGGTTGCGGTGTTTACTTCTGCGCGTTGAATATCTCTTTGATGCTCCCGATACTTGAAAGGACGCCGGTCGCTTCGTAGGGCATGAAGACCACTTTGTCCTTCTGACCGTCGGCGATGTTGCGGAACGCGTCGATATACTTAAGAGCGACGAGGTAACTGCCGGCATCCATCTTGGTCGCCGTGAGCGCGTCGGCGACGAGTTTGAGCGCCTGCGCCTCGGCCTCGGCGATGCGGATCTTCGCCTGCGCCTCGCCCTCGGCCTTGAGTATCCGGGCCTGCTTGTCGCCGTCGGCCTGATTGATCTCCTTCTGCCGGTACCCTTCCGATTCAAGGATCTTCGACGACTTCTCGCCGTCGGCGGTCAGGATGATGGCGCGGCGATCCCGCTCGGCGCGCATCTGCTTTTCCATCGCCTCGCGGATGTCGTGCGGCGGCTGGATGTCCTGTATCTCGACGCGGTTGACCTTGACGCCCCACTTGTCGGTCGCTTCATCGAGGATGTCGCGAAGGCGGTGGTTTATCTTGTCGCGGCTGGAGAGCGTTTCGTCGAGGTCCATCTCGCCGATGATGTTACGGAGCGTCGTTTTGGTCAGTTTCTCGATGGCGTCGGGAAGATTCTGTATCTCGTAAACCGACTTCATCGCGTTGGTGATCTGATAGTAGATGATGGCGTCGATCTCGATGAGGACATTATCCTTCGTGATGACATTCTGGCGCGGGAAGTCGTAGACCGCTTCGCGCAGATCGATGAGCGTTATCTTGCGGTTCTCGATGATGGTGCGGCCGTCGAAGGTCTTACGCGAGGCCTTCCAGTCCATGTCGCGCGGCTGATCCATGATCGGGATAATGAAGTTGATGCCGCTGACGAGCGTTTCGTGATAGCGGCCGAGCCGCTCGATGATCATCGTGTGCGCCTGCGGCACGATGCGGATGCCCTTTGCGCCGATGACGACAACAAGAACGATGATGGCGATCAAAATAAAACCGAGGGTTCCCATAAGTTCCTCCCTTATATCTTTTTTACGGTTGCTTTCGCGCCGTCGACCGAAACGATCTCGACGACCGAATCCTTCTCTATGATGCTCTCGTCGGCGCTGACCGCCTTCCAATCCTCGCCGCCGAACAGTTTCACCCGGCCCTTCGAGTCGGAGTTGTCTATGGTCTCGATGACCTTCGCCTTTTTTCCTGTCAGTGCCTCGGTGTTGGTGGGCAGATCGGGACCCTTCTTAAAGAAGTATTTTTTCGCGAAGGGGCGGACGAATACGAAGGTGAGGGTCGTGGTGACGGCAAATACGAGCATCTGGACATTGAAGCTGTCGGTGAACAGGGCTGTCAACGCGGCGCACAGGGCGCCGATCGCGAAGGTGGCAAGAAAAAAGCCGGGGGTGAAGATCTCGATGATGAAGAGCGCCACCGAGGTAACCAGCCAGAACTGCCAAGTGTTGAAAATGACATTGCTGAAAAATTCCATAACTGAGCCTCCCTTGTGAACGATGTCCCGCCCTCGGGACGAAGGCGATTATAGAGATTTAGCGGAGGTAAAGCAACTTTTAGGGAAGGATGCGGGAATCAGTTACGCGAAAGGGACTTAGACGATACCGGCGGCAAGCATCGCGTTGGCGACCTTGACGAAACCGGCGAGGTTGGCGCCCGCCGCGTAATTGTCGGCCTTGAAGCCGTAGGTCGAAGCCGCGTCACGGCAGGAGGCGTGGATGTTCTTCATGATGCCGTGGAGCTTCTGGTCGACCTCTTCGCGGGTCCAGCTGAGGCGCATACTGTTCTGCGACATCTCGAGTCCGGAAGTGGCGACGCCGCCCGCATTGGCCGCCTTGGCGGGACCGTAGAGGACATTGTTCTCCAGATAGACTTCTATCGCTTCGGGGACCGACGGCATATTGGCGCCTTCGGAGACGCAATAACAGCCGTTCTTGACCAGCGCGACGGCGTGATCCTTGTGGATCTCGTTCTGGGTCGCCGACGGGAACGCGCAGTCGACCTTGATGCTCTGATCTTTCACGACATCCCACACCGACTTGCCGGCGTAGTACTTCGCGTTGCCGAACTTCTCGGCGTATTCCTTGATGCGGCCGCGGCGGTTGTTCTTGAGATCCATGAGGAAATTCCAACGGTCGCCCTTGATGCCGTCCATGTCGATGATGGTGCCGTCGGAGTCGCTGGCCGATATCGCCTTGCCGCCGAGCTGATTGATCTTCTCGATGGTGTACTGGGTGACATTGCCCGAACCCGACACGATGCAGGTCTTGCCCTTGAAA
Source organism: uncultured Spirochaetales bacterium (assembly GCA_964412895.1). Lineage (GTDB taxonomy): Bacteria > UBP6 > UBA1177 > UBA1177 > JAKLFG01 > CALMRE01. The sequence continues at coordinate 28,785 of CAYPQK010000031.1, forward strand.
TCCTGCTTGCGGGTGGCGAGCATCTCGGCCGCGAAGTAAACCGAACCGTAGCCGGTCGCCTCGGGACGGATGAGCGAGCCGCCGTAAGCGAGGCCCTTGCCCGTCAGGACGCCGGTGTGCTCGGTGACGATCTTCTTGTAGTAACCGAACATATAGCCGATCTCGCGGCCGCCCACGCCGATATCGCCCGCCGGGACATCGGTGTCGGGACCGATGTAGCGGAACAGCTCGCGCATGAACGACTGGGTGAAGCGCATCACTTCGCCGTCGGACTTGCCCTTCGGATCGAAGTCGCAGCCGCCCTTGGCGCCGCCCATCGGGAGGGTGGTCAGCGAGTTCTTGAGGATCTGCTCGAAACCGAGGAACTTGATGATGCCGAGGTTGACAGAGGGATGGAAACGGAGACCGCCTTTGTAGGGCCCGATCGCCATGTTGAACTGTACGCGGAAGCCTCTGTTGACCTGCACAGTGCCTTCGTCATCGACCCACGGAACGCGGAAGATGATCTGGCGATCGGGTTCCACGATCCGCTCGTAGATGCCGGCCGCGACGAATTCGGGGTGTTTCTTGACCGTCGGCTCAAGCGACATCATGACCTCATCGACCGCCTGAATGAATTCGGGCTGGTCGGAGTTCTTCGCTTTCACTTTCGCAATAAGATCCTTCATGTAAGAAGCCATGGGGTTCCTCCTCGGATGTTAATGATGGGACCACGAACAAGTGTATAGCACCAGAGAAAAAGCACTGTCAAGTCGGCCAGTTGTCGCTATCCAAATTCTAATAAAGCCAAAACGCAAGGGGTTATAACGGCTCATGGTTAGTCGTTTCGCTAATAATCCGCTAATCTTTTCGCGCCCCTTTAGCGACGCCGTTTCATTTAGCGCGACGGCGGAGAGCGAACTTGACTTGTGCCCGCTTTCAGATAGAGTGGGCGGCATGAAAGTGGTCATCGTGGGCGGTGGCACGGTGGGCTTCGAAACGGCCCGCCAGCTCATCGTGGAAAAGAAAGATGTCGTGGTGGTCGAACGGGATGCGGAGCGGGCGAAGTATGTCTCGTCGCATCTCGACTGCATGGTGCTCGTTGCCGACGGGACCGATCCCGACACCCTGCGGCGGGCGGGCGACGGTGATGTGGCCTACTTCGTGGCGGTCACCGACTCCGACGAGGTGAATCTCGTCTGCTGCGGTATCGCCGAATCGGTCTTCGAGAAGGCCAAGAGCATCGCCCGGGTGCGCAACCTCAATTACGCCAAGGCGACCCTGCGCGGCAAGACCTTCCTCGGCGCCGATTTCGTCATCACCCCCGAGGTCGAGGCGGCCCGCCAGATACTCGACACGGTGACGCGCGGCGCGGTGAGCGATGTTCTGCGGTTCGAAGGGACCAACATTCAGG
>CAYPQK010000032.1:0-30120 GCA_964412895.1 uncultured Spirochaetales bacterium
GCATTCATCTCTCTCCGCTTATCACCGTGAACGGGCCATTGTACGGACCCTTCGCGGCAAAGTCAACAAATCGGTCGGCGCGGGACCGCTTCGAACGGCCGTTTTCCTTGACTTTGGGTGAGGGGCGGTTACGATGAAACGCTCTTTTTTATCTACGCTTGTTTCGGAGGCATGCGCATGTTCGCAGCGGTTAAGAATTACTTCTCGGAATTCAAGATCATGACGACGGTCTCGAGAGATTTCTGGATGGTCAATGTCATCCAGTTCCTCGACGGCCTCGCCTACTTCTCGATCATCATCGTACTCTCGCTCTACCTGAACGACAATGTCGGGTTCAGCGATATGGAGACCGGCATCTGGCAGGGCGTCTTCTTCATGTTCATCACCGCCTTTATGTTCACGGTCGGATCCATCTGTGACATTCTGGGCGTTAAAAAGACCTATTATATCGCGGCGGCACTGCTGGTGCTCTCACGCCTCGGTATGGGTATCGCACCACAGCTCATGACGGGCGAACCCTTGAAATACGCCACGATGGCGCTGCTCATCGTTATGGCGCTCGGCACGGCCACCATCGTCACCAACACCAACGCCGCGCTCCGTCATTACACGACCCCGGAGAACCGCGGCACTGGCTTCAATGTCTATTACCTTATCATGAACATCGGCGCGATGATCGCCGGCGCGGTCGTGTTCGACGGTTTCCGTACCGTCTTCGGCACGGTGAAGGGCAATCTCATGATATTCGATTTCAGTTTCGCCATGGCGGTCCTGACCTTCGTCACCGCTTTTTTCCTTTCCGACAAGCAGGCGCAGGAGGTTGAAGCGGAAAAACCCGAAGGGGCGCATAGAACGCCGCTCCAGATATTCGCCGAGGTGTGGAAGGAGAGCGCGTTCCAGAAACTGGTACTGTTCCTCGTCCTGACGCTCGGCGTCCGGCTCGTCTTCACCCACCAGACGATGGTCATGCCGAAATACTACCTGCGGACGCTCTACAACGATTTCGAGCTGGGGCTCGTCAACTCATTGAACCCCTTCATCATCGTCGTGGGCCTCATCCTCTTTATCCCGATCATCAATAAGTTCGACACGGTGAAACTCATCGTTGTGGGCATGTTGATATCGGCGCTGTCGCTCCTGTTCCTCGCCGTACCGAACAGCTGGATACTCGCCATCCCCGGCGTCGAGAACATGAATCAGGCGTATATCTACATCATCATCGCGCAGATATTCGTATTCGCGGTCGGTGAGCTTATTTTCTCGCCCCGTTTCGTCGAGTACTGCGCCACGGTCGCGCCAAAGGATAAGGTGGCCTCGTACATGGGCCTCTCGGCGCTCCCGATGTTCATCGCCCGTCCCATCAACGGCTTTGTTTCGGGCATCCTTATCGCCGGCTTCTCTTACGAGGGGATCAGGGCGAAGATAGACACCGGAAATATCAGCTATATGGATAGTCCCGAGTGGATGTGGATGATCTACTTCATGCTCGCTGCCATCAGTCCGATCGCCGTGGTATTGCTGCGCAATTTCCTGAAATCGGACAATCCCGACGACGATAAACCCGCCGAAGCAGCGCACTAAAGGAGGACATGATGAAACAATACTTGCCCATAATCAAGGACGGCCTCATCCTCATGGCGTTCAGTTCGGTTTTTGCCGTCATCAGCATATATGCCGTCAATCTGCTGAAAGGAAGCGGCGTGAAGACCGATCCGATCATCGCGGCGATCATTCAGAACAACATTGAACAGATGAAAAAGGATATCACCCAGACCGGCGAACGGGTCAACAGCGTTGATGAACAGGGCCGGACCCCGCTCATGTGGGCCGCCTATGTCAACTTCAAAAGCGCCGAAGAGGTCGCGAAGAACGAAGAAAAGCGCCTTGAGGCCACCCTGCTGCTTCTGGAAAAAGGGGCCGACCCGAATCTCAAGGACAAGGACGGCTGGACAGCACTGACTTGGGCGGCGTGGAGCGGACTTCCGAAGGTTTCCGAAGAGCTCATCAATAGGAATACCGATGTCAACGCCGTAGATAAAAAGGGGAATACCGCGCTTACGGTGGCCGCGCAGCGCGGCAACGGCGCCATTGTGTCACTGCTTCTTGCAAGATCGGCCGATAAAACGGCAAAGAACGCCGAAGGTTTGAGCGCCCTTGATCTGGCGGAAAAGGGGCTGAAGGAATATCCCGAGAAGGCGAAGGAATATGAAGCCATCCGCGAACTGCTCAAGTAAGGATCGATGAATCACAAGATACTTTTCCCCGGCACCGGCGTATTCCATTCGCGCACCGTGTGGCTGTTTGTCGCGATCAGTCTTGCGCTCCTGCCTCTCTGCGGCATGTCGCGGCCTTTTTCGGCCGCCTGCGGCGCTTTGGCGCTCATCGCCGCGGGGATCGCATTCCGCCGGTGGTTTCTTTTTCCCACGGTCGCGCTGCTCATCTTCCTCACCGCGTGGCTTGCCGACATGGAGGTCGTCTACCGCTGGATACACGACCTCATTCGGGGGGTCTTTCTATGACCGACCGCCCCGTATTGCGCGCGCTGCGGGCCTTTGAGGCCTTTCTACAGATAGAACTTACCCGCAAGCGGATACTGGGCCTCCTTTTCCTCCTCTTCCTGCTGCCGCGCAGCGGGATGCTCTTTCTCGCGGTCATGTTCTTCGCCGCGTCGCTCCTCCCCAAGGATATCCAGTCGCGCCGCGCGAGCATGTACCTCGCCCTTCCCTTTACGCGGACCGGACTGTTCTTCTGTTATTACGGGCTGGGGGTTTTGCTGATACTGCTCGGGGCGCTCATCAGCGGCACGCTGGCGATCGACGCCGACTGGGCTATGAAACTGCCCGCCATGCTCATTTTCTTCACCGCCTATTTCTCGATATCGCTCATCGGCGCCGTTTCGGGACGCGACATCCTGACCCTGCCGGTCATGGCGCTCTTCGTCGAGACCACCGCCGGCGCGGCGCTCGGCGCGGGTCATCCCTTCCGCGCCTTCAGCGCCTTCTATCAGGAAGAGCCGCTCTATGCCGCGCTTACCGCGCTGCTGCTGCTCGTCGCCGCCTTCACCCATTATCTGATCGCGGGGAGACGGCTGTGAGTCTGATCGTCGAAAAGGTATCGAAGCGGTTCGGCGGGCATGTCGGCCTTCACGAGGTCTCGTTCATCACCGGACCGGGGGAGATCGTCGTGATACTCGGCCCCAACGGCGCCGGGAAGACCACGCTCATGCGGACCGTGAGCGGCGAGTTGCCGGCGACCGAAGGCTATATCCGCGTCGACGGCGGCCCGGTCTCCTCGTTCCGGCGCAACGCCGTCGCCTCGTCGGGCGACCAGCGCACCGTATTCACCGGCTTCACCGGCCACGATTACCGGCGGGTATGGGAACTGCTCTATCCGCAGTTCGACCATCCCCTGTTCGACCGCTTTACCGAACAGTTCAAATGGGACCTCTCGCGCCGCGTCGATTTCGCGCCGATGGGAGTGCGGTCGCTGTTCCTCACGCTCGGCGCACTCGCCTGCCGGCCGCAACTCCTGCTCATCGACGAACCGTTCCAGCATATCACGCCGCAGGAAAGCGACATCCTCTGCGATATCCTGCGCACCTTCGCCGACGAACACCTATCGACGATCCTGCTCGCCTCGACCGAACTCTACGAACCCGAATCGCTGATAGACCGCTTCGTGGTGCTCCGGAACGGAAAACTGCTGTACACCTCACGCCTCGACGAGGCGCGCCGCACTCAGCGTATCGTGCCGGGAAGCGAAGATGTGTCGGGACTGCTGACCATCGGCCCAATCATCGGCGAATGGCTGGTGTATACGGATGACGACATCGGCCGGGTGCCGACGATGCGCGAGATAGTGATCGGCTACCTTAACGGCGCCCCCGATTAACGGATATCGACCGGCTCGCTCTCGAGCCGCATCCCCGATGCTTCACTTTTTTCGATGATCGACATCAGCACCGCCATCCGGCGCAGGAAGCCGGTGATGTCCGACAGCAGGCCCGAACGGACCGATTCCTCCTCCTCGCGGTCAAGCAGCATAGTGAGGAACATCGGTTCTTCCGGATAGAATTTCAGCGAGAGCATGCTGTCGGGGCCGAGCCCGAGCGTCTTGCGCACCGCGGCGAACGCCGCCGGATAGCCGCCCAGTTCGTCCACCAATCCCCGGGCCAACGCATCCTCGCCGGTCCAGACGCGCCCTTTCGCGTGCTGTTCGAATTCTTCCGGCTTTTTCTTACGGCCGGCGGCGGCGCGGGTGACGAAGGTGTCGTAGACCGAATCGAGTGTCTTTTGCAGAAGCAGGTTCTGTTCCGGCTCGAGTTTCGTCAGCGACGAGAACATGCGGGCGTTCTTGCCTATCTGGTCGGCGTCGAACGATATCCCTATCTTCTTCCACATCTCCGGGGTGTAGAATTTGCCGACGATGACGCCGATGCTCCCCGTGATGGTGGCCGGTTCGGCGATGATGCGATCGGCCGCCATCGATATGTAGTAGCCGCCCGACGCGGCAAGCGAGCCCATCGTAACGACGAACGGTTTGTCTGAATCCTTGACCGCTTTGGCGACCTCATGCCAGATCGTCTCGGAGGCGACCACCGATCCGCCGGGCGAATCGACCCGCAGTACGATCGCCTTCACCTCGGGATCTGCCACCGCGTCGCGGATCGCCTTGGCGAGCGTATCGGAGCCGATGCGCGACGACCGGCCGAAGGGGCCCTGTTCACTCCGGCCACGCATGATCTCGCCTTCGGCGATGATGACCGCGACGGTCGCCTCGGGATTCAGGTCGGGAAAGTTCGGCTCATACCGGCCGATGGGCGTGCGGACGGCGCAGGCGCTTTTTTCAACCATGAGCGCCAGCACCTCGTCGCGGTACTTCACCCCGTCGACGAGCTTTTCGGCGAGCGCATCGGCGGCGAAGAACGGCGCGCGGTCGACCAGTTCCCGCACTCTGGCCGGATCAAGCTTGCGTGCGGAAGCGATATCGGCGACGGTCCGTTCGAATGTCGACTCGAGAAGGCGGTGGACCGCCTCGCGGTGCGGCCCGGTGTACTTCTCCTCGGTGAAGATGTTCCACGCATTCTTGTACTCCTTGCGGGTCCCGCCGATCGGCTCGACGCCGAGCTTGGCGAGCAGTCCCTTCAGGAACATCCCTTCGGCGGCGACGCCCGATATGTCGACCATCCCCGACGGTTGCAAATATATCTCGTCGAACGCCGTGGCGAGATAGTACGAAGCCATTCCGCGCGACAGTTCGCCGAACGAATCGGTGAAGGCGACCGTCGGCTTGCCCGACTTGCGGAAGGCGGTGACCGCGTCACGGATCTCCTGTATCTGGGCGTAGGAGAGTTCATGGTCGGCGATGCGGACGAGCAGTCCTTTGACCCGCGGATCGGTCGTGGCGTTCTCCAACTGCGTGACGATATCGAGCAGTGTCACGGTCGGCCCGAAGATCTCCCGCAGGATGCGGTCTCGCGACGCGTTCTCCACGATGTTCTCATCCACCGTGATGGTCAGTACCGTGTCGGCGGGGGTCAGCAGTTCCTGCTTCTTCGCGTAGCTTACCGCCGCCGCGACCCCGCCGGCGATGAGCAGGAAGATGAAGAAGCCGAACAGCGCGAACGACACGACGAAGAACTTGAATAGCGCCCTGAAAAAATCCATGACACTCCCCCGTTAACCGATGGTAACTTGAGCGAGCGATTCGGTCCCGCCGGTCAGGACCCGGAGCCGTCCGCTCTCCATGAGATAGGTGTTCTCTATGCCGACGATACCCCAGCCGGGGACAAAAATCTTCGGCTCTATCGCGATGGTCATCCCGTTCTCGAAGGGAATGGCCTGTTTCGCGGCGATGACCGGCAGCTGGTTCACCTCGGTTCCGATACCGTGACCGAGAAAACGAACCTTGGACTCCAGCCCCATGAAACAGTCCTTCCACGAATGCTCGGCGACCAGCGCCGTCGCGTAGTTCCACGCCTCCTCACCGGTTATCCCGGGAGTGCTGAAGGCGACCACTTTTTCAAGAAATCCGAGCAGTTCTTCGTATATCTTACCGATGCGTTCCTCCGGCCGGCCGACGAAATAGGTCCGGGTCGAATCGGCATTGTACCCGTGGGCGGTGCCGACGAAGTCGACCACGAACGAGGCGCCGATCCGTTCGCCCGACGCCCCCTGCGCGACCGCCGGGGAGAGTCCCTTGCCGCCGATGGGAAAATCGGTATAGGTCGGTTCGAGCGCCGCGGCTCCGGTGACCACCAGCGACAACGCCGCCTCCATGTTGGGGCCGCGCAGCCAGAAGGAACCCTGATGCCCTTTTTCGCGCCGGGCATAGCCTTCGAGTTCCACCTGCATGTCGATATCGCGCATCCCGGGACGGTAGCATTCGACCGCATGCCGGGCGACCGCCTGATTGATGGCGGCGGCCCGCTCCATGAGCGCTATCTCGGCGGGCGTTTTCACCATTTTGGTGAGGGCGAGCGGCAACGAACAGTCGCGCAGGACCGCCTCTTTCGGAAGAATCTTCGCTTTGAGGAACTCGTACTCGGCGACCGTCATCACATCGGCGGCAAAGCCCACGACCGCGACCCCCGCGAGGAGGGCGGTCACCTGCGCCGCATCGAACGGCTCAACCGTGAGCGACGATTCGCGCTGTGCCCGCACCAGATATTTGCGGACGAAATAACGGGCCTCCCCTTCGGCGGGGACCACCAGCAGGCCGCGCTGGACCGACCCGGTGAAATAATAGAGATCGCTGTTGGCGGTGAAGAGCGCCGCGCCGATGCCGGCGTCGCGAAGCCGCGCCTGAAACCGCTGGGCGCGTCCACGCATCTCCTCGTGAGCAAAAAGCCGCATAGCATCACCTCATACGAAATATCGCAATGATTATAGCGCAGGAATTAGCGATAGCAAAAAAAAGCTCCGGAACGAAACGCTCCTTTTCCGGGGCATTCTTGACGATACGGACAAAAGCGGGTAGCATCGCAACGCGTATAACTGATCGAGGAGCGCACCGCATGAGTAGACGGCTCATCATCCTGTCCGCGGCACTGGGACTTTGCACGGCGGCGGCCGTGGGGTATTATGTCCTGCCGCCGCAGAATACCGCGACCAAAATATCCCCCAAGCCCATACTGCGGCCGTTATCGGTGCCGAATCTGGCCCTGCCCAAGTTCAATACTGCGGCCGCCCGGCCGGTCGTTGACGATCCGGTCTTCTCGCTCATCAGCGAACGGAAGAACGCCGAAGCGATCGAGCGTTTCGAAAAGAACGGGATCGACCTGAATGCGCTCCAGCCGAAAAGCGGATTCACCCCCTATGTCATCGCCGCGAGGAGTTGCAATGAGGACATGGTCCGTTATCTCGATCGGCGCGGTGCCGACATGACCATCGAACTCTCATCGGGCAATCTGGTGCTTGTTTCGGCCTACCTCAACGCCGCCACGGAAGGCTGCCTGCCGGTGGTCCGGTATCTGATAGAGGAGAAAAAGATAGCCATCAATGCCACCTCGAAAACATGGAAGGAGACCGCATTGTACAAAGCGGCCGACGGCCATCACCCCGAACTTGCCCGCTATCTGCTGAAGAAAGGGATCGACCCCTCGGTAAAGAGCGTCAACGGCCTGACGGCGCTTGAAGTGGCCCGGGAAAAAGGATATGCCGATATCATCGAATTGATCGGGAATCCGTCTCTCTAACCAAGCATCAAAAAAAAGGCCCTCCCGGATGGGAGGGCCAAGAGATCAGGATTAGGTTCGGATCATTCTTTCGGGCAGGCCGTGGTGGAACCAAGCTGTCCGGAGATGTCGCCAAACGGGGTCTCGGTCGGATGGTAGAGTTTAAGGTTCGTGGCGTTGAAAGCGATCGAACCACCGCTGGCCGCGGTGGTGTTGGTCGCCGCGGTCACATTGACCGTGCCGCCCGACACGAACGCCAACAGGCACTGATTGTTGTTCGCGTCGACATTGATGAGGTAGCTCATCGCCGTCGCTTCCTGCGTCAGATCGACGGTGAACTGGCCGGGAGCGATCACATCGCTGGCAAAAGCAAGGATCGCGACCGGATTCACGATCGCCGTCTGCGTCTGAACGACCTGCTGAACCGCGACCGAGGCCGGGTTCGTGCCGTCCGCCGCCGAGTGGACCGCGATGGAGTAGGTCTGGACGCCGCCGGTGGGCGGGATCGGCTTGTTGGAGGCGGCATAGCTGCCGGTAAGAACGCCACTCATGATCGCGCCGCTCGAATTGGCCTGAAGCTGGGCGTTGAGGTCGCCGTCGCCGTCATAAATGTAGGCGAAGTTCGCGTTGGCCGCCATGGTGCCGTAGGCCGGCACATCGACCGTGAAGCAGGCATCGAGTTCGTCACCGCACTTTTCCGACTGACAGGTGCTGCATGCGGTATCGTTGGTCCCATCGCATTCGGTGGCGCAGTTGTTGGTTATGCAGGTCATAACCGCGTTGAATTGGGCCTGAGCTTCGGTGGTGCCGGTCGCAAGGCAGGCATCGACGCATGCCTGATCGGCGCATCCGCTACCGCCATTCGCATCGCCTATGCAGGTGTTGATGTCGGAACAGGTGCCGCCCGTGGTGGTAGTGTCGCTGTCGGGCTGGACATTGTCGGTATCGGCCGCGCCCTGACAGTTGGCGGTGTCGTAACCGGTGCAATCGGACTTGCACATCGCCACGCCGCCGGTGTAGGAAGCGCTGATGTCGACGCAGTTCTTCGCGTCGCCGTCGCACACTTCACCGGTGTCGGTCACGCTGTTGCCGCAGTTGGTGGTCGGCGTGTCGGTGTCGGTGCCGACCGGGGTGTCGGTGTCGGTGCCGACCGGAGTGTCGGTGTCGGTGCCGGTGTTGCTGCAGCCGGCGACATTGTTCGCCTCGACGCATTCATAGCCGTAGTCGGCGCAGTCGCCCTGACTCTGCCAAGTGCCGCTGGTGCACTTAAGCACGATCGAGCCGTCACACATCATGGCGTTCTCTTCGGTGCAGGTGCCACCGATGTTGGTGTTCGGGTCCTCGTCGCCGCAGGAAACGGCGAAGATCGCCACAAGGATCATGGCCGCGATCAGATTCCAATTCTTCATCTTCGATACCTCCATAAAGGATAATAAAGGGTAAAACCCCATAAACATCGCCGATTCTATGAACCGTTACCTCTAAAAGTCAAGTATTTTCTCCTCTACAGCACGATGAGGGCACAGCCGCTCGACCCGTTGGTGGGCGGCTTGGTGCCGGGCAGGGTGCAGTCGGGGTCACAGCCGTCGCCGGGGTTCGTGTTGCCGTCGTCGCAGACCTCGCCCGCTTCGAGTATGCCGTTGCCGCAGACCGCATTGCCGGTCGCCGGAAGGGTGCAGTCGGGATTGCAGGCGTCGCCCGGTATCGTGTTGCCGTCGTCGCACTGTTCGCCCGTCTCTTTGACGCCGTTGCCGCAGACCGCGTTCGGGTCCTCGGTCAGACACGCGGCAGAACAACCGTCGCCGTTATTCTTGTTGCCGTCGTCGCACTGTTCGCCCGTTTCCTTGATGCCGTTGCCGCACTCGACGGGGGTCACGGTGCAGTTCGGCTCACAGCCGTCGCCCGGGGTCAGGTTGCCGTCGTCGCAGGCCTCGCCCGACTCCTTGGTGCCGTTGCCGCACACCGCGTTCGGGTCCTCGTTCAGACAGGCGGCCGAGCAGCCGTCGCCGTTCACTTTGTTGCCGTCGTCGCACTCTTCGGAACCCTCCTTGGTGCCGTTGCCGCACACCGGGGTCGTTTCAAGCAGGCAGCCGGCCGAGCAGCCGTCGCCGTTGACCTTGTTGCCGTCGTCGCACTGTTCGGCGCCCTCTTTGGTGCCATTGCCGCACACCGCGGTCGCCCCTTCGGTCTTGCAGCGCGAGGAACAGCCGTCGCCGCTGGTGTTGTTGCCGTCGTCGCACTGCTCGAGCGCTTCGGGTATGCCGTTGCCGCAGAGGATGGTCCCGTTGGCGCAGTCGGACATCTCGTAACCGGAACAATTGGTGTTGCACCGGGCGTACAGATATTTATTGTAGTCGCCGAGCGTTTCGCAGGAGGTCATATCGGTGTCGCAGAACTCGTTCCCCTCCTTGAGACCGTCGCCGCAGAGGGTGGCGGTGCAGTAGGCGGTGTTGTAGCCGGCGCAGTCGTCGGCGCAGGGGGCGGTATCGCCCGACAGGAACTGGCCGATGGTGCCGCAGTCGGCGGTCATCCCCGCCTCGCACACCTCGGGCGGCAGGATGGAGCCATCGCCGCAGACCGGATCGCACACCGAGGTATCCCACCACGAACAGCCGCCGTTGCAGGGGGCCGCGGTACCCGTTTCATATTTGCTGTCGACCTGCGCGCAGTCCAAGGTCTGCCCCTGACTGCACACATCGTCGCCGTCGCCGCATTCACCGCCGCTCAGCAGGCCGTGACCGGTGAATTCTATGAGGGTATTGACGATCCAATCGCGGTACTGGATGGTCCAAGTGTCCCAGCCGTCGCGGTCGGCGTAGCAGGTCTGGCCGCCGAACGAGGTGATGCCCGATACGACCAGCATGCCGTTCTGGGTGGTGAGGAACGGGCCGCCCGAATCGCCCTGACAGGTACCCGAGGGGTTGCCCACTTCGATGAGTTTCTTACCGGTGTCGCGGGTAAGTACCTTCGCGTTGCCCCAACGGTGAGTGCCCGAATCGTAGCCGCCGGTATAGGTGATGCCGTAGCCGACGATGACGCCGGTCTCGCCGAGCGCGTCCTCGGGATAGTCGCGGAGACCGAAGATATCGATGTCGGTTATCTTCCGGTCGAGCTTGATCATCGCGACATCGTTGTTGACGCTCCAGCCAAGTTCCCCGGTCCACCCCTCGTGCTTCTTGACCTGCACGGCATTGGCGAGGGTGTTGCTCATGATATTCGCGCCGTTCTTCACGCTGATGGAACCGGGATTGGATACCGCATCGTAGACTAGTTGGTTATACTCCTTCAGGTAGACGCAGTGGCCGGCCGTGAGCAGGACCTCTTCGTCGATGAGCGACGCGGTGCAGATCGCCTGCCCCTGCGAGGTATTCATCAGGAGGCCGACCGCCGCCTGATACACCGCGTAGTTGGTCGCCTGACCGTTGACGATGAAGGGTTGTATCTCGCGGTCGCCGTCCGGATCGAGCATTCCCTGAAACGAGTCGCCGAGCCATTCGGGGAGGACCAGCCGGTTCTCAAGGGAGCGGGGGTCGTCGGAGCCGTACAGCGCCCCGCACAGGACGATGATGGCCGCCAGAAGGAATCGCTTGCTCATAGGCACCTCCTATTCACTATGTCACCGTTCATTAGACAACTTCGGGCGATTGTAAGTTCCATCCACCTCAAAATCAAGCACTTTCTACTAGCAAATTGCTCTCCGGCAAAAAATGTTGTTATATTTCATGTGGTTACACTCCGGCAAAGAGACCTTCTTTTGTACCGACCCACAAAAACTTTTCTAATACGGCGGAGCGGCTATAATCGCCCTACTGCATGAAGGGGAGGATTCCTCATGGCAAAAACGGCTCTCATCACCGGCATCACCGGTCAGGACGGCGCCTATCTGGCCGAACTGCTGCTCGACAAAGGCTACACCGTGCACGGCATCAAGCGGCGGTCGTCGCTGTTCAACACCGACCGCATCGATCATCTCTATCAGGACCGGCACGACAAGGCGGTCAAGTTCTTCCTCCACTACGGAGATCTGACCGACGCGACCAACCTCATCCGCATCATGCAGGAGGTACAGCCCGACGAGGTCTACAATCTCGCGGCGCAGTCGCATGTCAAGGTGTCGTTCGAGACGCCCGAGTACACCGCCAATTCCGACGCGCTGGGCACTCTGCGGCTCCTTGAGGCGATACGGATACTGAAGCTGGAAAAGAAAACGCGCTTTTATCAGGCGTCGACTTCCGAACTTTACGGTCTGGTACAGGAAACGCCGCAGAAGGAGACGACCCCCTTCTATCCCCGCAGTCCCTACGCCGCCGCGAAACTCTACGGCTACTGGATAACGGTAAATTACCGCGAGGCATACAACCTCTTCGCCTGCAACGGGATACTGTTCAACCATGAATCGCCGGTCCGCGGCGAGACCTTCGTCACCCGCAAGATCACCCGCGCCGCGGTCCGCATCGCGCTCGGCCTCCAGAAGCGCCTCTTCCTCGGCAATCTCGGGGCGAAGCGCGACTGGGGCCACGCAAAGGACTATGTCCGCGCCATGTATCTGATGCTCCAGCACGACACGCCGGAGGATTTCGTCATCGCGACGGGCCGCACCACCGAGGTGCGCGAGTTCGTGCGGATGGCCTTCGCCGAACTGGGCGTGACACTCGGCTTCAGCGGCGAGGGAAAGAACGAGGTCGGTCGCATCGAGGCGCTGGATGAGGCGCGGCTGATCGCGACCGCCGGCACGGCGGGAACGCTCAAGAAGGGCGACACGGTGGTCAAGATCGACGCCGCCTACTTCCGGCCGACCGAGGTCGAACTGCTCATCGGCGACGCGACCAAAGCGCGGACGAAGCTCGGCTGGGTCCCGGAGCATACGCTCGAAGAACTCGTCAAGGAGATGACCGCCGCCGACATGGCCGAGGCGCGGCGCGACGAACTGCTCAAACAGCATCATTATAAAATACGCCCCAACCTCGGGGACTGACGCGATGGAAAAGAATGCAAAGATATATGTCGCGGGACATGTGGGGCTCGTCGGCGGGGCGCTGTGGCGCGGCCTTGAGAAGAAGGGCTACGCGAACCTCGTCGGCCGGTCGTTCGCCGAACTCGACCTGCGTGACCGTCACGCGGTCGACGCCTTCTTCACCACCGAGAAGCCCGAATACCTGTTCCTTGCGGCGGCCCGCGTCGGCGGCATCGTTGCAAACAGCACCTACCGTGCCGATTTCATTTATGATAATCTTGCCATCGAACTGAACCTCATCGACGCCGCCCACAAGCACGGCGTGAAGAAACTGCTCTTCCTCGGTTCGTCGTGCATCTACCCCAAACTGGCGCCCCAGCCGATGACCGAACCGGCACTCCTCACCGGAGAACTCGAATACACCAACGAACCCTACGCCATCGCGAAGATCGCGGGGATCAAACTCTGCGAATCGTACAATATCCAGCACGGGACCAACTTCATCGCGGTGATGCCGACCAATCTTTATGGCCCCGGCGACAATTTCAACCTTGAAACGAGTCATGTCATGCCGGCGATGATACGGAAGTTCCACGAGGCGAAACTAAAGGGCGATACGGCGGTGACGCTCTGGGGAACCGGGACGCCGAAGCGCGAATTCCTCTATGTCGAAGATCTTGCCGATGCCTGCGTCTTCCTGATGGAGAAAGTGAACTTCGCCGATCTCTCGAAGGGGATGAAGGAGGTGCGCAACACCCACATCAACATCGGCACCGGCGTCGATCTCACCATCCGCGAACTGGCCGAACTGGTGAAAAAGACGGTCGGCTTCACCGGCGATATCCTCTGGGACACCACCAAGCCCGACGGGACGCCGCGCAAACTGCTCGATGTCTCTAAACTTCAATCGCTCGGCTGGAAGCCCAAGACGATGCTTGAAGAAGGTGTCCGCAAAGCCTACGATTGGTACTGCGCCAATAAAGCCTGACAGAGATGATGGACACACTGTTCCATTTGTTCTTCTTTGCCTGCTGGCTCACGGGGGTCGTGTCGTGGTTTATCGGGGTTCGTGCGTTCATTATGACATTCAAACATACCGAACGCGAGGCATGTCAGGATATCTTCATAAATCCACTGTACTTTCTTGACCCACGAAATCTGAAACTCGAACCGGGCGAGACCATCCCATTTCTACTCTGGAGGAAACGGACGACGCGTGCCATCTACATCTTCGTTTCAGCGATTCTTCTGGGCTTAGCATCAGCTTTCATCAATGGATTTTTGCAAAAGTAAGAGCCTGCACGAAGGGGCGAAAGAGGCAACAGTCCTCAATATTCAATAGAAGTTGAGATGTGTTACGGCCGTTTGACGCGCACGGCGGCGACGCAGGCGGCAAGCGCCAACAGATAGGCCGCCACCCCGACAAAGAAGGTCACCGATATCCCGAAAAAGAGCGACAGCGCGATCGCGAGCACCGATGAGACGACGCCCAGCGCCCCGTTGATCCCCCACGAGAGATGCTAGGGGTCAGGGCGCAAGAACTATAGAACTGCTTGTTGCGCGGTCGTTCCGTTTTTGTTGATCCTCCGCTCCAGCGCCGCGATGCCCGCCAATACCTCGTCGAATTCCGGAATGTCGCCGAAAAGCAAAGTCTGCATGGCGCGGTAATCCTGCTGGAGCGCCGTCCGATGATGTTCAGGCGGCGACAGCCGGAGGGTCCCGGGCTTCGCCTGTTCGTATTCTGCCCACGGACACCGGTAGAAACGCATTTTGAATTGAGCGACATCGTTAAGGAGATCCAACTTGGCGAGCGCTTCATCCGCAACGGGAGCATTGCTCATCCGGTAAAGATCATAGTAATGCCGCGAGTATCGCGCAGGAAGCGGTTTTTCTTTATCACGATGGGCCTCTTGATGCAGTATCGTCGCTTTTTCCCAGAAGGTCCGCGCGGCCGCGATGGTCCGGACCACGGTGTCCGCCTGTTTGAAAAGATCAGGACGCTGTTGCGCTGCATACGGACTGATGGAACGCGGTTCATTGGGCACCCACGCTGCCAGAGGCCCGATCTCGAGGATGACCTGCGGCTGAACCGCCGCAAGGAGAAAGCTCTTTGGATAATGAACGAGCACCTCTTGCCCGCGTACCTCAACAGTAACCGGCGCCTCGGCGCGGTCCGTCAGGTCGGCCTGTAGTATGCCGGCCACCTTGTTTGAAAGAAATGTCTCTGTCCGCAGGTTCGCCTCTTTGCCGAAGACCGCCTGTTGAGTTGAGCTTCGCTCCGCCCACGCCGTCTCGTCAGAATACCCGAGAAGCTGCCAGTCCAGTATCAGGTCGATGTCTTCCGAAAAGCGCTGGATGAGACCGAAGGCTTTGGATAGGCTGGTTCCCCCTTTGAAAGCGAACGACTCTTTCCACGGACTGTCATGGAAAAGATAGTCGAGGATCCAGCAGACCCAGAAATCCTTCTCGATGATCGCCTCATGCACCTGCATGGATTGAGAGGCGGCCCGGAACAGGTCAGCCCGATTTTTCTCGTTCTGCCGGGCGATATCACGCATGACTTCCCTCTTCCGCCAATCGTTTGATGACTTCGTACACCCACGCCGTCACATAGCGTGCCTCGCTGAATGCCTGTTCGCGTTCTTTCCTGTCGAGCTTGAGTTTCAGTCTGCGTATCACCTCATTGTTCACGCGGGCTTCTCCCAATGATTTGAGCGCCTGCACCACCAAGATCGTTTTGGGCGACAATCCGGTGGTCTCTCTGTTCGCCCGATGCGTGAAGATAACGGTGCCGCCGCTCCATTCGTATTTTTTGGAAGGACCGTCACTGAAGTATTGCCATTGCGCCGGCACCTGCGTGGACAGACCGAGAATGTTCAGCGCCGTCTCACTTGCCGGTTGAAGGGTCCATCCATGAGCTCGCGCGATCGCCCGGGCGATGGCATCGGGATCGGGACTCGTCGGCGCCTTGAGAAATTCGCTGAACGCGGGGTAGTCGTAGACACCGCGCAGGAGGCGGCGGATGGTACCTTCGGCCACAAGACGAGTAAGCGACTGCCGCACCGTAGCGTGGCTGGCAATATCGAGGAAGTCCTTGGGCGTGAAGACATGCCCCCTCCCCTTGCCGTATATTCGCGCAACTATCTTACTAGAAAGGTTATTCTCCATTTTATATGCCTCCCGTCTGTCACGAATAGTATATATAAAATGTGACAAGTCAAGAGAATAAAATGTCCGGAGGATCTACGGTCGTTTGACGCCGACTGCGGCGGTGCAGGCGGCGAGCGCCAGCAGATAAGCCGCCACCCCGACAAAGAAGGTCACCGATATCCCGAAAAAGAGCGACAGCGCCGTCGCAAGCACCGATGAGACCACGCCGAGCGCCCCGTTGATCCCCCACAGCCACGGCCCCCACTCCTTCTGCTCCCCTTCCAGCGACGCCATGCCGGTCGGGAACGGCATCCCGAGCACCGTGCCGATCGCCGCCATCACCCCGGCGCTGTAAAGTATCCGCACCGCGAGCGGCAGCCCCGAAAGGTGCGGCAGAACGAACATGTTCACGCCGCCCGCCGCCGTCACCACCGCGATGAGGAGAATGAAGATGTGTGTCGGTTTCAGTTTCCCTTTCAGCCGTCCCGCGAGCCAACTGCCGAAGCCGGTGAAGAGGAGTATCGTGCAGAGGACCACCAACAGACTGTAGGTCGGGTGGCCGAGGAAGACGGTGAATTTCTGAATGAGCGCTATCTCGATGAGCATGAAGCCGAAGCCGATGGCGGCGAAGTAGAGACTCCACGGATGGAGCAACATCTTCGCGCCGCCCTTTTCCATCGCCGAAAGTATCGGCACGATGATGAGCAGGAGCGCGAGTAGAGTCACGATGCCGAGGAGAATGACGAGGTTCCGCACCGCGCCGAGGTTGGTGTTGAGGGGCCCTTCCTTTTCGATGCCCCGATATTGCAGGAGCGCCGAGGGCTTGAGCATATTGAAGAAGAAGGGATTGTCGTCGGTCGGCGCGGTAAGCTGCAACGGGTAGCTCGCGATCATCGCGGCGCGCCGGTCGTGGTCGACGATATGCTGGAACACCGACGCCCCCTCGTAGCCCGCCGCAAGGAGTATCTCGAACTGGTAGCGTTCGCAGGTGGTGAGGAATTTGTTCACCGCGTCACCGTCGAAGGGTTTCAGCGACACGATGATGGTGCCGGTGCCGTAGACGGCATCTTCGCGCTCCTTTTTCTCCTCCTTGGTAAGATTCGGCGGTTCCTCGCCCGAGAAGGTGGTCGCCGCGAGCATGATGTGCTCGGCCGGTTTTTCTACCCCCATTGCATCGAGCGCCTCGTAGGCAAGCGACGCGAGCCGCAGGAGTTCTCCCGGCCGTTTCTTGTAGTACCAGCGCGACATCGTCACCACGCCGCGGTCGGAGAGTTTCGACAGGAACGCCTGCCACCCCTCGACGGTGTAGAGACTGTTCTCGGTCAGCACGAAGGCGCCCGACGCGGTCGCCGCCCACGAATCGATGAGCGACGCCTGTATGATGTCGAATTTGAGGTCGGTCCGTTCGATGAAACTGCGCGCCTCGTCGTGGACCAGATGGACATTCGGCATGTCGGCAAAGGGATAGGTGAAGTCGCGGTACGGCCCGGTTATCGCTTCGAGGATGCGATCGTTTATCTCGATCCCCCAGACCTCCTTCTGCTTGAAATGGAGCGCCGAAAGAAGATCGCGGCCACCGCCGACGCCGATGACGGCGACGCGGGCGTCGGGAACGACGAAGTGGGCGAGGTTGGTGATGTCGTAGCGGAGGTGCTGAAGCTCCTCTATCGGTTTGCCGCGCATCGTGATGATGGTGGCGGCCGCCGCGTCGATGATGAGGTTCTTCTGTCCTACTTTATAGTTGGGGAACTCCTCGGGAAAGGTATTGGAGGTACCCCAGCCGAAGGCCGAGTCGATGAATCCGGCGACGGTGATGCGCGAGAAGGGGGTCCAGCCCTCCCACTCGGTCTGGGTATCGACCGCGACGATCAGCTGCCCTGTCTCGACCTTCTGCCATTCGATGCGGAAGAAGCGTTCGAAGTGGTTGGCGCCGGCCAGCGCGACGAACAGGATGCAGACGACGAGCGCCGGTGCGCGCCGGGAAAGGAAATAGGCGGCAAGCGCCGGAAGCGCCGCGATAAGTATGACGAAACTGACCGCGTCGGTCATCCGCAGGAAGAAGAAAAAGAGGAGCGCCCCCACCGCCGCACCGGCAAGATCGGCGGCATAGAGTCCGTTGACCAGCGCTATGAAACGGGTCGACAGGATCGCCGAGACGACCACCCCCGAGAAGTAGAACGGGACCGCCGCGACGGCGTAGATGAAGGCCATCGAGTAGATGCCCACGCCGGTCGAGCGCGGAACGAACGGGATAGAGAGAAGCGCGAGGAGCGACAGCACCGTCGCGATCGAGAAATATACGGAATAGCGGGCGATGCGCCGGCCGAGCTCATCGTCGTCGAGCGCCGTCCAGCGCGCAACGAAGACCTTCGCCGCGCCGGTCGCCATCCCAAGCATCGCCACCGACACCGCCATGAAGGCGTAGTGATACCACATCGTGACGCTGAAGATGCGCGGCAGTGCCGTTTCGAGGGCGAGTGTCGCCAGCGCCGTCAGGAAGATGGTGAAAAAAAGCCGCCGTGTCATGAGTTCCTCGCTAGAAACAGAACCGCAGACCGATCCCGACATTGAAGTCGGGAGCAAGATCGGGCAGGATATTGAGCAGGAATGCCAGTTCGAACAACACCTCTATCGGGAACGACCTCACCTGATAGAGGATGCCGCCCGGCAGACGCAACGCCAAGAGGAACATCCAGTCCTGATCGTTGTGATAATAGTTGTCATAGGAAGCATGATCAAACATCCCTACCTGCAAACCACCGCCCACATAGAGCGCGGTGTCGCCCTTCGGTATCGGAATGAGATCGTAGAACCGGAACAAATAATCGACATGAAAAATGACCTTCTGGTGATGGTCCCAGCCCCATGCCCACGCCGCGAGGGCGTCGATCCCCTGCGTCTCGTAAAAGAACCACCGGAACGAGATGCCGGTCGGCTCGCCGAGGAGGAAGCCGAGGCCGAACTGTTCGGAGCGGGCCGAATTCCACTTCGACGGAAGTTGTATCGGCGCATCGTCCTTCTTTTCCCCGGCCGGGGCAGGAGCCGATTCCGGCGCAGGAGCGGGCTCCGTCTGCGGTTCCGGGGCCGGCTGTTCGTTGAGGACCTCGCCTTCCGGCGTGACGATGGACCCCTCCTGCGCCGGCAGGACGCCGGTGCAGAGCATCAGCACACCAACGAGCATCATGAAGCGCCACATCATACCGTTCTCCTTCAATGTCCGGCGCGATTATAGAGTGGCCGATACGAAAAATAAAGTTATTTCGGGGATTGATTTATTCCGCTGACAGTCCAGTACAATAAACGCTCTTAAATTCTTGACTGCTCTTCGTCTTTTGGTATTATCACTCCGTTGATAAACGACGAACCGAGGAGTCATGAGGTCGCTTTCCTATTGCATTGCGTGCGTTTTCGCACTCTGTTCCGCTTCACTTTCCGCGTCACCCACTCAGGAACTGCTCGGTTCTTCCGAGGGAACCAATCCCTTTAGCGGTCGCATCCTGCCGCAGGGTCCCGAGACCGCCTATTTCAACCCGGCGCTCCTGCTCGATGTGAAGGATAATGTCACCTTTTCCTTCTCCCTTCTGCATCAGGGACTTGACATCTCTCTCTTCGGTCGGCCGACCGGGAGCGATGTGCTGGGCGATATGGATGCCAACGGCGGCTTCGGCTCGGGTATCTATGTGGCGCGGGTGGTCCGCGACGGCCTGCCCAGCCGACAGCTCCCCTTCAAGGCGCAACCGACCGCAGTGCTTGCCAGCCGCGGCTCCGACAGCCCGGCAACCACAAGCTACTACGCTACGGTCGGGGCGGTGGGTATGCTGGTGAAGAACTGGATTTCGGTCGGCTTCACCATGATCATGCCGGTCACCGAACTGCAGGGACAGAGTTCCTTTTTTGTCGACGAGCGCGAGGCGAACTTCTCCAACTCGCTCCACTTCGAACTCTACGAGGACCGACTGCAGGGCTTCTCGATGACGCTCGGTCTGGGCGGCCGACTCTACTGGGAATGGCTCACTGCCGGGGTCGGCATATCGCTCATCAACAGCACGCAGATAACGGCCGAGGCCTATGTCCCCGACGCCGCCCGCAACGAGAAGGACATCCTCGCCCACTCCGTCATCGGTCTGCGGGTAACGCCGCACTTCGCCATCGCCGCCCAGCCGTGGGAAAAGCTCCGCATCGCCGCAACGCTCCACCTCTCTTCGCACAACGAGATAGACTCCGACATAGATATGAACTTCTGGCGGATGCAGGGAGCGGTCGAGCGATCGGTCGGTGAAAGCACGATGTCCATCGTTCATGCCTATATGCCGCTCAATTTCTCGCTCGCCTTCGCCCTCGGCCGGTTCGACTTCGACGGGCTGGGACTCACCGCGACGCTCACCGGTTCCTATGAACGGTGGAGTGTCTACCGGAACCGGCAGAATGCGCGACCGCAGGACAACTACTACTGGGACTACGACCTCGAAACGGTCTACGACGAAGGGACCCCTGACGAAGTACTTTTATATGGCGGCTTCGTGAAGGAAACGATATCGGGCTTTGCGTGGAAGGACATTTTCAAGGCGTCGGCCGGTGTCGCGATGGACTACGGCCTGAACAAGTGGGGGCTCGATGTCGCTTTCACCCCGACGCCGGTTCCCGAACAGAGCGGGCGCACCAATTATGTCGACAACCACCGCCTCTCCTTCGGCGGGGGCTATGTCAGGACATGGCAGGCGGGCAACTACGCCTTCGACACCGGGGTGGGAATGCAGTTCCACTATCTTTTCGACCGGACACAGAACAAGACGACCGGCGTGGCGGCGACCGCGGCGGCCACCAAGACCGGCACCGGCAAAAGCGGCACGGTGGTCGACGAATTCCCCGAATCGGAAAGCGATTTCGACGGCAGTCACCTCGCCGAATCGGACGGTTTCCAGACCAACAACCCCGGCTACCCCGGCTACAAGAGCGGCGGATTTCTGGTCAGCGCCGGGTTGTGGTTCACCTTTTATTTCAATGAGGAACAGAACAAGGGCAACGATACGGAGAAAAAGGAATGAAACGCCAACTTTCGACCCTGTGCCTCGCGTGCGGCACGGCGCTGTTCATCGTCTCGTGCGGCGATGAATCGACCACGAATCCCGACACGGACAACACCCCCGACAACACCGTCATCGACGAGGACACGGCCGGCGGCGACAGCATGGCTGAAGTGGACGGCGTGGACGAAATGGACACGGTAGACACGGCGGCTGATGAAGACATTGACGAACCGTCCGATGATTCTACGACCTTCCCCGACGAGACGGGCGACGGACTCGTCTCCGACGAGGACGGGCTGGTTCCCGACGACACCGATCCGAACTGTCAGCCGGGCGCATTCCCCGAGGTCTGCGGATCGTGGGCTCAACAGATGATATTCACCGCCACCGCAAAGGTCGCCGGGTTCGACGCCGCGAGCGCCGAGATACGCACCCTTTTCCTGATGACCCAGCGCCAGCAGGACGGACATCTCTGGATCGACTCCAAGATATGTCACATCGTTATCGAGAATACCTCCACTCTTAAATTGATCAACATCAATATGCCTCCGTCGTTCGCCGCCGGCCTCCTCTTGCTCCACAAGGAGGCCGACATCACCCTCGCCGGCGAATATTATCAGGCTCCCTACTGGGAAATGCGGTCGATAAAACAGTCGATACTGCCGACCGACCCGAGCACCTACGAACTGCCGACCGACCCCGCCAGCCCCGATGTCGAGGACTGGGACAACGATGGCACCCCGGGTCTCAGAGTACTGGTCAGCGGTACCTTGAACGGCACCACCCACATCGTCGAGAAATCCTCTTCCGAACTGTGGGGACAGGTTAACGGGACCGGCGAGACGCAGACCATCGAGGGAACCGTCGCTTGGACCGACAAACAGGTGGTTCTTTCTACCGATAACGGGGCGCTCAAGGGAGGCGCACAGAATGTCATCGACGAGGACGGGGCCAACATCTGGCGTCAGAAACGGATCGACCCCCTGTGGACCTGCACCGAGGTCATGGCCAACGGCGACACCCTCTTCCCGCCGCTCTAATAACTACTTTTTCCGGAAATTCTAGGAGACCTTGACCCGTTCGCGGAGGGCGTGCCCTATCGTCTTGCGGTCGAGGTACTCTATCTTTGAGTTCGACGGCATCCCGCGGGCGATGCGGCTCACCGTGACGCCAGTGGCGCCCAGCAGTTCGTGCAGGTAGTGGACCGTCGCCTCGCCCTCTATCGTTGCGGGAAGGGCGAGTATCACCTCCTCGACGCCGCCCGCCTCGACGCGGCGCAGGAGCGCGTCGCCGGTCAGGTCTTCGGGAAGCAGTCCTTCGAGCGGCGCGATGAGGCCGCCAAGCAGGTGGAACGAGCCGGTGAATTCGCCGGTGCGGTCGATGCCGATGAGGTCGGAGAAACTTTCGACCACGCAGATGACCCGCCGGTCGCGGGCGCAGTTGGCGCACGGTTTCCCCTTTTCGATGAACCAGCCGCAGGCGGCGCACGATGATGCGCCGTCGAGTATCGTGGAAAGTTCGGTCACGGCATGCTGCGCGTCGGGGTCCTGCAGAAGCGAGAACGCTATCCGTTCGGCCAGTTTCTGCGATACGCCGGGAAGCCGCCGGAGCGTCTCGACCAGACGCCGGACGATACCGTAATCCATCAGAACATGCCCGGCATGCCGGCGCCCGCTTTGCCCATCAGTTTGGAAAGGCGCGCCTCTTTTTCGCGGCGCGCCGCGTCGAGCGCGCTGTTGACCGCGATAAGCACGAGATCCTGTACCATCTCGCGGTCGCCGCTTTTCATTAGTTCGTCGCCGATCACCATGCCGCTCAGCGTCATGTCGCCGCCGACGGTCGCCTTGACCGCGCCGCCGCCCGCTTCGGCGGTGAAGCGTTCCTGCTTGAAGCCCTCTTCGACCTCAAGCATCTTCTTCTGCATCTTCTGAGCCTGCTGCATGAGACTCTGGATATTCATATTCATCGCGCGTCTCCTTATTCCTGACCGGTGCCCGGCTTGACCTCGACCGGATACCACTGGAAGTTGTCAAGTACGATCTCCGAATCGAGGACATGGTCGAGCGCGTCCCAGATGGCCAGACGAAGCGTTATCTCTTCGCCCGGGACGACATTGCCCTTGGTGACCAGCCACCCGGTGCCGCCGTTCTTGTCGTCACCATCGTAGAGACCGGTGCCGGCGAGTTCATCGGGACCGAGCGTGCAGAACTGGGCATAGTTGTTCATCGGATCGTACCCACAGGCGAGCAGTCCGCCGTTACAGCAGACGCGGAAAAGACCCGATTTGGCGAGGTTGATGCCGACCGGGTTCTTGTTCTCGTCCATCGCAAGGTTCTTGTCGGCCGGATTCTGGAGGTTCGGATCGCCCGAGGTGAACGACGAATCGAGGAGCGCCACGAAGAAATCGTTGTACTGGCAGACATATTCGGGGAACTCGCGGCTGAAGAAGTAGATATCGACGCTGAAGGAGCGGGCGTTGACCGGCACCCTCACCTTGATCTGCAGCATGACCGGATCGTTGAGCGGCTCTTTGCCCGGATCGCCGCCGGTCAGACCGCCGCAGCCGGGTGAACTCGGGAACTCATTGCCGTTGGCGCTGTACCAGTCGGTCGGGGCGTTGGAGCGGGTGCACATGAATTCGGTCGAGGTATTGTCGGGTTTAAGCGCCGTCGCCGGTATCGGGTCATCGGCGATGCCGGAGGACATCATGAAGAAACTGGCGCCCTCCTTCGGGACGATGATGTTGCCGAATTTCGGCAGAATGGCGTAGGAATCGGGATTGGGCGGCGTCGCCGCGCAGTCTATCGTGACGGCGTTGCCCTGCGCGTCCTGTCCCTGTATCTGGAAAGCCTGACTGGCCGTCGTGCCGTCGGGGAAGAGCATCTCGGCGCTCACCAGACCGTAGTCCTTGCCGCCGCCCACCGGGCACAGACCGATCGATTTGGCCATGTCGACCGGATCGGTCGAATCCTCGGCGAGTCCGGTGTCGCACGATTCGACCTCGTCGATCTCATCGTTGCAGTTGTCGTCGATGCCGTTGCCGGGGAAATCGTAGCCGCCGGGGCCGACCAGTTCGGGATGAAGACATTCGGAGGTCAGTTCACAGCAGTCGCCGGTACAGTAGGTATAGCCGTCGCCGTCGATGTCGATCGTATTCTCTTCGGTGCCGTCGACCGAATCGCAGTTCTCGTCGACGCCGTTGCCGCATATCTCGGGTTCGGGCAGGATCATCCCTTCGCAGTTGCCCCAGTTGCCGCTCGACGCGCAGGTCGAAACGCCCGATTTGCAGATGCCGACATCCTTGGAGCCGTTGGGGCCCAGATAGCATTCGACCGTCTCGCCGGGGGTGCACTGCGCCTGATCGACATCGGGATAGAGGTCCTCGGGCCACTCGTCGGTCGTCCCTTCGGTCCCCGGCACATCGGCGTCGGTCGCGTTATCGGGATCCTGAATGCCGTCGTTACCCGGATCGGTGTCGGCGCCGCCGATCGTGTCGGTACCCGGATCGTCGTCGGTCGGGGTGCAGGCAGTGATGCACAGGAGCGCCAGCAGGCTCAGCGAAAGCACATACAAACCGCGTTTCATGGGTCACCTCACTCTTTTTATCACATCAACGAAGGCGATTATAACCGGTGCTTTTCGTTAATCAACAGAATTTTTTATGGAACGCGGGAACTTTATTCCTGGATGCTGGTGCCGGGATTGACCTCTTTGGGAAGCCATTTGAAATTATCGATGAGGACCAGCGAGTCGAGTATGTTGTCCTTGGTGTCCCAGATGACCAGCCGGAGCGTTATATCCTCGCCCGCCATGACATTGCCGCGCGTCACCAGCCACCCGGTACCGCCCTCCTTGCTGCCCTCGTAAAGTCCGGTGCCGGCGAGTTCGCCGGGGCCCATGGTGCAGAACTGGCCGTAGTTGTGCAGCGGATCGTAGCCGCATTCCATGCCGCCCTGACAGCAGACGCGGAACAGCCCCGCCGGGGCGAGGTTGATGCCGACCGGATTGCCCGCTTCGTCCATCGCGAGGTTCTTGTCGAACGGGTTCTGGAACGCCGGGTCGGGGTTGGTGTAGGTCGAGTCGAGCAGGACAAGGAAGAAATCGTTGTAGTCGCAGACATATTCGGGGAATTCGCGGCTGAAGAAATAGATGTCGATGCTGAAGGCGCGGGCGTTGGCCGGCACCTTGGCGGTGAGCGTGATCATGATCGGGTCGTTGACCGGCTCGTTGCCCGGCGTGCCGGCACCGCAGGCGGGGGAACTCGGGAACTGATTGCCGTTGGCCTGATACCAGTCGGCGGGGGCCGACGAATTCTGCGTCAGATCCTCTTCGGTCGAGGTGTAGGGATTGCCCGCCGTCCCGGAGGAAAGCATCAGGAAACTGCCGCCGGTATGCGGCACGATGACATTGCCGAAGCCGGGGAATATCTTGTGTTGGACCGCCTGCGGCGACCCGGTGCCGTCGGCGAGCGATACCGACGCGGTCAGCAGGCCGTAGTCCTTGTCGGCCGGTTTCGGGCAGAGGTCGAACGACTTGACCATGTCGACCGGATCGGTGGAATCCTGCCCGAGTCCGGCGTCGCACGCGTCGACCTCGTCGACCGTGCCGTTGCAGTTGTCGTCGACACTGTTGCCGGGGAAGTCGTATCCCGCCGGGCTCACCAGTTCGGGATGGAGGCATTCCGATTCTATTTCGCAGCAATCGCCTGTGCAGTAGGTGTAGCCGTCGCCGTCGATGTCTATGGTGTTGTCTTCGGTACCGTCCTCGCCGTCGCAGTTCTCGTCGACGCCGTTATTGCATATCTCCGGCTCGGGGAGCACCATCCCCTCGCAGTTGCCCCAGTAGCCGGTGTTGGCACAGGTGGCGAGCCCCGCCTTGCAGATGCCGCGATCCTTCGAGCCGCTCGGCCCCATATAGCATTCGGCCGTCTCGCCCGGTTCGCACTGCATCAGATCGACATCGGAACCGGTGACATCGGCATCGGGGTCGACCGTGCCGTCGCCCGTGGTGCCGTCGCCGCCGCCGGTGTCGGCCGTGACCAGACCGTCGGTGGTCGGGTCGTCGTCGGGCGGTTCGCACGAAACGACGCACAGCGACAGAAGTGTCAGAGCAAGAACAAACAAACAACGATTCATTTGGTCCACCTCGCGGAGACTGTTCCTATCATTCGACCTTTCAGTATATCCGGCGCGTTAGCATTTGCAACCATATTTTTATGTCGCGCCGCGCGTCCGGATGGCGTACCGTTCGAGCAGTTTGTAAAGCGCCATGCGCGATATCTCGGCGGTGCGGGCAGCCTGCTGGATGTTGCCGTCGCTTTTGGCGAGGAGCGCCCGCAGATACTCCAACGAGAATTCGGCGAGCACCCGTTCTTTTTCCTGCAGGTAGGGCGGGATCGGGCCGTCGGCCGAGAAGCGGGGGCCCGCATTCCTCTCCGCCGTGGAAGAGAGCGGCATGACGACATCCCGTGTTTCGCGTATCTCCTGCGGCAGATGTTCCGGCCGGATGAAGGAGCCGTCGGCCATGATGACCGCCTGCTGGATGAAATTGTTGAGCTGGCGCATGTTGCCCGGATAGTCGTAGCGCAGCAGCAGTTCCATCGCCTCCTTGTCGACGCCGTGAACCGTGGTATTGAACCGTTCGTTGGCCTGACGGATGAAGTTCTCGACGATGAAAGGGATGTCCTCGCGATATTCGCGCAGGGCCGGCAGCCACACCGGGACGACATGGAGCCGGTAGTAGATATCGAGCCGGAAGGTACCGGCCGCGGTCATCTCCTCGAGATTGCGTCCCGTCGCGGCGATGACGCGGACATTGACGCGGTGCGGCGGCTTATTGGAGCCGACCGGCCGTATCTCGCCCGACTGGAGCGTCCGGAGTATCTTCACCTGCAGGAGTACCGGCAAATCGCCGATCTCGTCGAGGAATATCGTCCCGCCGTCGGCCTTTTCGAACTCGCCGATCTTGTCGGCGTAGGCACCGGTGAAGGCCCCTTTGACATGGCCGAACATCTCACTTTCGAGCAGGTCTGCCGGTATCGCGGCGCAGTTTATCGTCACGAACGGTTTTTCCTTGCGCGGGCTGTTGAAGTGTATCGCGTGGGCCACCAACTCCTTGCCGGTGCCGCTTTCGCCGCGCAGGATGACGGTCGCGTCGGTCTTCGACGCCTTCTCTATCTTCTTCTCGACCTCTTTCCATTTATCGGTGCGGCCGAAGATCATGATGGCGTCGCCGCGCCGCGAGGTCTCGCGGTACAGCTGGGCGCGCCGGATGAACATCGTCGCCGTCTGGGCGATCGACTGCAGTTTCTCGGCGTCGGCCACCGCGAACCGGTTCTTTCGCTGCGATTCTATTGCGATGACGCCGATGCAACGACCCTGGAACGCGATGGGGACGATGAGCGACGACTTGACCCCCTGAAAGATCGGGTAGTAGTTCGGATCGGTCTCGGCATCGTTACATATATAATAGTGGTTGGTGCGGTAGACGATGGCGGTGAT
Source organism: uncultured Spirochaetales bacterium (assembly GCA_964412895.1). GTDB lineage: Bacteria > UBP6 > UBA1177 > UBA1177 > JAKLFG01 > CALMRE01. Next base: position 27,307 of record CAYPQK010000032.1, read on the forward strand.
GGAGCGCCCCTTGGCCGAGAACCTCTCCGGGATGACCGATATCGCCTTGCCGACCACCGCGCGCGGTTCGACATTGAATTCGCCGGTCTTCTCGTCGAGGAGCAGTATCGTGCCGATCTTCGCCCCCAGTTTGCGCATCGAAAGCAGCAGCAGATTTTGGAGCAATTGATTGAGTTCTATCTCGTTGAGCCAATCCTCCTCGCGCTTCTCGGCGTCGGTCAGGCGCCACAGCATGTCGGACTCTTCGCCCGCCTGCACCCGGACATAGCGTTCGGAGAATATCGACCAGAACTGCGGCACGAGATCTTCGGCCATGACCGCGAAGGTGGCACGGTCCTCTTCGGCGGTAAACTCGATGAACAGCATCGCCGTGACACCCTCTTCGAAAAGCCGCCGGTCATAGAAGTAAAAACCGCCTTCACGCAGGATGGGTGTCGAAAGGACCGTACTGCCGTTGTACGGACCGGAGCCGGTCTCAACCTCGGCCGCCGCTATCGCCTCGAAGTGGCGCCGCACCGTCTGCTCCAGACGGCGGCCGCGCGGCAGGAAGATCTTGAGATCGTCCTCGTAGCGGTCCCAGATGGCGACCCCGAGGAACAGGCGCGGGAACAGATCGCGCAGAGAACGGTCGAGCGAAACGACCAGCTGCGGTATCGTCCCGGCACCGACCAGCGCGCCGAGGATACGGACCAGATGGCGATAGACAAGCGACGGGTCATGGGTCTGCACCATTCGGAACCCCCGAAGTGTAACTTTAGTTGACAGGCTAGATAAGATTCAGAACGGTGTCAACTTTTTTGTGCAACCGGTCGCTTGAGAATCAGTGAACCGCCCGTTATTATTAAGAATAGCCCGGGCCAGAAGAGCGGCGAAAGTTGTTCGCCGAGCAGGAGCACCGCGAAGAGGGTGGCGAGCGCCGGCTTCACGACGAAGACCACCGACGTAGCGAGCGGTCCCAGCTGGCGGATAGTCTTGACGAAGGTGATGTAGCCGATGCCGCTGACGACAACGCCGAGGTAAATGAAGGCGATCAGCCGCGCCGGATCGCCCGTTATCTCGACGGGCGGCAGAAGCCCGATACCCATGATCAGGAGGAACAGCGCCGACAGAGCAAGCCCGAACGAGAAAGAGACGATATTGACCGGCATCGAACCAATACGATGGACCACTTTTTTGTTGACGATGGTGTAGAGGGCGAACGATGCCGAGGCGAGGAGCGCATAGAGGGCGCCGACATCGAACGAAAGGCCGCGGTCGAACATCACCAGCACGATGCCGCCGACTCCCACGACGATGCCGCCGGTGCGCCGCCACGAGAACTCTTCGCTCTTCGCGATGAGCGAGAAGAGGTAGACGAAGACGGGGTTGGAGCAGATGAGCGTCGCCGCGGTCGCCGCGGTCGAATATTTCACCGCTATCTGGAGCATCGACATCGCAAAGAAGGTGTTGAGGAACCCGAGGAAGGCGAGCGTCGTGAGGTCGCGCCGCGTGATGCAGGTCAGTTCATGGGTCCGCCGCCGCGCCACGAGGAAGAGGAACAGAAAGACGAGCCCGATGAAAAAACGGTGAAAGGTGAGCTGGAACGGGTCGATGAAGGGCATCAGCGGTTTGCTGACCACCTCCATCGAGGAGAAGATAAACAGGGTGACCAGAAAGTAGAGCATACCGCCTCCGCGTGTCGGGCCACCTTACCGTGAATTCCCGCAGGCGGCAAGAATTCTTTAAGGAAGGGAAGGCCGCCCAATAAAGTTGACCGTCCGCCGCCGATAATATACAATGGCCGGCACCCTGAGGAGGAGCTGCATGGATGAAAGAACTACCACGCGCGACGGGCTCGACCTGTCGGGCGCCCTTGATCAGGCGTGGATACAGTACCGCGCCAATTTCTGGAAGGTGATCCCCTTCGGCATACTGGCCGTACTGCCGCCGCTCGGCTTTCTCCACTCGATACCGCTTGGCCTCGTCCTTGTCTTCGCGCTGGAAGGGTTCTTCCTGATGATGCTGGTCGACACCATACGACTCGCCGACCGCGAAGAGAATCCCGACATCGTCAAGCGCAATTTCGGCCGCATCTGGCACAACCTCAAGAACGGTACGATCATCACCCTCTTTGTTCTGCCGCTTCTCATCATCGGGTTCGTCGCCGTCGTTCTGCCGTCGGTCTTTTTCTTCAGCCTCTTCGCCTTTTCGTTCGGCCACGCGGCGACCCGCGACAAGTTCGGGATAGACGCCTGCATGGAAAGCTTCCGCAGCGGCAAGGGGTACCGGGCGCCGCTCTTTCTGGTGGCCCTTTCCCTCTACCTGATACTTGCCCTCCTGTTCATCGCCGGTTATCAACTGACCGGCGGCATGGGCTGGCTCTCGGCCGTTCCGGCGGCGGTCTGCCTTCCCTACTACTTCATGGTCATCGAGGAACTCTACGAACAACTGGAGCAGAAGTGACATGGGCCGCGATCTCGAATATGCGGTATTCTCCCTGCTGAAAGGTTGGAAAGGCCGCGCGATCCTCGAATTCACGATAGAGCCGCTCTTCGGCGACGCGTCGGGGCGCCTTTACCATCGCATCCGCTTCGGGAAGGAGACCTGCATCCTGATGACGGTCGCCTACACCAAACCGGGCGAGTTCGGCCGCGGCGATTCGTGGGCCGATTTCCTCGGTATGCAGAAGTTCCTCGCGGCGGCGGGGCTGCCGGTCCCGGCGGTACTCCACACCGACCCGGAGGAACGGCGCGCCCTGCTGGAAGACCTCGGCGACAACACGCTCTTTGCCCGCATCGAGGCCGATCCCGACAAAAAAATGGCCGCCATCCGCAC
>CAYPQK010000033.1:0-11279 GCA_964412895.1 uncultured Spirochaetales bacterium
CATCGAGCATGACCCACCGGTCGGCCGGGAAGCGGCGGGTGAAGTGCGGCGCGATGAGCGGCAGTACGCGGTGGCGCGGCTCCATCACCGCCACGAGCAGTTCCCCGGCGACGCGGGTGAACCGGGCCATACCGGTCAGCCGGTGCGCCTCGACCGTCACCTGCCGGGCGACGGCGTGGACCGGCGCGACGGCGGGGTGGGTGAGATGGCCGTCGGCGCGCGAACCTTTTTCACGAATGAAGGAGAAATAGTCGTAGATGAGCAGTTCGCGCCCCGGCATATCCCATAAAAAGGTGCGGACGAGGTTGCGCCGAACATGGTGCCCCATAGTCGCGTCGATCCGTCCCATGAAACGGTCGGCCTTTTCTTCATCGGTCGTGATGGGGATGGTCGGGGCAAGGAGCATCGGCTGAAGTTCACGATCGGCCACGATGTCAAGCGGCCGTTCCTGCGCCGAGAGCGCCGCGCAGAGGGCGCAGAGCAGTCCGGGGAACGAGCCGTCATAGGCGTATTGGGCGCTCATGCGGCAAAGAGGTTGAGTTGCAGACTCGGCCCGAGCATCGCCCGGGTGACGAGGTCACGCCTGATGAGGCGAAGCGGGCGACCGGACCCCGGCAACAGCGTCCGGCCGCCCACGGTGAGGAAATGTTTCGCCCGCTTCATCACCACGCCGATCTTCTTGAGGTCGTCGTAGCCGAGGCGGCTATGCTTCCGCGCGATGACGATCCGCTGTGCGCTCTGCACCCCGATGCCGGGGACCCGCAGGAGCGTTTCATACGGCGCGGTCTGGGTATCGATAGGGAAAAGGTGGATGTTGCGCAGGGCCCACGCGCTTTTCGGGTCCATCTCCTCGTCGAGGAACGGCGTCCGGTCGTCGAGTATCTCGCCCGCCGTGAAGCCGTAGTAGCGCATGAGCCAGTCGGCCTGATAGAGCCGGTGTTCGCGCAGAAGCGGCGGGGTGGCCAGCGCCGGGAGGCGGTTGTCGTTCGATACCGGGACGAAGGCCGAGTAGTAGACCCGCTTGAGTCCGAAGCGGTTGTAGAGCCCTTCCGACAGCCGGACGATCTGGTGGTCGTTCTCCGGGGTCGCCCCGACGATGAGCTGGGTCGACGAACCGGCCGGGGCGAAGCGTGGCGCCGAGCGGAGGTGTTTGCGCTCGTCGCGGTTCTCCACGATGGCCGACGATATCTCGCCCATCGGGAGCATGATGTCGTCCTTCGTTTTATCGGTAAGGAGCAGGAGCGATCTCTCGGTCGGCAGTTCGATGTTCACCGATATGCGGTCGGCGTGAAGCCCCGCCTGCCGGATGAGTTCGCGACTCGCCCCCGGTATCGCCTTCAGGTGCAGGTAGCCGCCGAAGCGGTACTCATCGCGCAGTTTCTTCGCGACGAGCGTGAGGCGCTCCATCGTGTAGTCGGCGCTCCGCATCACGCCGGAACTGAGGAAGAGCCCTTCGATATAGTTGCGGCGGTAGAACTCCATGGTGAGTTCGCAGATCTCGGTCACGGTGAAGGCGGCGCGCGGGATGTCGTTCGACCGGCGGTTCACGCAGTAGGCGCAGTCGTGGATGCAGACATTGGTGAAGAGGGTCTTGAGGAGGCTGATACAGCGGCCGTCGTCGGCCCACGAATGGCAGATGCCGCACGAGACGCCGTTGCCGGTGCCGCCTTTCGGTGTGGCGCGCTTACTGCCGCTGGACGAGCACGATACATCGTACCGCGCCGCCGCGCCGAGTATCTGCAATTTCTTCTCGATATCCACCGGTGCTCCTCCGTGACAACAGAACTACCGTACGGTATTTTGTAAGGTATGTCAAGAAATTTGTAAGGTATATTTTAGGCATCCCCCTGTCAAGGGGGAATGAGGGGGTTTTATCCCGTTCCGACGCGGGAAAACCCGCCCTGCCCTCCCTTGACAGGGCGGGAATAAGGTTGTCCCCCTGTCAAGGGGGAATGAGGGGGTTTTGTGCATTTTCGATGCGCCGGAAAACCCTACCGACCCTCCCTTGACAGGGAGGTGCGGCGGTGTTATGACCCGCTTATGAGAACCGACCGTCGCCTACCGCGTATCGCCGACTATGATGTTCGGTTAAAGGACCGCGCCCGCGAGTTGCGCCGAAATCAAACCGATGCGGAAAAGAAACTGTGGTTCGAGGTGCTTCGCGGTCGGCCGTGCGGCTATAAATTCACGCGGCAGAAACCGCTCTTGCACTTCATAGCGGACTTTTATTGTTCCGAACTCCTGTTGGTCATCGAACTTGACGGGAGAAGCCACGACGATAGGGCGGAGTACGACGAAGAGCGGACCGTCCTGCTGAACCAACTGGGCGTACAGGTTATTCGCTACATGAATTCAGAGGTGATGGGCAACATCGGCGGGGTGTATGCCGATCTTCAGATGCGTGTCGAAGCGCGGGCCAAAGAATTGCGTCCCCCTGTCAAGGGGGATTGAGGGGGTTTTCCTTATTCCGATTTCCTTGCTTCCTTTCTTTGCTGTGATAAAATCAAGCGTCTTTGTAAAAACGGAGGGATGTATGATCGTCGAAGTAGTGTTATTGCTGTTGACCTCTGCTTCATGCTATCAGTCTTGCGCTAATGGCCTTGAGACCTGTGTCAGAAGAGCGGATGATGATGTTAAGAGTTGTTATTCGCAAGCTCAGAATATATGTGGCAATGATGTCGGGTGCTTTACCCATAAGGCGGCAAATTGCAGATTGCTGTTTAGCACTTCCGCAGAACAATGTAATTTGGCCGCCCAAAGTTGCGGGAATTCATGTGGCAAGGTTTCTCCTAGCTATGGAAGCAGTTTGCATTATGGCTCTAAAAAACTTGATGAGGAGGAGGAGCGCGAAGAAAAAGAGAAGGCGGAAAAAGCAGAAGAATGCAAAGAGGCAAAAAAGAATGCTATTGAAAAGGCGCAGGAATTGGCGACTAGGGCAAATAAGTTAAAAAGATGCGGTGAGACCGAGGACCTTTCTAACGATTGCTCTTATGAATATCGAGGCGTAAAAAATGCGTGGGAAGATTACGAACATGCGCTTCAAGAAGTAGAAGATAAATGTGACGAGTAAGCATTCGGTTGATATGAAAGGGCAAAAGGCGACATCAACCTTTTCGAGGAGATATTCTATGAGGAAAATGGTCAGTCTTGTAGTGCTGTTTCTTTGTTTTGCATGGATGGTTTTCGCCTGTGACGGCGATGGAAGCTACACCGAAGCGAACTACTTAAACGGAAGCATAGAGCTTTACTGCAAGCGATCCTACGAATGCAGCAAAGACGAGTTCGTTCAGCAATACGCTTCGCAAAAAGACTGTGTCACGCAAAGCAAAGAAGAACTGGACACGACGAGTGCGGGTGATGATGTATATGTCTATGAACCGATATGTGACATGGGAGTATTCAATTTTGAAGCAGCGAAAGATTTGATAAGTTGCATGAAAGAGGTTTCTTGCTCTGTTTGGATGGAAAATGATGTATGTGATGAGTTTCGCAAAAAACTTTGTGGCTGTGAAATGGCGTCAGATTGCGCAGAGGGGTACGATTGTGTTGATCTCAAGTGCATCGATGTCTCGATAGATGCAGGTGATCCTTGCTCGGGAGATGGGACTATATGTTCATCTGACGGTAAGTATTTGCTAAAATGTGAAATGGGGGTGTTGCTTTTGTTTGAAGACTGCGTTTCTAATAATAAAACCTGTTCGGACGGTTGGTGTTAGTAGTGGCATTGATAGAGCCATCGGGGCCACATTTGAATCTTAATGTCTTAGTTGTCAAGTATATAGTTCAATAGTTCTATGATGTTGCCGGACATTGCCCTATTTACTACCCTATTAATATGGTAATGACATCCCCCTGTCAAGGGGGAATGAGGGGGTTTTCCCCGTCCCGACGCGGTGAAACCCACCCTGCCCTCCCTTGACAGGGAGGTGTGGCGGATTACTTCGGACTGCCCGTTCTGAGGAGAAAATCTTCCATGAAGCGGTCGAGTATCTCGGCGCCGTCGAGGACCGCCTCGGCGTTGCCGGTCTCGAAATCGAACCGGTGATCCTTCACCATTTTATACGGATGGACGACATAGGAACGGATCTGACTGCCGAAGTTGATCCCCATCTTGGTCTTTTCCTGTTCGGCGCTCGCGGCCGCCTTCTTCTCCAACTCCAGTTCGTACAACTTCGAGCGGAGCATCTTCATGGCGGTCGCCTTGTTCTTGTGCTGTGACCGCTCGTTCTGGCACTGCACCACGGAGTTGGTCGGCAAGTGGGTGATGCGGACGGCAGAATCGGTCTTGTTGATATGCTGGCCGCCGGCGCCGCTCGCCCGGTAGGTGTCGATCTTGAGGTCCTTTTCCTCTATCTGTATGTCGATGGAGTCGTCTATTTCGGGGGTGACAAAGACGCTGGCGAACGAGGTGTGCCGCCGCTTGTTGGCGTCGAAGGGCGATATGCGGACCAGCCGGTGGACGCCTATCTCGGCCTTGAGGTAGCCGTAAGCGTAGTCGCCGCTGATGAGGATCGTGACGCTTTTGATGCCGGTCGCGTCGTCGCCGGTCGCCCGGTCCATCTCTTCGACCTGCATACCGCGCCGTTCAGCCCAGCGCAGATACATCCGCAGGAGCATCGTCGCCCAGTCCTGCGATTCGCGGCCGCCGGCACCGGCGTTTATCGAAAGGAACGCGTTATTCGCGTCGGTCTTGCCGCCGAGCATCTTCTGGAACTCAAGTTTCCCGACGAGCTGCTGCGCCGTCAGGATATGGGCCTCGGCCTCGGCCGCCATCCCGGCGTCCTCCTTGGCGAACTCCATCGTGACGGTCAGTTCGTCCATCGCGGTGTCGAAGGCGTTGAAGATCGTCAGCCCGCTTTGCAACAGGCGTTTTTCGCGGTTCAGATCGGCCATCTTATCGGTGTTGTTCCAGACCGACGGGTCGAGCAGTTGACGCTCCACCTCGGTGAGACGGTGCCGTTTCCGGTCGATCTCGAGCGAACTGTTCAAGGTCGCCCGTTTCTCGGTCAGTTCCTTGACCGCCTGATCTATTTCGCGCATCGACAGGGTCATTGTTATTCCCACTGCAGATTGTTCTCATTGACCTTCACGCCGTACTCGCGCAGGAGTTTTTCGCGGTACTGCCGCCATTTGTCGTCGCCGCTCCGGCGCACCAGTTCGCGGACGATGAGCGGATAGGCCCGTTCGAAGGGAAGCTCCCGTTTGTAGGCGAACCCCGCCAGCTCAATGATCGTCCAGTAATTCTCGCTGTCGCGCACCGGGCCGATAAGGTCGCCGACCCGCTTCTGGAGCACCGCCGTTTTCCACGAATCGTCCATCACATCGTCGCTGAACAGCCCCCAGTCGCCGTTCATGTCGGCAAGCCGTTTGTCGTCGGAGTAGCGCGCCGAAAGGAGGCGGATGCTACCCCCTTCCGTGGTGAGCTTTCCGTAGGTCTCGAAGGCGCGTTCCTTGCTCTTGACGCGGATGGCGTAGATTCGGTAAAGCTTGTCGCGGACAAAACGGTCCTTATGCTCGGCGTAATACTTCTTGATCGATTCCTCGTCGAAGGGGTAGAGGTCGCGGTCTATCCGTTCGCGCGTCTTCTCGACGATGAGCTGGCGTTTGTAGGCGTCGACCTTCTCCTTGATGTCGGGAAGATATTCGATCCCTTCGAGCTTTCCTTTATTGTAGAAGACCTCGTCGATGACGCGGTTCTCGAGATAATTCCGGCGCTGTTCGGGGCTGTCGGTGCGGCCCGAGGCGGTGATCCACTCCTCGTACTCGCGGCGGAACTCGGTGACGGTGGTCACCTCGCCTTTAAATAAGTACATGATGTTCTGGTCCCCTTCGCGGGCGCATGCCGACAGCATGACCGCGCAAAAAAGACCGCCGATAACATAGCGCATCACAGGCTCCATAACGGTGCCGATTGTAACGAAAAAACGGGAGTTCACAAGATATTTAGAAAAGAAGCGAACAGCCGCAGCCGTCGTCGGCGCCATTCTTTTTGCCGGTATCGTCGGGGAAGATGAACTCGTCGACCGCGGCGCTGTCGGGTTCCGGCGTATCGTCGGGAGTTTCGGTGTCGACGGCGACCGTATTGTCGGACTCGTCTGACAGGTCGGACCCGTCCGACTGATCGGTCGTATCGTCGGTCACCGAGTCGTCGTCCGGCGCCGGGTCGAGATCGGTCCCGATCTTTTCCTCTATCCAGCCGATGTAGGCGGAGACCTTCGTGTAGATGCCGTAGTAGTCCGGTTCGGCGCAACCGTTGCCCCAGCTGACGATACCGATGTCGACGAACGAGTCGCCGTCCTTGAGGAACAGCGGTCCGCCCGAATCGCCCGAACAGGAATCCTGCCCGCCCTGTTTGTAGCCGGCGCAGAGCTGGTTGTCGGTGACGGTGTCGGTGCTTCCCCAGCCCTGATCGTACGAGGCGTTGCAGTCGACATTGCTCACCACCGGGACCGCGACCTTGTACAACCCGTCGGGGGAGCTGTTCTCGTCGTACTCATCGGTAAGACCCCAGCCGACGACCGTCAGCAGTGTGCCGACGGCGACCTCACCGGTCTCCAGATACATCGGCTCGGCCGATGAGGGCGTCGCGAGATGGAGCAGGGCGATATCGTTCCAGATGTTGTCCGCGTCGTAGCCTTCGTGCATGAAACCCTGCGTCACGGCGATCTCTTCGCCGGCGGTCGTGGTCATGTCGTGCCGCCCGATGACCGCGATGATCTGGCCGGGCGTAGTGTATTCGATGCAGTGCGCCGCGGTAATGACCCACTGCGGGGCTATCAGCGCGCCGCCGCAGAAGACCACATCCTCGCCATAGTATTGCGGCCACTGCAGGGCGACCATGAAGGGGAATTCGCCCGGCGTCGCCTCGGTGCCGCCGACGATACGGGTCTGTGCGCCCAGCGAAAACGAAAGAAGAGCGATAGCCGTGAACAGGAAGAGCGATATGGTGGCGTTCTTCACGGAGGACCTCCTCGGTTGGGGATCGGATACCGAAGAAACATCCTATGCCGCCGATGTTATTTGTCAACCGCGTTCCGGCTTGCAAGGCCGGACGCCGATATCATTAAAGAATGTTCTTCCTTCCCGAGCCGGTCGAACGGGCGGAAAAAATAGTGCAGAGTCGAGCTGTGCACGGTGCTTTTTATCAATCGGCCCGATGGAGGATGCCATGAGAAAGCTGGTGAATGTCATGACGGTAGCGGTCGCGATGATCGTTGCCTTCTTCGCCTGCGAGGTGGCGGAGATGGGGCAGAACGCCCGCGAGACGCCCGACGGCGTGGTCGGCTTCGACGACTCGTTGATCATCAATGAAGAGATCAAGGCGCTGGAGAAAGAAGCGCCGGTGACCGAGGCGGTCGTTCCAGTGGAGAAGAAGAGCGCGGTCGCCAATGCGCAGGGCAGTTCGCGCCGAGGGATCGATGAGAAGGTGGCGATGAGCCCCGGCGTGATGGGTGCTTTGCATGGTGAGGTGCGCGGTTTCGGGACCGGTGGCGGCGGTAATGCGCTCGGCATCGGCGGGCTTGGTACTCGTGGTCGCGGCGGTTCGGGGCAGGGCTACGGCTACGGATCGATGACCTTCCATGCCTACGGTCGTGCCGCCGGCGCGGCGGTGGTGCAGTCCTACACCTACGACACCGAACAGTACGAAGGAAAAGAGGAGGAAGGCTTCAAGTCGGCGCTCCACGATCCGCTCTCGACCTTCTCCATCGATGTCGACACCGCGAGTTACGCCAATGTGCGGCGCTTCCTTACCACCGATCAGTTGCCGCCGGTCGACGCGGTCCGTATCGAGGAGCTCATCAACTACTTCAGCTACCGCTATCCGGAGCCGTCGGGGAGCGATCCGTTCTCGGTGAGTACCACCCTCGCCGACTGCCCGTGGGCGCAAGGTCATCTTCTCCTGCAGGTCGGCCTCAAGGGGAAAGAGGTGGCGACGGCAAAGATGCCGCCCGCGAACCTGACCTTCCTCATCGATGTCTCCGGTTCGATGTCCGATCCGAACAAACTGCCGCTCCTGCAGAAGGCATTCTCTCTGCTCGTGAAGGAACTGCGGCCGCAGGACCGCGTCGCGATAGTCGTCTACGCCGGTGCGGCGGGGCAGGTTCTCGCGCCCACAGCGGGGAACGACAAGAAAAAGATACTCGATGCGATCGACAATCTCCGGTCAGGAGGCAGTACGGCGGGCGCCGAGGGGATAGAACTCGCGTACCGGACCGCCGAAGAGCAGTTCGCGGCGAACGCCAACAACCGCGTCATTCTCGCCACCGACGGCGATTTCAATGTCGGCATCTCCGACGATGCGACGCTGGTGAAGATGATCGAACAGAAGCGCAAGAAGGGGATATTCCTTTCGGTCATCGGCTTCGGTATGGGCAACTACAAGGATGCCAAGATGGAGAAACTGGCCGACAAGGGGAACGGCAACTACGCCTACATCGACGGCCTGCTTGAAGCGAAGAAGGTCTTCGTCAAACAGCTCGGCGGGACGCTCCTGACCATCGCGAAGGATGTCAAGATACAGATAGAGTTCAATCCCAAGGCGGTCGCCTCCTACCGGCTCATCGGCTACGAGAATCGCCGTCTGGCCAAGGAGGATTTCAACGACGACAAAAAGGACGCGGGCGAGATCGGCGCGGGGCACACCGTGACGGCGCTCTACGAGATCGTCCCGGCCGGGTCGGAGGAACTGCCGGCGGTCGATCCGCTTCGCTATCAGGCGGCGACCGACACCACCGCGGCCGATACCGGCGAGCTGGCGCTGGTGAAACTGCGCTACAAGGCGCCGAAAGAGGAGACGAGCAAACTCATCAGCCGCGCCGTGAGCGTCTCTGCGCGCCGTACCTTCGCCGAGGCGCCGGAGGATGTGCGGTTCGCGGCGGCGGTGGTCGGGTTCGGGATGCTGCTCAAGAAGTCGCCCTACGCCGGGAAATTCGACTGGAAGGCGGTCACCGCGGCGGCGAAGGGAGCGAAAGGTGCGGATGACGAAGGGTATCGGGCCGAGTTCCTGCGGCTTGTCGAGAAGGCGGAATTGCTTTCCGAGACGGCGGGACGGTCGGCCGATGCCGGCAATGAACGCTAACTGAAGGAGGGTGTTATGAACGCTTCAAGAAGACGCCTGCTTTACGATCTTCCCCTCATCCCGGTCCCGCAGCAGGGGGAGCTGTCGGCGGCACGGAATTACCCGGAGATCCGGGTCATCTGGAACGGGGCCTTGATGGAGGTCATCGCGGCGCGCGGTGCGGTGAGCATCGGTCACGCCGACGCGGCCGATATCGTGGTGGATGAATCGGTGTGGGATGAGCCGCTCCACCAGCTTATCACGATGCGCGACGGGGTGATGGCGCTCATGCTTTCCCGCGCCATGAAGGGACGCATCTATACTGCGGATAGCTCGCGCGAAGTGGGGGAGTATCTCGACGAACACGGCGACGAACTGGTGCTTGAGCGGGGCTGCGGCGCGGTGCTCGAGTTCGGGCCGGTGACGCTTGCCATCCGGATGACGGGGCGCGAAAAGGTACGGCCGGCGGCGCTCCTTGAACAGGTCGACACCGCGCTGGTGTCGCTGTTTCTCTTCGTCTTCGCGGTCGGCATGATCCTCGTGAATTCGATCATCGAAACGCCGCCCATCGAGGCCGATTTCGTGACGGTTGAGCAGGGTGGCATCTTCGTGAACATTCCGGCCGATGAGCCGGTCATCGAAAAGATCGAACCGGAGAAGAAGATCATTCTCAAGAAGAAGATCGACGGTCTGTCCGATGCGGCGCAGGCGCGCAAGTCGCTCGGCGATGAGGGGCGCGTCGGCTCAAAGACCAGCAGGGTCGCTAATTCGCAAGGTTCTTCCCAGCGTGCGATTGATGAGAAGGTCGCCCAAGGGTCTGGTATCATGGGTGCGCTGACCAGCGGTGCGCGGGTGATAGAACGGGTATTCGGCGGTGGGGCGACCGGCACGGGGCTTGACCGGATATTGGGTTCGGTGACCGGCATCAGCGGCGTCGACCAATTCGGTACCGGCGGTCTGGGGACTCGTGGATTCGGCACCGGCGGTGGTGGCAATGCGCTCGGTATCGGCGGGATCCATACTCGAGGCAAGGGCGGTAACGGATATCGTATGGGCTATGGCATGACAGAGGGGCGTATCGACGGTAAGAAGCTCGCCCAGATATCGGCGGGCGGCGGCGATGCGGTCATGATGGGGGCGCTCGACCGCGCCGTCATTGACGCGTACATCAAACGGAACATCGCCAAGATACGGTACTGTTACGAAAAGGAACTCAACAAGGACCCGAAACTTTACGGTAAAGTGGTCATCAACTTCATCATCTCGAAGACCGGACAGGTCTCCAGTTCGAAGGTCCAGCGCGCCTCCATCCAGAGCGAACCGGTCGAGACCTGTGTCGCCGAACAGATACGCAAGATCCGTTTCCCGGCGCCCAAAGGAGGGGGCATCGTCGTGGTGACCTACCCGTTCGTTTTCAAGAACGCCGCGAACTGATCCAAGTATTTCTTTAATCAAAACATCGATAATCATAAGCAATGACGGTGAGTTGCAAATATTTCAGACGCCTTGCTTTTTCCTCTTTTAGGGGATATAATTCCCCGGGTTTTTTCTTGTGTAGGGGTAGATCATGAAAACCAGTTGGTTGTTGATGTCGTTCGTGGCGATGGTGTTCCTTTTTGTCTCATGCGGCGAAGAGTGCGTCGAGGGACAGGAGGACGAAGGGTGCGGTCTGCAGGCGCAGGCGACCACCGATCCGGTCGAGATGACCGAAGAGGACGGTGCGCTCGCTCCCGAGGACGAGCCGTGGGGGAGCGACGAGCAGGCGCTCTTCTTCGCGACGCTTTTCGAACGGTCGTTGCGGGACATTCCCGCCATTTCCAAAATAGACACCGACCTCGGCGACGACCGCACCCTGCGCGCCAATATACCGCCGATCGCCAATGCCGGTCCCGACCAGAACGCGGTCGACTGGCAGGTGGTGACGCTGACGGCGGCCGGTTCGAGCGACCCCGACAGCGGTCCTTCCCCCTTGACCTATGCGTGGACGCAATCCGGCGGCACGCTGACCGTGACGCTCAACAACCCCAATACCGTGAGCCCGACCTTCCGGGTGCCGATAATCACCAACCCCGAGACCCTTACCTTTAAAGTGCATGTGTGCGACGGCGCCGACTGTACCGACGACTATGTCGGCATCAATATTGATCATCGTACCGCGGCCACCCTCGGCCTTAACGAGACCTGGGAAACGGCGACCTACGCGAACTACTGGGTAGTGGAG
>CAYPQK010000033.1:11379-29137 GCA_964412895.1 uncultured Spirochaetales bacterium
AGTTCCAGCGATTCGACTACTACTACAGCAGCAGCTACTTCGCGTGGGACGACATCCGCGTCTATCGCGACCTTGCGCCGACGGCGAATGCCGGCAGCGATCAGCAGGTGAACGAAGGGACGCTTACCACGCTTCACGGTGAAGGTTCCTCCGATCCCGACGGCGAGACGCTGACCTACCAGTGGACGCAGACCACGGGAACGCCGACATTGAGCCTTACCGGTGCGACGACGGCGAACCCGACCTTTATGTCGCCGAGCCCGATCTGGGGCAACAAGGCATTTACCTTCGAGCTGCAGGTGTGCGACGGCTCGAACGGCCACTGCGCGACCGACAGCATCGTGGTGACGGTCCTCGATTCGTCGCCGAATGTCGCTCCGACCGCCAACGCGGGCACCGACAAGAACGCCGTCGACCTCGAGTGGGTGGCGCTCGACGCGACCGCCTCCAGCGATCCCGATCATGGACCCAATACCGCGCTCCAGTATACCTGGAGTCAGACATTGGGCACACCGGTCGAGATCGTGAACGACTATGTCGGCCACATGCATTTCCGTGCTCCCTACACGCTCTATATGACCCCGCAGGCGCTGACCTTCGAGGTCGAGGTATGCGACGGCATGGACTGCGGCACCGATACCGTCACCGTGACGGTCGGCGACCGCGCCGCCCGGACGCCCGACTACACCGAAGGCTTCGAGGCCGGTTCATGGAACTCCTCGTGGGTCGATGTGCCGGTGCCCAACGCCTACGGCCGCACCCGCGTCTGGAATACCTTCTCGCCCTACGCGGGCACCTACCATGTCCTCATGGACAGTCAGGCCGATACGCAGTGGGCGGTCAACCAGTTCATCCTCTTCGCCGATCTGCAGGGGAAGAGCAATGTCTACTTCGAATTCTATCACAAACACTTCAACGACGAAGGCCAGCAGATGCCCGACGACTTCACCGGCATAAGCAATACCGACGGCGTCGCGATATCGGTCGACGGCGTCAACTGGTACAAGATCGTCGGCCTTACGCCGGCCGAGGGAACGACCGCGTCATGGAAACTCTTCAGTGCTCAGGTCAACGCCCGCGCGGCGCAGGCCGGCATCACGCTGACCAAGAAAACGCTTATCAAGATACAGCAGTACGGCAGCTACGGCATTTCGACCGACGGCTTCGCGGTCGATGCGGTGCGGCTCTATCAGGGTGGCGCCTGTACGCCGGATTGCGGCGCCCGCGTCTGCGGCGATGACGGCTGCGGCGGTTCCTGCGGCTCCTGCGACGACGACAATCCCTGCACCGGCGATACCTGCAACGCGGGGGCGTGTAGCAACGCCGCGCTCACGGTCGGAACGGTCTGTGACGACGGCCAGTTCTGCACCGTGAACACCGCCTGCAACGCCTCGGCGCAGTGTGTCGGCGGCGCGGCTCGCAGTTGCGACGACGGGCTTTACTGCACCGGCGTGGAAACCTGTGACGAGACCGACGACCGCTGTGAATCGGCGGGCGATCCCTGCACCGGCGGCGCCGACTGCAACAAGACCTGTAATGAAACGGCGAACAACTGCTACGATCTGTCCGGCACCGTCTGCGGCAGTCCCGCGAGCGGTACCTGCGATACCCCCGATTCCTGCAATGGAACGGGCACCTGCGTCGCCAACTATGCCACCGCCGGTACCGTGTGCCGAGCGGTAGCCGATGGCACCCTCTGCGATGTGCCCGAATACTGCACCGGTTCGTCGGCCTCCTGCCCCGCCAACAACTTCCTACCCGATACGACCCTCTGTCGCGGATCGGCGGGTGACTGCGATATCGCCGAATACTGCACCGGTACCGGGGCCTCCTGCCCGACCGATGGGGTCGAGCCGGATACGACCGTTTGCCGTGTCGCGACGGGAGATTGTGATGTCATGGAGACCTGCGACGGCACGACGGCAAACTGTCCGGTCAATGCCTTCAAAGCCGACACGGTCATCTGTAATCCCGCCGTGGGCGACTGCGATGCCGCTGAATACTGCACCGGCACGACGGGTGCTTGTCCCGCCGACAGTTATCAACCGAGTTCTCATGAATGCCGTGCCGCGGCGCCGGGAGCGCTCTGCGACAAGGCGGAGAACTGCACCGGCACTTCTACCGCCTGCCCGGCCGACGGCTACCAGAACAACGCCTATGTCTGCCGTGTCGCCACCCTGCCGTGCGACAAACAGGAGACCTGTAGCGGGACCTCATCGTCCTGTCCCGCCGATGAGGTGCAGAACAATACCATGACCTGCCGGCCGGTTGCGGATGTCTGCGATGTCGAGGATAAATGTGACGGTTCGGCCAAGACCTGCCCGGTCGACGCGTTCAAGGCGAACACGATAGATTGTCGCGTCGCCAACGGCGACTGCGATGCCGCCGAGAAATGCACCGGTTCGTCGGCCGCCTGCCCCGCCGACGGCTATAAAACCAGTGCGGTCGTCTGCCGTATCGCCGATGGCGATTGCGATCTGGCCGAGAACTGCACCGGCACGACGGCCACCTGTCCTCAGGATACATTCAAGGACATCGCCTCGGTCTGCCGTGCCGCGAACGGCGTGTGTGACACGGTGGAGAATTGCACCGGCGTGACCAAGGATTGTCCGACCGATATCTTCAAGAGCAGTGCCGATGTCTGCCGCGCTTCGATCGGCCTGTGCGACGCGGCGGAACATTGCAGCGGTTCGTCCGGCGCCTGTCCGGCCGACGGCGTACAGCCGGATACTTACACCTGTCGCGCGATCGCCGGTTTCTGCGATGTCGAAGAAAAATGCGATGGCGATGTCAAGGCGTGTCCAGCCGATTCCTTCAAGGCGAACACGGTCGAGTGCCGCGGCGCCAACGGGCTGTGCGATGACGCTGAGAACTGCAGCGGTTCGTCGGCGACCTGTCCGAACGACGCATTCAAGGCAAATACCCAGCTCTGCCGCGCCGCCGATGGCGACTGCGATGCCGCCGAATACTGTCCCGGCACCTCGGGCTCCTGTCCCGTCGATGCCTACAAGACGGGCGCCGATATATGCCGCGTGGCGGACGGCGACTGCGATCTCATCGAATACTGTCCCGGTTCGTCGCCCGACTGTCCGAACGACGCGATGCAGGATGAGACATTCGTCTGCCGCGGCGCGGTGGGCGATTGCGACAAGGCCGATGCCTGCACCGGTTTCACCAAGGATTGCCCGGCGACCGACGAGGTGCAGGACAGCTCCTTCGTGTGCCGCTCGGTGACCGGCGACTGCGATATCGAGGAGACCTGCGACGGCACGAACAAGAGTTGTCCGGCCGACGATGTGGTCGACAGCGGTACGACCTGCCGGGTCTCGGCCGGTGACTGCGATCTGCCGGAGTCCTGCGACGGCCTGAACGGCGAATGTCCGATCGACGGATACCGCGACGACACCTTCTCCTGCCGCGGTTCGGCCGGCGCCTGCGACAAGGTCGAGTACTGTAGCGGCGTTTCCGCCTACTGTCCCGCCGACGCGCTCAAGACCGATTCCGATGTCTGCCGTGCCGCTACCGGCCTGTGCGACTCGGTCGAATACTGCGACGGATACACCCTCTCCTGCCCGGCCGATCTGATACTCGGGGTGGGGCAGACCTGCCGTCCGGCGGCGGGCGACTGCGATACCGGCGAAGTGTGCGACGGCGAAGGCAAAGACTGCCCGGCCGACGCATTCTTCGCTTCGACGACCCTCTGCCGCGACGCCGCGGGCGATTGCGATACCGCTGAATACTGCCCCGGCAACGGCCCGAACTGTCCCGACAACAGCTTCATGGGCATCTCCATAGTCTGTCGCTCGGCGGTCGGCGACTGCGACGCCGAGGAACGCTGCACCGGCGCTTCGGCCTACTGCCCCAGCGATTATTACAAGGATTGGGGCGCGGTCTGCCGCGAACAGTCCGATCTGTGCGATCTGGCTGAATACTGCAACGGTTGGAGCACCGATTGTCCGCTCGACCGTTTCGCCGAATCGGGCGTGGTCTGCCGTCCCTACAAGGATTCGTGCGACTCGGGCGCCGAGTACTGCTCGGGCGAAGGCCCCGACTGCCCGACCGAAGACAACAGCGCCACCGAAGGCCAGTCGTGCGTTGACGGCAACCCGCTTACCGAACCCGACACCTGTCAGGAGGGCCGCTGCATCGGCGATGAGGCGACCGGTACCTGCGGCGCGCCGGTGGTCATCGACGCGATACCCTATCAGGATCAGAACAACACCGCAGGCCGCGCCGACCACATTGGCGTCTACGATGCCTCCTGCGGCGGCGACAAGTTCCGCTACTATCCCGATATCGTCTACTCGTTCACCGCGCAGATCGGGATGAGCTATGAGATAACGCTGACCAACCTCGGCGAATTCGTCGGCACCGTCATGGTGATGAACGCCTGCGCCGACAGCACCGTGTGTCTCGCGGCCGGTACCGATACCGTCGGTTTCGAGCCGACCGAGAACGGAACCTACTACATCGTGGTCGAGAGTGCCGACTACCTCGGCGGTGAATACATCATGAGCATTACCGAGTCCGAGATACCCGATTACGATTATCCCGACGACGATGCACTGACCGACAGCGATCAGCTTCTTGGCGATTCGGACGAACTGCTCACTGACGAGACCACCGATACCGATGAGGTCGCCGATGACACGACCGACGACGCTACCGACGATGAATTGGATGGCGACACCGTCGACTTCGACAACGCCGACAAGGACACCAACGATGCCGACCTGTGGCAGCCCGAAGCCGACCAGCCGATGACCGACGACGGTATCACCACCGATACCGACACCGTGGACATCGATACCGCCTCCGACGACGACAGCCTCCTTACCGACGAGAACGGCGATGACGCCGATACCAAAAAGCCGAAGAACGATGGTTGTTCCTGTTCGGTGGTCTTCTAAGGTCTGGACCTCGAGAACCTCATTAAATTCGGTAGCTTTCTTCGGCTTATTTTCTCATTGAAAAATAGAGATCTAAAGAAAAAAGTGAAAACAATTGCAATACAAATCCCTTAAAATATAATGGTGCCTGTTCGAGAGGTCTTCAGATCATTATCAGATAGTGCACGGAGGTGCGACATGCGTTTTTGGAACATGGTGAATGTGCTGTTCCTTGCTTTCATTCTTGCCGCTTGCGGCGAGAATGAGGGGACGGCCCTCAACGGATCGGCTTCTGCAACGGGGATTTATGGAACTACAGATCTCTTTCTCCCCGATGAGGCGGGTCAGATCGGCCTTCTGGCCATGCCGGAGCGGCAGATGCGGGCGGGCGGCGGCGGTGCCGTTGATTTCGAGGCTATCGGCGATGTCCAGACATTCACGGCGCTCTACACGGGTGATTATCTTCTGGAAACTTGGGGAGCTCAGGGCGGTGACGATCCGGCGAATCCGACGACCGTCTTCGGCGGTCGGGGCGGCTATGCGAAGGGAGCGGTCCATCTGACGGCGGGGACCACGCTCTATGTCTATGTCGGGTCTCAGGGTATCGGCTGCCTTGGTTCGAGCTGGAACTCGACGGGCGGCGGCGGCGCCACCGATATCCGCCTTGTGGGCGGCGACTGGAAAAGCGCTGAGGGGCTCTACTCTCGGATCATCGTTGCCGGCGGCGGCGGCGGAAGACACGGGAAAAATTATGAGGGGGCGACCTATGTCGGGAACGATGGCGGCGGAGAGGTCGCGCCGACCTATGATACGCAGGGTGTCCATATCACCGGTGCGACACAGACCGGGAGCGGCACTTCCGATTACGATTACCCTGAAGGCGTGGTTGCCGGCTCCTTCGGCTATGGGAACCCGAACAATCAGGGGAATACTTGCTCTGCGGGCGGTTACAACGGTGGCGCGGAGGGCAGTGACAACTGGGCGAACGGCGGCCCCGGCGGCGGTTGGTATGGCGGCGTGACGAGTTGGCCCACATCGTCTGGTGGTTCGGGCTATGTCCTGACCGATGTCTCCTACAAGCCGATCGGCTATACCCCGGGAACGGAATACTACCTGAACGAGACGGAACTCATCGCGGGGAACGATCTGATGCCCGATCCCGCCGGTGGGACGGAGACCGGTCATCACGGCGATGGTTTTGCGCGGATAAGTAGCCTCTGTCCCGGTGTGACACCCGATCCGACCGATGTGACGGCGACACCCGCCACGGTCGGTTATGGCGATAAATCCCAGTTGAACGCAACAACCTCGGGCACGACGATCAAGTGGTACACCGAACCGACCGGCGGCGAGCCGATAGGGGAAAGCGCGAGCGGCGAGGACTTCGAGGTCTCACCGGAAATGACGATGACCTATTACGCCGAGGCGTCGGGTGTTTCCAGCACGCAGGTCAAGAACTTCACCTATAGCGGCGCGGTCAAGACATGGATCGTTCCCGAAGGCATTACCAGCATCCAGATAGAAACATGGGGTGCGGCGGGCTGGAGCGGCGACTATTCCGGCGGCAAGGGCGGCTATGCGAAAGGGACGCTGGCCGTTACGCCGGGCGAGACCCTCTATCTGTATGTGGGGGGACAAGGAGCCGTGGCCGATGTTCCGTATGCGCCGATGGGCGGCGGATGGAACGGTGGCGGACATGGGCAGACCAATGACAATGGTGCCAATGCCGGCGGCGGCGGCGGCGCTTCCGATATCAGGATCGGTGGTACGACACTGGCCGACCGGATCATCGTGGCCGGCGGCGGCGGCGGTGCGACCGATAACGAGGATTGTTGGGGCGGTGACGGCGGCGGAGAGATCGGCGCCGATGGGGGATGCAGCGACGACTACGAAGTCGGGACCGGCGGGACCCAGTCGGAAGGCGGGACCATCGGCGGCGCGTTGGGGAAAGGCGGAAGTGCCAAAAGTACGATGGAGCCGTGGAACGGCGGCGGCGGCGGCGGCTATTACGGCGGCGGCACTTCGCCCGCGCATGGCTCCGGCGGCGGCGGTTCGTCTTATATCGGCGGCGTGACCGACGGCGAAACGACCGCGGGTGTTCGTTCGGGCCATGGTCAGATAACGATAACCTATACCGACGCATCGATCTCTGCGTGTGCCAGCAGCCGGGTACCGGTGACCGTGACGGTCGGGGCCTATGCGTTCACCAACTGCGGGCAGCCCGGGCAGACCGGTCCGACGCAGGGACAGTGCGATACAGCCTACACGGAGACCGCTCTTGCGGGAGAGGTCACGATCGGTACGCAGGGCCTCCAAGAATGGGTGGTTCCCGTAACGGGCACTTACCGGATAGAAGCCTATGGCGCCGAAGGCGGAACGAGTACCGGAGAAAACGGGTCGGGTCCGTATGTGGGCGGCAAGGGCGCTGTCGTAAAGGGAGATTTCTCGCTGAACGCGGGCGACACGCTGCATATTCTGGTTGGACAGAGAGGCTCGGATTCAAACTGTGGTTCCGGCGGTGGCGGCGGCACCTTTATCGTTAAGGACGGCGAGCCTTTGATCGTGGCGGGCGGCGGCGGCGGCGGATTCCACTGTATTTATTATGGCAGTGCTCTGGGTGGCGGTGGCCAGACGGGGACTTCCGGGCAGGACGGTATCTGTGCCCCGGGCACGAACCCCCCGAGAACGGGCGGGACCGGCGGGAACGGCGGTACCTCATATTTTGGCGCCGGCGGCGGCGGCTGGTTGACGGCCGGAACTTCAGATTACGACAGTGGCTCCAATGCCGGTGCCTACCCGGGTGACGGTGGAGTTCCCGGTGGAGCCTACGGTGGCGGCGGTGGCTATTATGGATCATGTTGCGGCGGAAGCGGCGGCGGCGGCGGCTACAGCGGCGGATCGGGCGGGACGCTCGATGGTTGTGCCGGCGGCGGCGGCGGTTCCTATAACGATGGCGCGGATCAGGACAATGTCGCCGGGGCCAACACCGGTGACGGCAAGGTGGTCATCACCTCGCTGTGCATCAACCTTCCCGAGCCCACCGATGTGATAGCGAAACCGGTCTCCATATCGAGCGGCGAGTCGGTCCAGTTGAATGCGACGACGGTGCCGGGCACGATGATCGCATGGTACACTCAGGAAACGGGCGGCGTGTCGATAGGATCGAGCGCAAGCGGCGAGGACTTCGAGGTATCGCCGACCGTTGAGACCACCTATTATGCCGAGGCGTCGCCGGTGGTTTATGTCGAGAGCACAGTTGATCTCGATTATACCGGCGCTGTCGAAACATGGGTCGTTCCCGCAGGCGTGACCAGTATAGAAATTGAAGCATGGGGAGCTCAAGGCGGGGGAGGATCAGGCGGCCTCGGAGCGAGAATGAAAGGAACAGTTCCCGTCACACCGGGAGAGACGATAAAGTATATCGTTGGAGGTCAAGGTACACATGATTACGGCTATGGCGGCGGCGGCGGGTCGTTCGTCACTAGAGCAGACAATACTCCGTTGGTAATAGCTGGCGGCGGTGGTGGGCAGAACTATAATGCTGCAGCTCCCGGTCAGCCCGGCAGAACAGAAACGACAGGAGGGTCCGTCGGTGGATCCGCTGGAGGCGCGGATGGTTCCGGAGGTGCTAATGGTGGAGGCAGTAGCGGCTGCGGCTGGTTCGGTTCGGGCGGCGGCGGCCTTCTCACTAACGGGTCGATCTCCGGTGACGGTGGCGGGAACTCTTTTATTTCCGGCGGCGCGATAAGTGTTGAGCCTGCAGCGAATTGTGTCAGCGCGGGATTGGGTGGTTTCGGCGGCGGCGGCGCCGGCGGCAACGGCGGCGGCGGCGGCGGCGGTTATTCCGGCGGCGCCGGCGGTACGAATGGAGATGGATATCTAGCCGGAGCAGGCGGCGGTTCATATAACTCCGGAACAGATCAGAGTAACAGTGCGGGTGTTCGTTCCGGTAACGGTAAGATCACGATCAACTATACGGTTGTGGTGCCCGACCCGACCCGTTGTTCCAGCAAACGAGTGCCGGTGACCGTTGCTATGTGTGATGCCCGGACCGATGGGCCGACCGTGATAGCGACCCCGGATACCATCACCAGCGGCTCTTCCGTCCTGCTTAATGCGACGGCGCCGGGGGCGACCATCTCGTGGTATGCCGAAGAATTCGGCGGCGTGGCGATAGGAACCAGCGCGAGCGGCGAGGACTTCGAGGTCTTCCCGACCGAAACGACCACCTACTACGCCGAGGCGAGCGATGCTGATTCCCTCCTTGTTGACGAATTCGATTATACCGGTGCGGTTCAGACATGGGTCGTTCCCGTCGGGGTGACCAGCATTCAGATCGAAGCATGGGGCGCGCAAGGCTGGTCCGGAGGGAATGCCGGCGGGTTGGGCGGCTACGCAAAGGGCACGCTGGCCGTTACCCCGGGACAGGTGCTGAATCTGTATGTGGGAGGACGGGGGACGGTCGCCAGTATCGAGGCGATACCCATGGGCGGCGGTTGGAACGGCGGTGGTCATGGTCAGAGCAATTATTCCGGCGAGCCCAACAGTGTCGGCGGCGGCGGCGGCGCGTCCGATGTCCGCGTTGGCGGTACCGCGTTGACCGATAGAGTGATCGTCGCGGGCGGCGGCGGCGGTGCGACCAACAATACCGACTGTTGGGGCGGCGACGGCGGCGGAGAGACCGGCCTCACGGGAGGAGGTTCCTTTGACCCCGGGACCGGTGGGACCCAGTCGGCGGGCGGGACCATAGGTGGCGATCTGGGGCAGGGCGGGAACGCGACTGTCGGGATGACGCCGTGGAACGGCGGCGGCGGTGGCGGCTATTACGGCGGCGGCACCTCGCCCGCGCACGGCGGCGGCGGCGGCGGTTCGTCGTATATCGACGGCGTGACCGGCGGCACGACAACGGCCGGGCTCCGTTCAGGGGATGGACAGATAAAGATATCGTACCAACTGGTACTTTGTCCCAGCCTCAGGGTGCCGGTGACCGTCACGGTCAAGGCGGCCCCCGGCGCAGAGTGCGGATCGAATGACGATTGTGTTGTCGGCTACTGCACCGACGGCGTCTGCTGCGGCGTTGAGACTTGCGATGACGACAATGTCTGCACGGTCGATTCCTGCGCCGTGTCGGGCGACGGTACCTGCACCAATGCGGCGGGTAACGCCGGGACCGAATGCCGCGGCGCGGCAGCTCTCTGTGATGCCGTCGAAGTATGTGACGGCGTCAATGCAGACTGTCCCGATGATGTACTTGTGGCGGCTGTGGCGAATACCGAATGCCGTGGCGCGACGGGGCTTTGCGATGTCGCCGAGATATGCAACGGATTCCTGTCCGACTGTCCGGAGGATGATGTCGCCGCTACCGATGTCGTCTGTCGTCCGCAGGACGGCCTTTGTGATGTGGCCGATAATTGCGACGGCGAAACGACCGAATGCCCGGCCTATGATGCGGTCGCTACTGCCGATGTCGTCTGCCGGTCGAAGGACGGCGTCTGCGATCTGGATGATAACTGCGACGGCACGACGAAAGGCTGCGCGGAAAAGTTCGTTGATGCGGGGACCGAATGCCGCGCGATCGCGGGCGTCTGTGATGTGACGGAAAAATGCACCGGCGCGGCTTCCGATTGTCCGGTCGATGCTTTTGCCGGTTCGTCCACGGTATGCCGTGTTTCGGTCGGCATCTGCGATGCTTCCGAATACTGTTCCGGCGGCGGCGTGTCCTGTCCGGTCGAGAACTATGCCTCCGTCAACGGTGGTACCTGCGATGACGGCGATGTCCTTACCCAGAACGATGTCTGTCTCGACGGCGGGTGCGCCGGCGAGCTGATAGCGGGTATCTGCGGTAATGAGATATCTGTCGGTGCGTTGCCTTACACGGTGAACGGCGACACCGGCGGCAGACTGAACGCGATGGAGACCTACGGCACCGCCTGCGCGAATGCCGACCAGCCGACCGGCGATATCGTGTATGCGATGGATGTCACGGAAGGCGTCGAATACCAGATACAGGTCGTTCCCGCCGAAGGTTTCGATGCGGCGCTCAACCTGCTCAATGTCTGCGGCGAGGGCGAGATATGCATCGGCGCGGCCAACACCGGGACCGACGGCGCGACGGAGGTCGTCCTCTACACGGCCGATCATACCGGCACCATCTACATCGCCGTCGAGGGCGGCGGGGCCGGTGAAGCCGGGACCTTCGAGCTCAATGTCGCGGTCGTCGAACAGTCCGACGACGACGCGATCATGACCGATGAAGTAGTGACCGACGATATCGTGACCGACGACATCACGACCGATGAGATCGCGGGCGACAGCGACGAACTGTCCGGCGATTCCGACGAACTGCTTGTCGATGCGGATGAGGTCGTCACCGACGAGGTCGTCACCGATGAGACCGTGACCGACAACGAGACGCCCGACGAGACCACCGATGAGACCGTCACCGACAACGAGACGCCCGATGAGACCGCCGATGAGGCGGGGGACGGCCTTGTGGCGGATGACGACAATCTCCTTACCGACGAGCTGCTTACCGATACCGACAAGCCCGCTGACGAGGCTTGTTCCTGCTCGCTGGTGTTCTAAAAGTCCAATAAATCCTTAGAAAATTATGGAGGGGGGACGCATTTGTCCCCCTCTTTTTTGTCGTCGTTCCCTTGACTTATAGGGAATGGTGCTTATCTTTCCTGCGTGCTTGTTTTTAACTCTCGATAGGAGGTACCTATGAAACTGAAACCGCTCAACGATCGCGTGATCGTGAAAAGGCGTTCCGGCGAAGAGAAGACCAAGGGTGGCATCATCATCCCCGACACCGCCAAAGAGAAACCGATCGAGGCCGAAGTGGTCGCCGTCGGCAGCGGCAAGCTGCTCGACAACGGCAAGCGCGAGCCGGTCGATGTCAAGGTGGGCGATGTGGTGATGTTCGGTAAATACAGCGGCAACGAGGTCAAGGTCGACGGCGATGAGTATCTCATCCTGCGCGGCGAAGATATTCTTGCGGTAATTGAGAAGTAAGGGAGATAATACATCATGGCGAAAGAGATAATTTTCGAACAGAACGCGAAACAGGCTATCCTTCGTGGCGTCGACGCCCTTGCCAACGCGGTCAAGGTCACCCTCGGCCCCAAGGGACGCAATGTCGTCCTTGAGAAGTCCTACGGCGCCCCCAAGATCACCAAGGACGGCGTGACGGTGGCCAAGGAGATAACGCTTGAGGATAAGGTCGAGAACCTCGGCGCCCAGCTGGTCAAAGAGGTCGCTTCCCGCACCTCCGAGACGGCCGGTGACGGCACCACCACCGCGACGGTCCTCGCGCAGGCCATCATCCGCGAAGGGTACAAGTACATCACCGCCGGCTACAGTCCCATCGGCATCAAGCGCGGCATCGACAAGGCGGTCGCCCACATCGTCGAACAGCTCGACAAGAAGACCAAAAAGATAAGCGGTTTCGAGGACATCATGTCGGTCGGCAGCGTGTCGGCCAACAACGACACCGAGATCGGCAAGATCATCGCCGAGGCGATGGAGAAGGTCGGCAAAGAAGGGGTCATCACGGTCGAAGAGGCGAAGGGGATGGAGACGACGCTCGAAACGGTCGAAGGTCTCCAGTTCGACAAGGGCTACATTTCTCCCTATTTCGTCACCGACGCCGAGAAGATGAAGGCGGAACTCGAGGATCCCTACATCCTCGTGTTCGACAAGAAAGTGACCAATCTCAAGGATATCGTGCCGCTGCTTGAGGGCGTTGCCCGTGCGGGTAAGCCGCTCCTCATCATCAGCGAGGATATCGAGGGCGAAGCGCTCGCGACGCTGGTGGTCAATAAACTGCGCGGCACGCTCAAGATCGCGGCGGTCAAGGCGCCCGGTTTCGGCGACCGCAGAAAGGCGATGCTTGAAGATATCGCCATCGTCACCGGCGGCCAGTTCATCAGCGAAGAGATCGGCCAGAAGCTCGAAGGGGTGACGGTCGACAAACTCGGCAGGGCGAAGAAGGTGGTCATCGACAAAGACAGCACCACTATCGTCGACGGCGCCGGCAAGAAGAAAGACATCGACGCCCGCGTCAAGCAGATAAAGGCGCAGATAGAAGAAACGACCTCCACCTACGACAAAGAGAAACTGCAGGAACGGCTCGCGAAGTTGGCGGGCGGCGTGGCGGTCATCAAGGTCGGCGCGGCCACCGAGGTCGAGATGAAGGAGAAGAAGGACCGCGTTGACGACGCGCTCCATGCGACCCGCGCGGCGGTCGAAGAGGGGATCATTCCCGGCGGCGGCGTGGCGCTGCTGCGGCTTTCGCTCGAACTCAACAAGAAGAAAGAGGGACTGGATAAGGATGAACAGGCCGGCTTCGACATCATCCGCAAGTCGCTTGAGGTCCCGGCCCGTCAGATCGCCTTCAACGCCGGCGTGGACGGCTCGATCGTCGTGCGCACCATCCTCGACAACAAGGATTTCAATTTCGGCTACGACGCCGCGGCCGACGAGTACAAGGACATGATCAAGAGCGGCATCATCGACCCGACCAAGGTCGCCAAGCAGGCGCTTCAGAATGCCGCTTCCATCAGTTCGACCCTCCTCACCACCGAAGCGGTCATTGTCGACAAACCCGAAAAGAAGTCGGGCGGTCAGCCGATGCAGGGCGGCGGCATGGGCGGTATGGAAGATTACTAAGTCCCCGTTCTTTCGGAGATAATACCATGTACAATGTCTTCAAAAGCGGCCTACTGATGGTCGCGATGTTTCTCATCTTCATCTTTTTCGGTGCATTACTTGGCGGCAAAGGCGGCGCAACGCTCTTTTTCATCATCGCGCTGGTCATCAACCTCGTTTCCTATCTTTTCTCGCACAAGATCGTCATCGCGATGTACCGCGGCGTGCCGGCCGATCCGCAGCGCTACCGCCGCCTCTACGAGATACTCGACGACCTTTCGACGCGCGCCGGACTCCCGAAACCGCCCGCCCTCTACATCATCCCGATGGAGGTTCCCAACGCCTTCGCCACCGGCCGGTCGCCCTCCACGGCGGTGGTCGCGGTGACCGAAGGGATACTCGCCCGGATGAACGAACAGGAGCTTGCGGCGGTCATCGCCCACGAACTGGGCCATATCAAACACTGGGACATGCTCGTTCAGACGATAGTCGCGGCGATGGCGAGCGCCATCATGTGGCTGGCCAACATGGCGCAGTGGGGCGCGATATTTGGCGGCCGGGACGACGACGAAGGGGGCGGCAACCTCATCGTAACGATACTGGTATCGATAGTTGCCTCGATCGCGGCGATGATCATCCAGCTTGCCGTGTCGCGGTCCCGTGAATACATGGCCGACGATTTTTCGGCGAAGCTGATGGGGAGCGGTCAGCCGCTGTCGGATGCCCTGATACGGCTCCACGAAGGGGCGCGGCAGGTGCCGCCCGGCGAGATAGCGCCGGCGACCGCGCATATGTTCATCGCCCCGTCGGGCGCCGGAAGAACCTTGATGAATCTATTCTCGACCCATCCGTCGCTCGAAGCGCGTCTTGAGAATCTGAAGAAGTTCGCCTAACGGCAGAGCGCCAACGCCCCGATAACCCCGGAACGCCCGCCCAGAGCGGCCTTGAGTACTTTTACTTTGGCGCTTTCGCTGAAGGCGTATTCTTTGATGTGGCGTTTGACCGGTGTGAAGAAACAGGGGCCGAGGTTGGCGAGTCCGCCGCCGATGACGATGACCTCCGGGTTGAGGAGCGTCGCGGTGTTGGCGAGCCATACGCCGACGAGCCGCGTAAGGTGGTCGAGCGCCTGTTGCGCCGACGGATCGCCCGCTTTCAAACGCGCCGGGATATCCTCGGGACAGATGCCGAAGAGCCGTTTGATGGCGGGACCGGCCGCCGCCTGCTCGAAGACGGTGCCATCGGGAAGTCGCGTCTGGCCGATCTCCCCCGCGACGCCGGATGCACCGTGGTAGATGCGGCCGTCGATGATGATCGCGCCGCCGATGCCGGTCGAGACGGTCGTATAAAAAACATGGGAAAAACCTTTTCCGGCGCCACACCGCGCCTCGGCGAGCCCCGCCGTCCGCGCATCGTTCTCAACCGTGACGGGTACGCCGAACCGATCCTGCAACAGCTCACGCACCGGTACCTTCTTCCACGACGGGATGTTGGGGCAGAGCCGCACCGTGCCGGT
This sequence comes from uncultured Spirochaetales bacterium, assembly GCA_964412895.1. Taxonomy (GTDB): domain Bacteria; phylum UBP6; class UBA1177; order UBA1177; family JAKLFG01; genus CALMRE01. Next base: position 26,431 of record CAYPQK010000033.1, read on the forward strand.
CGTGTAATCTATCGGTCCCGGCACGCCGATGCCGATGGCGGCGAGCTTCGACGGCGCGATACCGGCCTGCGCGCAGGCTAGTTCCACCGAGCGGCAGACATTCTTGAAGACCCGCTCCTTCGAGGCGTCGGCCTCGGTCGGGAGCTTTACTTCGGCGAGAATATCGCTGCCGGTGCGGGCGACGGCGGTGTATATCTTCGTTCCGCCCAGATCGATACCGGCGACATATCCTTTCATGCGTTCCTCCGTGGTCGTTCCCGAGTACGCCCCACGCTATCACAATCGTCCCGCTTTTTCCAGCGGGCGAGAGAAAAATGTTGACAAGAGGCGAAAAACCGCTATATATCGCGGGTGTTTTATGAACCCCGTTGGGGAGCGCGAATGTTCACGGTATTCTCGGTATTACAGGTTATCATTTCGGTACTTATGATAACGGTCATCCTCTTGCAGGAAGGCAAAAAGGGTATGGGCGCGATATTCGGCGGTTCGTCGAGCTCCATTTTCGGCGCTCGCGGTGCGGCCAATATCCTTGCGCGGGTCACCACGGTGCTCGCGATCCTCTTCTTCCTCAACTCGATATGGCTGGCCCATCTGTCGAGCAGTAAGAAGTCGGTTGTCGACAAGACCACGACCGAAATGACCAGCGCCAAGACCGAAGAGCCCGCTCCGGCCCCGGCTCCCGCTCCGGTGGAAGCTCCCGCTCCGGCGCCTGCTCCGGCCCCGGTGCCCGCTCCGGCCCAACAGTAAGTTTTAACGGTTCCCGGTTCTTTTACAGGTGATCATATCACCGAAAGGTGCAGAAGTGGTGGAATTGGCAGACACGCAAGACTAAGGATCTTGTGCCGAGAGGTATGGGGGTTCGACTCCCCCCTTCTGCACCATCTTTTTTTATTCAGGACATCAACTTACACGATACCGAAAAGTGCGGTTGAACTTTGTTCTTGCGTTGGGTGCGGACATTGGCTATAATCCAAACGCAACGGTGAAAGGAAGGGAGGAGTTGCGATGAGCATTACCATGGAGTTGTCGATACGCGATGTCATATCGCTGATAAAGAAACTGCCGCCCGACGAACTCGAAAAGGTAAAGGATGCCATCATAAAGCAGGAACTCTACTTCCAGCAGTACCAGCCTAAACCGCTGAGCAGTCTCGTTTCCGATTTCAAGGGAGTGGGCTATTCCTCCGAGTTCGTCAAGGATCTTGAGAACGGTCTGAAGAAATCGTCGCCGCATGCGCGTTAAAATACTTCGCGACGATCTCGTCACTTATCTTTCAGCGCATGGTCTGACCAAGAAGTGGGAGAAGTGCCGCGCGCTGTTCGAGGCCGATCCTTTTTATCCGTCGCTTCATGTCGAACTGCTTGAGCCGAAGGATCGCCGCATCTACTCTCTGCGGCTCGACCGGAAATACCGCGCTCTGTTCATCTATCTCGGCAATCAAGAAGTCGAGATAGTCGCGTTCACCAATCACTATAAGTAACGCAGTAGAGACTCAGGCATCTCTCTGCTTTTTCTTGTTTTCTACCGCGCTGGCGGTTAGAATCACCCGAATCTTTCTTTCAACTGGGGTATGCCATGCGTAAGTTCATGCTCTTCGTCCTTGTCGCCGCCGTCGCCATGATCCTCTGGGCGCAGGAGCGCCAGTCCAAGCTGGCGGTCATGGAGATAGAAGGCAGCAAAGAAAAATCAGTTCAAAAAGTAGGTGATCGCTGGAAAATACAGGCTACTGTGGTTATAGATGAAAAGACCGGTCTGTCGTGGCAAAGGACAAAAGCTGACGGCACGATGAGCCAGCATAATGCCGAGAAGTACTGTAAAAAGCTTTCTCTTGGCGGATACCACGATTGGCGGCTACCAAGCATCTCTGAACTCAAGACACTGATAGTCGGCTGTCAAAGCGGTACCGATGCTTGTAAGGTGAGCGATTCCTGTCGTTCCTCAAAATGCTGGTCAGACGCTTGTTACTGCAATAGCAATGGGGGGCCCGGGGAATATGCTTACTATTGGCAGAAAGGGGTATGGGAAGGTGCCGGTAGCCGGTTCTGGTCCTCTTCGAAACGATCAGATGATTCCTTTGTGTGGGATGTTAATTTTAGCAATGGCGATGTCAACAGCGACGCCCGAGACAAGAGTATTGATGTCCGCTGTGTCAGAGACGGTGATTAATAAGAGTATGGAGATGCCGATGAAAGAGTCAAGGCGTGACTCGTTCTCGCCGGAAGTGGCGCATGAGCTCAAATGCTATGTTTACAGGCTCATTGATCCGCGAAACGGTGAAACCTTTTATGTCGGGAAAGGGAAAGGCAATCGCGTCTTTTCCCACATCCGAGAAGAAACAAAGGATCTCGAAGGTGATGACCTCAGCAACAAACTTAAGCGTATACGGGAAATACGCCTTGCTGGCTTCGAGATTGCGCATATTATCCATCGCCACGGAATGGATGACGGTACTGCGCATGAGGTTGAATCGGCGTTGATTGATGCCTATCCCGGGCTTACCAATATCGCAGGTGGTTTTGGCGGTAATGACTACGGCATCATGCACGCCGAGGAAATCATTCGCCGTTACTCAAAGGAGCCTGCCATCTTCCGACACAGAGCGCTACTCATCAATGTCAATAGAAGCGCAGCCGACAATTCTTTGTATGAAGTAACTCGGTATGCGTGGCGGATTGACAGAAAAAAAGCTTTACAGGCGGAAGTGATT
>CAYPQK010000034.1:0-27538 GCA_964412895.1 uncultured Spirochaetales bacterium
GCCCGACACCAACAAACCGGCTGAAACAGGTTGCGGCTGTACGGTGGTGTTCTAAGGTATTTTTGATGTAACTGCACAAAAGAATAAACATCAGTTCAGCCCTTTTCTTAACTTTTCATAATATCGAGATTCTTGCCATTCGCCGCTAGTCCGCTATAGTTCAGGCGACAGGAACGGGAGCGGCGCGTGACCATACTCATCATCACCGAGAAGCCTTCGATGGCGCGGAAGTACCGCGAGGCGCTCAAAGGGGTGCCCGATCTGCGGGTCGCCAACTCCTTCGGCCACATCGAGTCGCTCGCCGACATCAACCATTACCTCGCCGACACGCTGGGCGAGAACAATACTTGGCGCGGCTCGATCCCGCATCTGCCGTTCGTGCCGCAGAAATTCGTCCATGTCATCCGCGAGGAGGAGGCTTTCACCGAGATAGCGAAGCACCTGCCGCAGGCGGCCGAGATAGTGCTTGCCTGCGACCCCGACCGTGAAGGGGAACTCATCCAGCGCAACATCGTCGAGATAGCGGCCGACCGGGGGTTGCTTAACGCCGGGAAGATAACGCGCGTCTGGCTCCACAGCGAAACGGCGTCGGAGATAAAGAAAGCCTTTGCCGAGCGCAAACCGCACACCGTCTACGAAGGCTACTATCAGGCGGCGCGGACCCGCGAGGCGGTCGACTGGACCGTCGGCCTGCAACTGACGCGGCTCTACTCGGTCAAGTACGGCCGACCGGGACACCTCATATCGGTGGGGCGCGTTCAGTCGTGGCTACTCGCCGAAATAGTGAAACGCTGGCGCGAGCACACCGACCATACGCCGCAGAACTACTGGACCTACACCTTCAAGACGGCCGACGGCGTCGTGTTCAACCTCGTCGACGAGGAGAAGAAGATACGGAAGTTCTTCGCGGCCGACGGGCCGGATCAGAAGAAAGTGGCGGCGCTCGCCGGAAAGCCGCTGACGATCACCGCCGTCGATAAAAAACCGTTCAGCGAGTTCGCCCCGTCGCTCTACGACCTCAAGCAGTTGCAGAAGGATGCCGCGAACAAGTACAAGTTCAGCCCCGATGACACACTGAAACTGGCGCAGGCGCTCTACGAAACGCACGAACTCATCAGTTATCCCCGCACCGACTGCAATGTCCTTTCGCCCGAGGAGGCGAAGGAGCTGGGGAAGGCGGTGGTGCTGGTCGAGCGGTTCCCCGAGTACCGGACGCTCACTACGGCGGTCCGCACCGCGAACCCGGAGCTCACGCTCGCCAAGAAATACATCGGCGAACTGCAGGGGCACTACGCCATCATCCCGGTCCTCTCCTATGATCGCCCCGGCCTGCCGTCGTTATCGGACGACGAGCGGAAACTCTTCGACCTCATCGTGAAACGGTTCCTCGCGGCGCTCCTGCCGCCCGCGAAGGGCGACACGACCGAGATGCTGGGCGCCATCGACGCTATTCCGTTCCTTGCGCGGTTCCGCAACTACACCGACCTCGGCTTCAAGGCGGCGCTGGGTAAGGAACTCGTCGCCGACGACGATGCGGAAGAGGAGGAAAAGCCGCTGCAGGTCTCCTACGAAAAGGGGCGGACGGTCAGCGGAAAACTGGGCGAGAAGAAGGATGAGACCAAGCCGCCGCCGCTTTTCACCGACGCGGCGATACTGTCGCTGATGGAGAAGGCGCACCTGCTCGTCGCCGACAAGGCGCTGCGCGAAGCGCTCAAGGATGCCAACGGGGTCGGGACCGCCGCGACGCGGGCCGGCTTCATCCCGACGCTCATCGCCCGCGAATACATCAAGAAGGAAAAACAGGTCTATGTCCCCACGCCGCTCGGTCTCGAACTGGAGCCGCTCCTCCCCGACGAACTCAAGGTGCCCGACTATAGCGCGCGGCTCGAATATCACCTTTGGAACACGGTGAAGGGGAAGGGGAGCGTCGGCTTCGACCAGTTCATGACCGAGTCGCTCGACTTCCTGCGGCGCGTCTTCGATAAAATTCAGGGGAGCGTCGCGCGGCTCAACCAGCTCGATGCCGCCGACGCACTCGGCCCGTGCCCGAAGTGCGGTAAGGGATTTGTCCTCGAACGGGAAAAGTGCTACTCCTGTACCGACCGTCAGGGGTGCGGCTTCGTCGTCTGGAAAAGCTATTCCGAGGGGAAGGTGACCAAGACCGAACTCAAGAACCTGCTCAAGAACGGCGAAACGAAAAAGCCGCTCAGGATGAAGAATAAGGAAGGGAAGCCCTTCGAGGCGCGCCTTCGATTGAACCGCGATTCGTGGCGGATGGATTATGTCTTTGAGACCCCGCCCGCCGCCGCGCAAGGCACCGGCGAAGAGTCCGTCGCGCCGCAACGGCCGCTCTCGGAAAAGCAGATGGCGGTCATCAAACGGGCGGCCCCCGACGCGGTACAGCAGGCGGTCGCCGCCGGTGACACCGCCGTCGGCTGGAAGTTCCTCGACGAATATTTCGGGAAAAATAGATAAGGACCGGCCGGGCTAGTCCTCTTCGCCGCCCACGGTGTTGCCCGGGACGATGATCGTGACGGTCTGGGTGTCGAGTAGCGCTCCGGTCACCTGATCGACGATATTGATCAGCGCCGCGAACACCACCGCCTCGGAGCTTTCCGGCTCATAACAGGTATCGTTCTGGGCATGGACGGTGAAGCGCAGATGGGCGCCTTCCTTTGACGGACTCGAGGTGCCCGATGCGAAATTCGAGAAGCCGTTGTTATAGGTTGATCCTTCGTAGGCGGCGGGAGCGGCGACCGGTGTGCAGCTCTTCTCCGGTTCGGCCGGCGGCGCCACGAACTCGAGCGACTCGACCTTCTTGAGGAAACAGGCGGTGTCGACCGTCATCGGGTCGCCGTCGTCCTTGACGGCGGAAAGGACATTGAAGGTGGCGTATTTGATGATGGCGTCGATGCCGTCGACCACCGAAGTGCCGAGGCTGCTGCCGTCCTCGGGTACCTGATACCGGAGTGTGCAGAGGCCGCCGGTCGGGGCGACCGCGCCGCCGTTGAGCGTACAGCACTGATCGGCGCCGTAGCGCCAGGTCGTTTCGCCGGTCTTGAAGGCGCACACCGGGACCCGCGCGCCGGTCGCATCGGATATATCGGTCAGCTGGGTCGCGGCGGCCGCGTCGTATTCGGTGGAGAGCGCCGACTGCACCGTGATGGTGCGGACCCCCAGCGCGATGAGGGCGTTCACCGTATCGTCGCGGGAATGGTGTCCGGTGCCGCCGTAGTCGCCCGGCACATGGCTGGCCGCGTCGGTCACATGGAGGGCGATGGGGAGCGTCCCGGCGCGGAATCCCGCGCCGCCCTGTCCGGTGCCGGTGTAGGCGGCGATGGTCTGCGTCTCGTTGCAGTCGCCGTCGCAGCCGCCCGTCGCGGTGATGGTGAAGGTGCCTCCCGCGCCGGTGGCCATCTGGTAGAGCGATTCATATCCCGATTCGGACACATCGTCGCCGTTGCCGAGCGTGAGGGCGTTGACGGCGGCTTGTGCCGCGGCGGTGTCGGTGGTCGGACTCTGAAGGAGCGTCCAAGGTCTGTCGCTCCCCGACCCGAAACCGCAGACCGGGAAATCCTCAAAATGGGAAACGCCGAACGCGCTGTCGGCGACCCGCGCGATGGCCTCGCTCATGACGGTCGACAGACCCGACTTGAGGTTGTCTATCTCGCCGCCCATCGACCCAGTGGTGTCGACATTGAAGAAGATGTCGGTCTTGCGGACCGTTGGGGTGAAGGTGAGGACATCGGTCTGCTCCGGCTGCTGGTAGGGAAGGACGAAGTAGAAATCGACGAAGTCCTTGACCCCCACGGCGGCGTCGCAGAGATCGGAGCCGACCGCCTTTTCGGCCAGATCGGTGTAGCCGTCGCCGTCGGTGTCGGCCGTGAGGCGCGAATCCTTGCCGAGCGTCGTGCAGTATTCCTCCGATGCGTCGGGGAGGCCGTCGTTGTCGCTGTCTTTGTCGCGGAAATCGTAGAAGCCGTCGTTGTCGCTGTCGAGCGGCGTCGTTTCGGGCCCTTTCTCGACCGAGTCGAGTATGCCGTCGCCGTCGGCGTCGGTATCGAGATAGTTCGGCAGGCCGTCGCCGTCGCCGTCCTTGTTGCTTTCGTAGAGGTCGAGTACGCCGTCGTCGTCGCTGTCGTCGTCGACATAATCGGCCGCGCCGTCGGCGTCTGAATCGACGCAGGGCTGAGCCGGGCACTCGATGCCGTCGGGCATGTTGTCGCCGTCGGCGTCGGTGTCGCGGTAGTTCGCCGTGCCGTCGCCGTCGGCGTCGCCGGTCCCTTCGGTGCCGTCGGCTATCCCGTCGCCGTCCGAATCGGTATCCTTGAAATTGGGGGTGCCGTCGCTGTCGGTGTCGACCGGCAGACCGCCCGGCGCCTCGACGCTGTCGTCAAGGCCGTCGCCGTCCGAATCGGTGTCCTCGAAGTCGGGCGTGCCGTCGGAGTCGGTGTCATCGGTCCCTTCAACGCCGTTCTTTATGCCGTCGCCGTCGGCGTCCTCTTCGTCCCATGCCGTCGGGATATCGTTGTCGACGGAATCGATCTCAACATCGTTCTCGGTGTCGATGTCATAGTCGAAGTCCCCTTGCGGCAGATAGTCATCTTTCGGCAGTGCGTCGTCTTTTAGGGTGGTGCCGTCGTCGCCCGTTTCGTCGTCCTGCACGGCGACATCGTCGAGGTTGACCGAAGGCTCGCCGCCGCATCCTGCAAAAAGCACCAGAACGGTACCCGCGAAGAGGACGGAAAGCACGCTGACATTAAGGCGGCGCATGGTACACCTCCGATGAACATGCATTCCAATAGGGCTAAAATACTTGAATTCGTGGCCGAAGTCAAGCGCTTTTCGCGCCAGCCCATTATCAAAAGATTGCCTCTTTGCTCCCCTTGTGCCATACTGCTTCCGTTCTTTGACGGGGGAGACGATGGTCAAGAAGAAACACACGGCGTTCATCTGTTCCCACTGCGGCTACAGCTCGGTCAAGTGGCTCGGCCGCTGTCCGGGGTGCGGCGAGTGGGAAAGTTTCGAGGAAAAGGATGAGACGCTCTTCACTATAAGCGCCCATTCGTCCGGTGCGCCGAGTTACACCCACATCGACGAGATCGACACGACCAAGGCCGACCGGATCGACTGCGGATCGGTGGAGTTCAACCGTATCCTCGGTGGCGGGGTGGTGCGCGGCAGTTACAACCTGATCTCGGGCGCCCCCGGCGTCGGCAAATCGACGCTCATGCTTCAGATAGCGCTGAAACTCGCGGCGCACCGCAAGGTGCTCTACCTTTCGGGTGAGGAATCGGCCCCGCAGGTGAAGATGCGGTTCGGTCGCCTGACCAAGGCCGAGGCGAAGAGTCAGCTCTTCGTCAGCAACGAGAACAACATCGAACTCCTCCGCGAGATCGTCGAGCAGGAGAAGTTCGAGGTGGTCTTCGTCGATTCGATCCAGAGCGTCTTTTCGACCGCCGTCACCGGTATCCCCGGCGCGGTCGGCCAGATAAAAGAGTGCGCGGTGCGGCTCCTTGAGATAGCGAAAAAATGCGGCGTGACGCTGTTCGTCATCGGGCATGTCACCAAATCAGGGACCATCGCCGGACCGATGCTCCTCGAGCACATGGTCGATACGGTGCTCTACTTCGAAGGCGACCCGACGCTCGGCTACCGCGTCCTGCGGACCACCAAGAACCGCTTCGGCGGCACCGATGAGATAGGGATATTCACGATGACCTCGCAGGGACTCGAGGAGGTCGAGAACCCGTCGCAGTTCTTCATATCGAACCGTGACGAACATACCTCGGGCGGGGCGCTCGCCCTCATCATGGAGGGGACGCGGCCGTTCCTCATCGAGGTGCAGTCGCTCGCCACGAACTCCAACCTGCCCCAGCCGCGCCGCGTCACCAGCGGCATCGACAACGGCCGTCTGGCGATGATAACGGCGGTTCTCGAAAAACGCGGCGATGTCTATTTCTCCAGCTTCGATGTCTTCGTCAATGTGGTGGGTGGGCTCAAACTCAAGACCCCGGCGAGCGATCTTCCCATCGCGGCGTCGCTCCTGTCTTCGATGTTCAGCATCGCCGTGCCGTCGCGCGTCGCCTTCATCGGCGAAATGGGGCTGGCGGGCGAGATACGGGAGGTGCCGGGGATCGAACTCATGCTGAAAGAGGGAGCGCGCCTCGGCCTCAAGCGCATCTATGTCCCGGTCCTGCGTCACAAACCGAAGGTGAAAGGGGTGGAACTGGTCGAACTCAAGAACATCTTCGGCCTCATCGAAGAGGTCCGCACCATGAAGATATTTGAATAGTGATGGGATACCGCGAACTTGAATTGCGTCTGCGGCCCGGTCACACCACGGCGGAGTTGCGCGCGGCGATGGCCGAGGCGCTCAAGGTGTCCGAGTTCTCTTGCACGATAGCGAAAAAAAGTCTCGATGCGCGGCGGAAGAACGACATCCGCTGGCAGGTGCGGGTCGGAGTGAGTTCTCCCGAACTCGACGGTGGTGAGCCGCCGGTCGAGTCGTCGCTCTCCATTCCCCGCCGGAAGCGCGACGGTCAGATGGCGGTGGTGGGGAGCGGTCCGGCGGGGCTCTTCGCAGCGCTCGTCCTTGCGCGTGGCGGTTTTGCGGTGACCCTGTTCGAACAGGGTCCCGAGGTGGCGACGCGGGCGCAGGATATCGCCCGGTTCGAGCGGGGCGGCAGGTTCTCGCCGCACTCCAATTACGCCTTCGGTGAAGGGGGCGCCGGGACCTTTTCCGACGGCAAACTGACGGCGCGCACCAAGTCGATAACGAAAGAACGGGCCTTCATATTCGAGACGCTCATCGCGGCGGGCGCCCCCGACGAGATACGCTATCTCGCCGCACCGCACCTCGGGAGCGACAACCTGCTCGGTATCCTGCCGCGACTTCGGCAGATGCTGCGTGATGCCGGGGTGTCGTTTCGTTTCGGTACGGCGGTGACCGATATCACGGCCGCGGATGGTCGGGTGACGGCGCTGTCGTTCACCGGTCCTGAGAGCGGTTCGCTTGATGTCGCCGCTGCAATCTTCGCGCCGGGTCATTCGTCGTATCCGACTTTCCGTATGCTCCTGCGGCGCGGGGTCCGGTTTCAGACCAAGCCCTTTGCCGTCGGCTGTCGCGCCGAACACCCGCAGGAACTCATCAACGAGGCGCAGTGGGGTGTCCGGCGGCTCGACGGGGTGAAGGCGGCCGAGTATAAGCTGACCAGCGACACGACGGGCGTTCTGCCGGTCTATTCGTTCTGCATGTGCCCCGGCGGTGTGGTCGTTCCGGCGACGGCGCAGGAGGGGCTGTCGGTGGTCAACGGGATGTCGCGGTATGAGCGCGACGGGCGCTTCGCCAACGCGGCGGTCGTCGCGGCGATCCGGCCCGAGGAGCTTTTCGGGAGACCTGAACTTTCACCCGAGACGGCGCTGGAGGAACTTGAGGCGCTCGAGCGGCGCTGGTACGCGGCGACAGGTTCGTACGCCGTCCCGGCGATGACGATAGCCGATCTCCTCGCGGGACGGTCCGGCGGCGTGATCCCCGCCCACAGTTATCCGCTGGGCGCGGTGCCGTACGATATCGCGACGCTTCTGCCGGAACGGGTCGTCGCATCGCTCAAGGCGGGGTTGGAACATTTCTCACGCAAACTGAAAGGTTATGAGACGGGCGTGCTCCTCGGTCTCGAGAGCAAGACCTCGTGTCCGGTGCAGGCGCTCCGCGACAGGGGCGGCAAGGCGGAGGGTTTCGATAATCTGTATATCTGTGGGGAAGGAAGCGGCTGGTCGGGCGGCATCGTCAGTTCGGCCGCCGACGGTATCAGGACCTCACTGAGCCTCGTTGATACGCAGTGAGGTGAGCGTTTCGCCCTGTCCCGCGCCGCGGTTGATCAGATAATGCACCACATCGTACTGCCGGTCGCGCTGTGCGTGGTCGAGCATCGTCAGTCCCCGTTCATCGCGGGCGGCGATGTCGAAACCGGCCCGCTCGACGATGAGCGCAAGCGCCTCGGTACGGCCGGTGCGCGCCGCATAGAAGACCAGTTCGCGGAGCTCGTCGTCGTCGAAGTGATCCAGCGTCACCATGTCGGGTTCGTCGACCATCCACGCCAAAAGATGCTCGTAGTGACGGACGATGTGGTGGAACCCGGTGATGCCGAACTCCTCCGAATCGTCGCTGATGCGCTTGGCGGGGATCGCGTCGTCGAAGCGGCGCGCCACCTCGGCGAACATCTCGCTGATCATCCCGGCCGCCGCCAGCGTGTGGTTCTTCGCTTTCATGTTCATCGGTTCTCCTCCCTTAAAAGATCGATGAGCGGTCTGTCGCGGCTACTCTAAAAGAAAGAAAGATGCGAGTCAAGAAAACTAGACTGACATGTCAGTGCATATTTATAACATCTTGTTATATATATGATAAAACTTCATTTGAGTTTCATTTGATGCCGTTGCCGGGGGGACAAAAGATTTCTTTTGATTCTCGCTTTATTCCTATTACAATGGCGGAGGTAGATCGTTTATGGGACATCTGTGGAGGATCATCATGAGAGCGACCATCCTGTTGCTGATGCTCTTTGCCTGCGTGACTATCGCGGCCGACCGCGTCACCATTCCCGCGATGCGGATACTGATGCCCGATCCGATGGGTCCGCTCGGCCCCTTCGAGTCGGAAGAGCCGACACCCTATGTGGTCAACGGCGATGAGACCGACTACCTTATATATAAGAGCGTCATCGGCATCATGTCGGGCGGATCGCTCTGCACCGCGACCCTCATCGACGCCGAGGTCCTGCTGACGGCGGGCCACTGCGTCTATCTCTACGAGGACAATCAGCTGGTCATCGACTCGATATCGAACCCCGGCGATGTGACCGTGAAGGGGGGCGCGAGCATCCTCTGGGGTGGCACGACGCTCGCCTACGGCAAGGCGGTGGTCAAGCACTCCACTTGGGTCGGCACGATCAACTCATACTCGGCGGTCGATCTGGCGCTCATACATCTCGACCGTAAGGTGACCTCGCTCGATCCGGTGCCGGTGCGAGAAGCTCCCGATGAATACGAAGGACAGGATGCGGTGGTGGTCGGCTATGGCATCACCAGTTCGGACGCCAACGATTCGGGCATTCACCGCTGGGGTGAGACGACCATCCTCAACATGGGCACCATCATGGGCAAGCCGAACCTTTTCGAGATAGGCAACCCGGCGGGCGTCTGTCAGGGCGACTCGGGCGGCCCGCTCCTTACCCAGCAGAACGGCGGCGATGTGGTGTCGGGCGTCGCCTCGTTCGTGGCCGGTTCCTGCTCGGCGTCGAGCGGCAGTTACCACACCCGCACGCTTCCCTACCGCGACTGGATAGAATCGGTGATCCAGCAGTTCACCGGGCACGGCTTCATCAGCGCCGGCACCTGCGGCGACGGCGACGATGTCTGCAGCGCGGGCCAGACCAAGAACTGCAGCGAGCTCGACGCGCACTACGCCTCCGGTGCGGCCCCCTGCAACGCCGGCTGTTACTGGTGGGACATATCGGTCTGTGAACCGTTGTGCGGCGACGATTTCGTCCTGCCGCCCGAGCCGTGCGAGATCGGCGATACGGTTGACTGCGGCACGCTGGGCGCCTTCCTGCCGGGGACCAATGCCACCTGCAGGGGCGACTGTTCCGGCTACGATACCGCGGCATGCACCGTCACCGTCTGCGGCGACGGCGTCAAGGAGGGGAACGAATTCTGCGATACCCAGTTGACCTCCTGCGAGACGCTCGGCAGTTACGACAAGAACAGCTACGCCCGCTGCAAGAGTAACTGCACCGGATTCGATATCGCCGACTGCGACAGCCAGACCATCGTCTGCGGCAACGATATGGTCGACCCGCTCGAACAGTGCGACGACGGCAACACCGTGAGCGGCGACGGGTGCTCCTCGAAGTGCAAGGAAGAGACGCTGCCCGATGTCGATACGGCGGTGCCCGACGATACCGTGACCGACGAAGATCAGTCCGATCAGACAGATCAGACGGATCAGTCAATTGTCGACAACACCGTCACCGACGACACCGTCACTCCCGACAACGACCCGGGCGCGGTCTGCGGCAACGGCGAGAAAGAGGGGACCGAAGAGTGCGACGACGGCAATCTCATCCCCGGCGATACCTGCAACCCCGACTGCACCCTGCCCGAAGTGGCCGCCGCCACCTGCGGCAACGGCGTACTTGAGTCGGGCGAGACCTGCGACGACGGCAACCTGAACCCCGGCGACGGCTGCGAACCCGACTGTACCCTGACCAAGAAAGTGCTGCACCGTTCGTCGGACGGCTGCGCGCTGACCGTGTTGTAGGGAATCCGTATGCCGCGTAACTTTTGCTGTGACATCCTACCCGAGATAAAAGAACGCTGGTCGATGCGCGCCCTGTCGGCCGAACCGCTCCCCAACTACGACATTACCGCCATCTGCGAGGCGGCGCGCTACGCCCCGTCGTGTTTCAACGAACAGCCGTGGCGCTTTATGATCGCGACGACGGCCTCCGACCTTGAGCGGTTCCGTGGATTTCTCACGCCGAAGAACCGTCGCTGGGCGGGTGTCGCTCCGGCACTTCTGCTCATCCTCGCCAAGAAGATATTCGCCCAGAGCGGCAAGCCGAACCGCTGGGCGCCGTTCGACACCGGCACCGCGTGGGGCTACCTGACCATCGAGGCGTGGCGGCGCGGCATCGTCGCCCACGGCATGGGTGGCTTCGACGCGGAGAAGGTGCGTATGGAGTTGAAGATACCCGACGATATCGAGATCATCGCGATGGCGGCGCTCGGTTATCCGGGCGATACGGCGAAGCTGGCCGACGAATTCCGCGACGGCGAGAAACCGGGCGAACGGCGGCCGCAGGCCGACACGATGCTCAGCCCCGATCACTTCACGAGGTAGCCGATGTGTCCGCTGCGCACCCCTGAGAACATCGCCATCATCATATCGTTCTTCGTACTGCTTATCCTTATCGATGTCGCGCAACGGTTCGTGAAGGACCCGCAGGCGAAAAAGGCGCTCAAGATACTCGACATCGTCCTCTATGTCGGCGCGTTCCTCTTTGTCGCGTCGCTCTATCTGCGTCAGTTCTGCTGATCTTTCCGGTTCCTGCCCGCCACCATCTTGTATTCGAACAGGCGGCACTCGATCGCCCCGTTGAAAAGCGGTATCCGGCGCGAGGTGGCAAGGCCGATCGATTTGGCCATCTGCAGGTCGGCGGTGAAAAGGTAGGCGGTCCAGCCGCTGAAATTCTTCTTCAGTGTATCGCCCAACAGCGGGTAAAGCTCCTGTAGTAGTGCCTTGTCGCCCATCCGTTCGCCGTAGGGAAGGTTGGCGATGAGGATCCCCGTTTCGGCCGGTGCGGAGATGTTCCGGATATCGGCCTGCGTCAACGACACCGCATCCGCCAGACCCGCCTCTTCAAGATTGAGTCGTGCCGTCTCCAGCGCCTCGGCCGAGATGTCGCTGCCGAAAATAGGCAGGGAGGCGTCGTCCTTTTCGCCCGCTATCGCCTGTGCGGAGATCTCTTTCCAGCTCTTCGCGTCGAAATTCTTCAACTTCTGGAAAGCGAAGCTACGCGAAATGCCCGGCGCGATACCCAGCGCCATCTGCGCCGCTTCGATGAGAAAAGTGCCGCTGCCGCACATCGGGTCGAGGAGGGGAGTGCCCGGCTGCCAGCCGGCGAGTGCGAGAATGCCCGCCGCCAGATTCTCCCGGATCGGGGCGGCGCCGGTGTGCTGACGGATGCCGCGCTTAAATAAGGTGTCGCCCGAGGTGTCGAGCGACAATGTCATGCGCGATTCCTCCAGCAGGCCGTGGATGCGGATGTCGGGATTGCTCGTGTCGACGCTCGGCCGCTCGCCCGTGAGGCGGCGGAAGCGGTCGCAGATCGCATCTTTTATCCGCAGTCCGGCGAAATTGAGGCTCTTGAGCGGGCACTTGATGCCGACCATGTTGACGCGGATGGTGCGCGTCACGGCGAACCACTCTTCCCACGGCAGGGCCGCGGCGGTGTCGTAGATGTCCTGCTCGGAGCGGTAGTCGGCGACGGCGATACGCCACTGGATGCGGCTGGCGATACGGCTGTGGAGGTCGGCGCGGTAACAGAGCGGCAGGTTGCCTTCGAAGTGGACGCCCCCTTCATCGAGGCGCACTTCGGCCGCGCCCAGAGCGGTCAGTTCGTTACTGAGCACCACTTCCAGTCCGCGCGGGCAGGAGGCGAAGAAATGTTCGGTCATGAGGGGGTTCCGTCCAAATTCACTCGGGCGATAGTAGGCGATACGGCGAAGCTAGTCAAGGTAATGTCGCCGTTTGGAAAAAAGTCGGTTCATCCTATTGCAATGGAAATTGAATATGTTACAATCGCCCCAGATCAAGGTTCAGAACGGGGGTCATTCCATGCGAGCGACGCTCTTATTTTTCGTCATGTCGTTGCTGTTCATCGGGTGTACGCCGTGCGATATGGATTGGGAAGATGAGCCGCATGAGGCTGGGCCCGACTACGACTACGACTATGATCACGATTACGATTACGATCACTACCACGATTATGATTATCCCGATGAGGATATTCCGCCCGCTTGCAAACTGGACGATACTTT
This sequence comes from uncultured Spirochaetales bacterium, assembly GCA_964412895.1. Lineage (GTDB taxonomy): Bacteria > UBP6 > UBA1177 > UBA1177 > JAKLFG01 > CALMRE01. The sequence goes on from CAYPQK010000034.1 coordinate 12,601, forward strand.
CTTTGACGGGACCAAACGGACGAAAATGATTCCGGCTGAATGGACCTCCTACTTCACCATGAAGATGATGGGACTTATTAATGATGCCGATGATTACGATCCAGATTATGCGTTCTTGATAAAAACACATGCCACGCTGAAAGGAACCGATTATAATCTTGGCGATAATTACGGTATGTATATGCGCGACACCATCACGACTGATCTTGGCGAAGAAGTCCCCATGATTGTGGCGACCGGTGTTGGCAATCTTACTTGGCCGATCACCAATAGGCTTGCGTCGTTGTGGGCGGCTCAGACCGCCATCGCCGTCGATGATCTTCTGACATGGAAGACGCAGGCGCTACTCGAAAATATGACCGGTGTCGATGTCGAAGGCACCTATGAGGTCATGATATTCGAGGTTTGGATTGAAATTGCTAGTTCCTTTCAATACACCCGCATGGAATGTGTTCGTGGTATTTCGGCGATGGATGAGGATAATGTCGCTTATGATGGAGGCTTATTCGTCTGTGTTGACAAAAACACCGAGTGGATGATCGGCGAGCAGATGAAGATGATGGATTATTCACGGATGCTCGATCAGGATGCCGATATTATTGCGGTATTGAACGAAGGGCTGACGCCGGAAGACCCGGATTATCGTACCGATGTATGTCAATGCTGGAAGCGTGACGGGGTAACACTGATGGATTGCGAAGATATGATACATGAGGTCAGTGATGGCGATGCGCCAGACGACGATGCGGTGCCGGACGATGATGCGATGACTCCCGACGACGATGTGCTGGTCGTTGGGTGCGGCAATGGTATCCTTGAGGCAGGAGAGGAGTGCGACGCGGGGATGAGCATCCCGTGCGCCGAACTTGATCCGGTGCTGTATCCCACCGGCGACGCTCCATGCAAGGACGACTGCTCCGGCTGGGATGTGACCGTCTGCATCGAACAGAACAACGGTAACGACGACGAATAGGAGGAACGCCGTGAGAAAAGAATTCGTTCTTTTCGCTCTACTAGCGATGGTCGCCTTCATCGGATGCAAAGGCAACGAGACGACGCCGGAAGATGATGAAGATCGTTATGAAGGGGAAGGATGTGCTATCGACGAAGGTTTTGATTATTATGATTATGATGAACCCTGCTATGTGCCGGACGATGATGTTGATATTACCTGCGGTTCGTTGACCGATGAATTTTTTGCAGATATGCCGGCCGAGTGGGAAGCATATTTCAGACTCAAGATGTCGGGCATCATCAACGACGAAAATAATCAGGACCCCGACTTTGCATTTTTGACAAGAATCGATGCGACGCTGAAAAGCGAGCAGTACAACTTGGGCGATCTCTACGGCATGTATACGCGCTCTTCGGTTCAGGATGTCGAAGGCAACACCTATCCCGCGGTCCTCGCGGTGGGCGTCGGCAACAGGACCGATCCCGTCCCCAATAAACTTATCTCAATTTGGGCCGGACAGACCTTCGTGGCTGTGGATGACCTGTTGGCGTGGAAAGCAGAGCAGGAATCGCAAGGTTACGGCGATGTGACCATTTCTGGGACCGCGCAGGTCAGCGTGTTCGAGGTCTGGCTAGAAATATCCGGTTCGAGTCAATATACTCGCATGGAATGTGTTCGTGGCCTGTCGGCGATGAATGGCGAGGGGATCGCCTACGACGGCAAGATGTATTTTTGCACACTGGGCAACACCGAATGGGCCGTCGGCGAGCAGATGAAGATGATGCAATATTCCAAGATGATCGACGACCCGGTCGAACTGCTCGCGGTGCTGAATGAAGGGTTGACGAGCGAAGACCCGGAGTACCGCACAGACCTGTGTCGTTGCTACGAGTCGGACGGCGTGACGCCGATGGACTGCGAGGCGATGAAGGACGAATTCGGCATCGGCGAACTGTCCGACGACGATGCGCTCCTCACCGACGAAACGCCCGACGACGATGTGCTGATATCCGACTAAGTTTTCAGTTCTCCTTGCCATTTTGCTCAAAAACCGCTACATTCTCCCGGTACGGATTCTTAACGGGGAGAACCAATGACCGATCAGGCGCCGCAAGGCGGATTTAAAACTATCTTGAACGAGATCACGCAGCCGTTCATCGATCTGGGCAAGACCTCGCGCGCCCTCTTCGGGGTGAACCTCACGAGCATGCTCGAAGGGCTGACCTATTTCGGCGTGCTGACGCTGCTCGCCATCTTCTTCAACGAATCGATGGGACTCGACGATGTGACGGCGGGCCGCACCATCGGGATACTCACCGCTGGCATCACCATCGCGATGATGTTCCTCGGCGCCACGGTCGACTGGATCGGCATCCGCAAGGCGCTCCTCATATCGCTCGCCCTGATGGCGGTGGGCCGCGCCATAGTGACCATCGCCCCGGAACTCGGCGCGACCGGTCCGTGGGCGGGGGCGCACCTGATCGCCCTGTTCGGCATATTCTTTGTCGTGCTCGGCTACGGCATCTACCAGCCGGCCCTCTACGCCGGTGTCAAGATGTTCACCAACGCCAAAACCGCCGCGATGGGCTACGCGATGCTCTATGCGCTGATGAACCTCGGCGGGTTCCTGCCGGGGCTCCTGTCGCCGCCGCTACGCAAGGCGTTCGAGATAAAGGGGGTCTTCTGGTTCTATGTCGCCATCACCATCATTGAGATAGCGCTTATTTCCATCATCATGTCGAAGCGGGCGATAGCGGCGGCCGAGGCGCAGGCGAAAGCCGACGATGCTCCCGCGGGGGGCGCGGCGTCCGACGAGCCCGACGAAATGGCGGGAAAGTCGGTGAAAGAGCGCTTCGTCTACTACCTCAAGCATTTCCCCTTCACCGATCTGCGCTTCATGTACTTCATTTTCATACTCATCCCGGTTCAGACGCTCTTCGCCCACAACTGGCTCACCATACCGCAGTACACCAGCCGCGCGTTCGGCGGCGTGGTGAGCGACAACTTCGAGTTCTTCAGCAATCTCAATCCCATTCTGATATTCTTCCTGACGCCGATGGTGGCGGCGCTCACCGTGAAGCGCAACACCTACACGATGATGATCGCGGGGACCTTCGTGATGGCGTCGCCCACCTTCATACTCGCCCTCGGGCCGCGCTTCGAGACGCTCATGGCGTATCTGGTCATCATGAGTATCGGCGAGGCGATGTGGCAGCCGCGGTTCCTCCAGTGGGTCGCCGAGATAGCGCCCAAGAACATGACCGGCATCTACATGGGGATCGGGCAGTTCCCGTGGTTCCTGACCAAGGTCGTGACCGCGATGTATTCGGGGTGGTTCCTCATGAACTACTGTCCCGACAACACGCCGCGCGAGATGCTCAACACCGAGTCGATGTGGCTCATCTACGGCTTCATCGCGCTGATATCGCCCATCGGACTGGTGCTGGCGCGCGGCTGGATGCAGAAAGGATTCAAGACCAAACATACCGAAGGGGGTGCAGCATGAGAACTTTCATGGTGGTGTGGATGCTGGCGGCGGCCGTTTTATTTACGGCCTGCGACGGCGGCACGAAAAAGACGGTCGATAAGGATACGGTCGGCGACGGCGATACGCTGCTGTCGGACGACGATTCTATCCTGACCGACGATATCCTGACCGACGAAGAGAACGACGAGGCGACCGACGGCGTCAAGCCCGATACGAAGCCCGACGGCGACACGGGGAACGACGCCGATGTCGTCCCGTCGGTCTGCGGCGACGGCGCGGTCGAGGGGGCCGAGGTCTGCGAGAAGGACGATGTCATCGACTGCATCGACATCGACGCCCAACTCTATCAGGGCGGCAAGGCGAAATGTCTCGAGGACTGTACCGGCTGGGACACCGCCACCTGCGACGAGATACCGCACGAATGCGGCAACACCGTCAAGGAAGGTCCCGAGGCGTGCGACGGCGACCTCAAGAACTGCGTCGAGATAGATGCGGAAAAATACAGCGGCGGCAAGGCAAGCTGTCTGGCCGACTGTTCCGCCTACGACACCGCTACCTGCGATGTGAAGCCGGGCTGCGGCAACGGCGTCATCGATAACGGCGAGGCGTGCGAAGAGGGCGATACGACCCCCTGCACCGAACTCGGCTTCGACAGCGGCACGGCGACCTGTAAAAGCGACTGTTCCGACTGGGATCTCTCGTTGTGCGTCAGCCTCTCCTGCGGCGACGACATTGTCGACGGCGGCGAGGTGTGCGACGGCAACCTCGGTAACTGCGTCGACATCGACCCGGAGAAATATTCGGGCGGCAAAGCCTACTGCAACGACACCTGCAACGGCTGGGAGACGGCCACCTGCGAGGAGATACCGCCCTGCGCGACCTCGTGGCGCATAGTCGTCTGCACGCTCGACGGCACCAAGGACCAGATGGAGACCTGCGACGCGGGCGTCTGGGAAGACTGGGGCCCCTGCCTTGACCGCGGGTTCTATGTGATATTGCCGCACAACGCGGCGGCGACCACGCTCGATCTGTCGTTCCTTTCCAACTTCACGCAGGTCGATATGTTCTTCGTGCAGGACAAATCGCCCTCGATGATGGAGGAGATAGCGGCGCTCAAGGATGCGGTCAATAACAGCGCCTTCGATACGATGCTCTCCCAGATAGAGTCGCCGGCGCTCGGACTCGCGACCTTCTCCAGTTGGGACACGGTCCCTCCCTTCGGCATCGATGAGCCCACCACGCTCGATACGGCCGATTTCAAGACGGCGGTGAACGCGCTCGCCTACACCGACGGCGCCACCGAACCGCAGGCCGAGGCGCTCTACCATGCGCTCGACAACTACGGTTTCTCGGGAACGCTCGAATCCTACAACGGCACATCGTGGAGCACCCTTGCCGCGGTCAGCGTGCCGGCGCAGGCGTGCGGCATGGCGGCCGGTCCCGTCGGCAACGCCTGCATGCGTCAGACCGCCCTGCCGATACTGCTGTTCATCTCCGACGAGGCCTTCGTCGATTACACCACCGGGAACTACCGCTGGGCCTCCGGCGGCGGCGTGGGGCATGATCGCGACGATGTTGTCGCCCGAATGAACGAGGTCGGGGCGAAGTTCATCGGCATCGACGCCAGCGGTACGAGCTATAACTATCTGGCGGCCGACTTCACCGCCATCTCCGAGGGGACCGGATCGGTCGACGGGTCGGGGACTACCTTTAATAAGACGATAGCGTCCGACGGCACGAGTCTCGGCTATTCGATCATGGTCGCGATAAACGAACTGATGACCGGACTGGTGATCGATGTGGGCTCCGATGCGGTGTCGCGGCCGAATTCCCAGAGCGTCGATGCGACCGACTTCATCACCGCGATAAATCCCTACACCTCGACGCCGCTGTTCACCAAGGACGCGAACCTCTTTTATAATGTCGGCCGCGACGCGAGTCTCACTTTCCGCGCGCAGTTCCGTAACACCACCTTTGTTCCCTCCGCCGGTCCGGTCGGCTTCGTGGTCGATGTGAGCGCGGTGTACGGGAATGTCGTGCTGGACACGGCGAAGATCGATATCATCGTCCCGGAATAGAACTCACCTCGACGTTCCGCCACCCCTCTCTTGTTGCAAGAGAGGGGACAGGGGTGAGTTATCCCATGGTTATTCCGGGGCTTCTTCCTTTTCCTTCTCTTCAGCCGCCGCGATGGCGGTGGCAGGGTCGGCGAAATTAGGCGAAAAGACCTGCGTGTCGTCGTATTCTATCGGCTCGAAGAACCACGGCATCTCCTGCAGGAACGGGACTCCGGCGAACCGTTCCGGATGCGCATGGTCGCGGTGGTGGAAGACGATGTGGTCGCCCGACGCGGTGTAGAAGCGCCGGTAGTAGAAGGTGACGCCCGAATCGATGTCGATGCGCTTGCTCATGAGTCCCTCGACCACCATCTGATGGAGCACCTCGGCGAGGTGGGTGACCGACTGCACCGGAAAGAGTTCGTGCATCGCGCCGAACGACAGGATGCCGTACCGTCTCATCGCCATCTGTATCCGTTCCCTGAGATCGAGCATCATGGGGCGCTCCTTTTCGCGGTCGTTCATCGGTATCAAACGGCCGATTATAGTCCCTTCGCCAAGAAATTGCAAACCCGTTCCATACTTATATAATAGCCCGTTGTCGTGGAGAGGAACATAACCTAGCGGAGGATATGATGGACGACAAGACCAAACGGGTGCTGGCGGTGTTCGAGGAACTCAACAAGGTGCCGCGCCGCTCGAAACAGGAAGAGAAGATAGCGAAATGGCTCGTCGAGTGGGGAAAGAAGCGCGGCTTCGAAGTGAAGACCGACAAGGTCTCCAATGTCCTCATCACGGTCCCGGCCTCCAAAGGGTGCGAAAAGGCGCCGACGCTGGTGGTGCAGGGGCACATGGACATGGTCTGCGAGAAGACCCCCGATTCGCCGCACGATTTCACGAAGGATCCGATCAAGTGCATCATAGAGGGCGAGTGGATGCATGCCGACAAGACGACGCTCGGCGCCGATAACGGTATCGCCATAGCGCTGGCGCTCGCCATTGCCGAGGATCCTGCGGCGATCCACCCGAAGCTCGAACTGCTCTTTACCGTCGACGAGGAGACGGGACTCACCGGCGCCAACGCCCTTGAGCCGGGATTCCTGACCGGCAAGGTGCTGCTCAATGTCGACTCCGAGGACGAAGGGATATTCACCGTCGGCTGTGCCGGCGGCCGCGATACCAAGTCGGCTCTGCCGCTTGCCTACGACCCGGCCGACAAGGCGGCGGCCTTCGTGAAGATCGGCGTCGGCGGCCTCTTGGGCGGCCATTCGGGCGTCGATATCAAGGAGCACCGCGGCAACGCCAATATCATTCTCGCCCGTTTCCTTGCGAAACTGCGCGAGAAGACCGTATTCTCGCTGGTCACCATAAAGGGCGGCAGCGCCCACAACGCTATCCCGCGCGACGCCGAGGCGGTCATCGCCGTGTCGGATAAGTTGTTCGCGCAGGTCGGTGAGACGGCATCTGCGTTCGAGAAGATGCTGAAGAACGAGTTCCCGAAGGACAACGGCCTGAAGCTGGTCATTTCGCGCGACGCGGCGGCGGCCGAGGTGATGAACAAGAAGACGACCGACGCCGTCATCGACCTCATCCTCGCCCTGCCGCACGGCATCGCGGCGATGTCGGCCGAGATGGAAGGGCTCGTCGAGACCTCAAACAACCTCGCCATCCTCGCCGTTGCCGATAAAAAACTGACCATCACCACCAGCCAGCGCAGTTCGGTCATGTCGCGGCTCGACTGGCTTTCGCAGAAGGTCGAGACGATCGCCCGCCTCGGCGGCGCGACGCCGTCGACCGGCAACGGCTACCCGTCGTGGCAGCCCAACATCAAGTCGCCGCTCCTCGCGCGGTGCCTGAAGGTCTACAAAGAGCTGTTCAAGGTCGATGCGAAGGTCGAGGCGATACACGCCGGACTTGAATGCGGCATCATCGGCGCGAAATACGAAGGGATGGACATGATATCGTTCGGTCCCACCGTCAAGAATCCCCATTCGCCCGACGAGAAGATGTTCGTGCCGTCGGTCGGCCGCTATTACGATTTCATGAATGCGCTCTTCAAGAGCTTCTGCTAGGGAGTGACCGGTATGGATGCCTACGACATCATCAAATACATCAGCGAGTCGGAGAAGCAGACACCGGCCCGCGTTTATCTGAAAGGGGCGATCGAGGGGCTCGACCTGAGCATGTTCAAGGAGACCTACCGCGGCGTCGATCATGTACTGATCATCGACCAGTGGGCGAAGATAGATATATTCCTCAAGATGCATCACGAGAGTGTCCACGCCGAACGGATAGACATCGACCGGCGCAATTCGGCGGTGCCGCTGCTCGATATCAAGGGGCTCAACGCCCGCATCGAACCGGGCGCCATCATCCGCGACAAGGTGACGATAGGCGACAAGTGCGTCATCATGATGGGGGCGGTCATCAACATCGGCTCCGAGATCGGCGAAGGGACGATGATCGACATGAATGTCGTCGTCGGCGGCCGTGTCATCGTCGGGAAACACTGCCACATCGGCGCCGGATCGGTCCTTGCCGGGGTGGTGGAGCCGCCGTCGGCCGAGCCGGTCCGCATCGGCGATAATGTCGTGATGGGGGCCAACGCCGTCGTCCTCGAAGGGGTGCAGGTGGGCGAGGGGGCGGTCGTCGCCGCCGGCGCGGTGGTCACGCAGAATGTCGATCCCTACACGGTGGTCGCCGGGGTGCCGGCCCGCTTCATCAAGAAAGTGGACGACAAGACCAAGTCGAAGACCGAACTGGTCGAAGCGCTCCGCAATCTGTAACACACCATGTTTATTGTCTCCCCCGCCGTATCCATTCCGCTGGCCGAAATAGAATTCACGATGATCCGCGCCGAAGGGCCGGGCGGTCAGCATGTCAACAAGACGAGCAGTGCCATACAACTGCGGTTCAACATCATTGCTTCTTCATTGCCCGACGCGGTGAAACAGCGCCTGCTGGCGATGCGCGATCATCGTATCACGGCGGGGGGAGAGGTCATCATCAAGGCGCAGGATGAACGGTCGCTCCTCCGTAACAAAGAAGAGGCGCTTGACCGGCTCCGTGAATTGGTGGCGAGGGCGCTCATCGTTCCGAAGAAACGCAAAAAGACCCGACCCACCAAGAGTTCTGTCGAGAAGCGGCTGAATACCAAGAAGAACCGTTCTCAGGTCAAGAAACTGCGGAGAAGTATTTCCGACGATTGACGCGGCAGGCTAGTCCTGATCGTTGATCTTCAGCAGATCGAGCCCCGCGGTGTAGGCATACGACACATACTGGGAAAATCCGTAGACATAGAGTCCGACCGGCTTGGTCGCGGTCAGCGTGTGGGCCCCTTCGGCCGTCTCGATGTACTGACGGTACCAGATGGTCCCCGGTATCGGGGTGAAGGTGTCGGAGTTCATCACGGTGCCGTCGAGCGTTATCTGGTTGCCCGCCTGCGAGACGATGGTGAGGCGGTCGTAGTCGTAGTTGGGCGCCACGAGGAAGATGTAATCCTTACGGAGCTGTTCGCTGGGGGCGACCAGCATCATCGCCGGGTCGCCGGTCCCCGCGCCCGCATCCTGCGACGCGAGGGTCTGGGAGACCAGTATCGGTTTGTCGGCGGTCACCACGAAATCGGCGGTGGTCGCTATCTCGTGGCGCTGTCCGGCGTTCAAGGTCACCGATCCCGATACGCCGCCGGTCCAGTTGATCACGGTGTTGTCCTGCGAGGCGAGGAACCGGAAATAGTCGGCCTCCGAGCCGCGCGGCATGGTGCGCACCGCGACATAGTCCTTGCCCCACGACCGGAGCGGGAACATCTGGTGTTCCAGATGATCGCAGGCCGTTTTGTCGGCCGGGACATCGGTGCAGATATGGCCGCCGAACACCGCCACCTTCTTGTCGGCCGCGATGTAGGTGCCCGAAAGGTCGGCGCCGTACGAACCGCCGGATGCCGAATTGAGCGTCAGTATCTGGTACTGGTTCAGGGTATAGGTGACCGAATCGCCCGGGTTCTGCGCGTTCACGCCGCTGCCGCCGGCCGAGAAACCGCCGTAGATCACCGTGAGGGTCGTGGTGCCCGCCTCGGCGGCGACGACGGATATGAAGCCCGGATAGCCGTCGCTCCAAGTGGGCCAGCTCATCGCCATGTTCTTCTGACCGAGTGCGCCGATGGGGAGGAGGAGCGTCGCGTCGTTGGTATAGATCAGCACATTGCCGAAGGGGTTCATCTGCGTCATCGTGACGGGGCGCGAGGCGACGATCTTGAGCCCGAGGTTCGATATCCCCGCCCCGCCGATCATGTGCGAGAGGTCGAGCGCGGCCGAGTTTATCTGGCCCGGCGCGACGGTGAACTGGGAAAGCAGGCTGTCGCCCGCGCCGTAGACCATGACCGTCACATCGGTGTCGTTCGGGTTGGCGACGACCACGGCGTAGTTGCCGCCATCAAACTCCTGCAGGTTTTGCAGATAGGCGCCCCAGTATTCACAGCCGACATAGCTTTCCTGCGCTTCGGCGAGCTGGCATTCGGTCATGCAGGCCCCCTTGAAGCAGGTGGTCCCTTCGGTGCAGGTCTCCACCTCGGTCCACTCCTTGCCCAGCGAGTCGCACTGCTGGACGACGGTGGTCCCTTTGCAGGCCAGCGCGTTGGGTTCGCACATCTTGAAGTAGCAGTCGGGGTAGCCGGTGTAGCCCGGCGAACATTCGTCGCAGTACATACCGATGTAGCCCTGATAGCACTTGCAGGAGCCGTCGGGCTGGCATTTACCGTTGCCGTTGCATTGAGGACAGTCCGTCGAGACATCGGTATCGGTATCGCTGTCGGTATCGGCATCGCCATCGGGCGCCGCGTCGCTGTCGTCCGGCGAGAGGTCGCTATCGCTGTCTCCGTCGCCTTCGGGGTAGGGATCGTCGACCGAACCTTCGAGTACGCAGTCGGGATAGCCGACAAAGCCGTTGGCGCACTCATCGCAGTAGTCGCCGGCGTAACCGGTCGTGCATTCGCAGTAGAGCATGACCTCGTTCCAGACGCCGTAACAGCCGCAGACGGTGTCCTCGTTGCAGGTCGGCCCCTCTTCGGTCGGGCCGCAGGCGGAGAGAAGCAGGGCAAGCGTTCCGGTCAGTATCCCGCAGACGATACGGTGTGCCATGAGATGCTCCTTTAGCTATCGGTTCGGCACATTATATCCGCGGGAATTTATTTTGCAAATGGTTATTGGTCGCTTTCCCTGCCGAGCTTCTCGAATTCGCGGGAGCGCTCCTCCCACTGCGACATGAGGGCGAGAAGTTCCTCGTCGAGCCGGGCGATCCGTTTGTTGGCGAGCGCGATGTCGCCGAACCCCTGCGCGAGCTTCGTCGAAAGTTCGCCTTTTTCCTGTTCGCGTTTCGCGATCTCTTTCTGGGCGGTCTCTATCTCTTTCTTGAGCTTGTTGAGCTTGTTGCGGATCTCCTTGCGCAGGGCGTGGTCCATCTTTCCCTTCGACGCCGACACATCGGCCTCCTTCGCCTTGGCTTTTTCCTCGACGATGATGTCGTGGCCATAGACGCTCAGGTATTCCTGATAGGTGCCGGGGAAGTTGACCATGTCGCACCGGCCGCGGAAATAGACCACCGATGTGGCGAGCGAGTTGATGAAGTGCGAATCGTGCGAGACGAAGACGATGGTGGCGTCGATATCCTGCAGGGTCTTGAGGAGCACCTCCTTCGAATCGATGTCGAGGTGGGTGGTCGGCTCGTCGAGAAGGATGAGGTTGCCGGGGCTCAGTATCATACGGATGAAGGCGAGCCGCACCTTTTCGCCGCCGGAGAGGACCGATATCCGCTTGTCCCAGTCGTCCTCGTAGAACAGGAAACAGCCGAGCAGCGTTTTGACCCGGTTCATCATGTCGAAAGGGGCCACCGATTCGATAAAGCGGATGACCGTCATGTCGGGCGGCAGGAGCGTTATCTCATGCTGGCGGAAGTAACTCACCTCGACATCCTTGCCGAGATTGCAGATGCCGTCGGTGGGGGTTATCTCGCCGCCGAGTATGTTCATGAGCGTCGATTTGCCGAACCCGTTGCGGCCGAGGAGCGCTATCCGTTCGCGCCGCGTGATGATCCGCTTGTAGTTCTCGATCACCTTGAGGTCGCCGAAGCTGTGACCGAGTCCCTGCATATCGGCGACGATATCGCCGCCCCGTTTGGGGGGCGGCAGGCGGAAGGTCATCGTCGGCGGGGTGCGCGGCAGGACGATGAGTTCTTCCTTTATCTTTTCGAGTTGGCGCAGTTTCGACTGGGCGAGCGCGGCGGTGGCGGCGTTGTAGCGATTCTTGTTGACGAAGTCCTGCAACCCCTCTATTTCGTCGATCTGTTTGTCGCGCTGTTTGCTGAGCACCTTGATGCGCTGTTCCTTCTCGACGAGGTAGAAATCGTAGTTGCCGCGGTAGATGGCGACGGTCCCGCCGAAGACCTCCCAGGTCTCTTCGACCACGCGGTTGAGGAAATCGCGGTCATGCGAGACGAGCAGTATCTGGCCGTCGAAGCCGAGTATCCATTCGGCGAGGTAGTCGATGGTGGCGATGTCGAGGTAGTTGGTCGGTTCGTCGAGCAGTATCACATCGGGTTCGCGGACCAGCACCCGGGCAAGGGCGATGCGCATTTGCCAGCCGCCGCTCATCGTTTTCGCGGGGCGTTCCCAGGTATCCTTCTCGAACCCGAGGTTGAGCAGGACCGTCTCTATCGGGTTCTTCCGCCGTTCCTTCACTTCGAGATGGTGCAGTTCCTCGACCACCTCCGACAGTTCGTCGTAGAGGTTCTCATCCGCCTCGGGGTCGCTCTCGAGCCGCGCGACGATGGAGGCCTCCTGTTCGCGCAGGGCGTTAAGCCGGTCGCTATTGCGCCACGCCGCTACCTCTTCGTAGACGGTGCCGGTGAAGTCGTAGGCCGCCTGCTGGGGTAGGTATTCGATAAGACAGTGTTTTTTGGCAACCATGGAGCCGGTGTCGGGGTGTTCGATGCCGGCGATGATCTTCATCAGCGTCGACTTGCCCGATCCGTTCATCCCCACCAGCGCCGTCCGGTTCTTGGAGAGCGGCAGGGTGACATGGTCGAAGAGCACCTGTCCGGTGTAATGTTTGGTGATGTCCTTCAGGACCAGCATCGCTTCCTCATCCATTGTCGGCGGCATACTACCGAATATATGAAGATAGTCAACCTTGAAATCACCATAACGGTGCTTATTAGTGATGCCGACCACGGTGGAGGATGAAAGATGGAGAACAGGAACAACGCGATGCCGCAGAACGAAGAACCCGAGGCGCTGAAGCGCTACGGCCGCAACCTCGTCCAGCTCGCCCGAGAGGGAAAACTCGACCCGGTCATCGGCCGCGACGCCGAGATACGGCGCGTGGTACGCGTTCTTTCGCGGCGCACCAAGAACAACCCGGTCCTCATCGGATCGCCCGGCGTGGGCAAGACCGCCATCGTCGAAGGGCTCGCCCAGCGCATTGTCCGGCGCGATGTCCCGACGACGCTGGAGAATAAGGAGATATTCGAACTCGACCTCGCGGCGCTCGTTGCGGGGGCGAAGTTCCGCGGCGAATTCGAGGAGCGCTTGAAAGCGGTACTCAAGGCGGTGCAGGAGAGCGACGGCCGCATCATCATGTTCATCGACGAACTGCACGCCATCGTCGGCGCCGGCAGGGCCGAGGGCTCGATGGCGGCGGGCGACATCTTGAAACCGATGCTGGCGCGCGGAGAACTGCGCTGTATCGGCGCGACGACGCTTGACGAATACCGTAAATATATAGAAAAGGATGCGGCGTTCGAGCGGCGGTTCCAGCCGGTACTCGTGAGCCCGCCGACCGAGGAGGACACCATCTCGATACTGCGCGGTCTCAAGGAGCGGTTCGAGGTCCACCACGGCATCACGATATCGGACGGTGCCATCATCGCGGCGGCGACCCTGTCGAACCGCTACATCACCGACCGCTTCCTTCCCGACAAGGCGATAGACCTCATCGACGAGGCCTGCGCGATGCTGCGCACCGAGATCGATTCGATGCCGGCGGCACTCGACGATGTGCGGCGGCGCATCATGCAGATCGAGATAGAGATCGCGGGACTCAAGCGCGAAAGCGACCCCGAGAGCAAGAAGCGGCGTACCGAGCTGGAGGGGAAAATAGGCGAACTCAAGAAGGATTTCGAGGTGCGGAAGGGGGCGTGGGAACTCGAGAAGCAGGCAATAGAACAGGTGAAGAAACTGCGCGGCGAGATGGAGTCGGTGAAACTCGGTATCGAACAGGCCGAGCGCGCCTACGACCTTAACCGGGCGGCGGAACTGAAATACGGGAAACTCGCGAAGCTCGAATCGGACTTGAAAGCGCTCTTGGAAAAACAGAAAGCGGGCGACCGCATCATCAGCGAAACGCTCACCGACCGCGAAATCGCCGAGGTGGTGAGCCGCTGGACCGGCATCCCGGTGGCGAAGATGGTCGAAAGCGAGCGCGAAAAGATCCTCAGCCTGCCCGACCGGCTCCGTGAACGGCTCGTCGGACAGGATGCGGCGATAGAGACGGTGACGCAGGCGATCATCCGGTCGCGCGGCGGACTCAAGGACCCGCGCCGTCCCATCGGCAGTTTCATTTTCCTCGGCCCCACCGGCGTCGGCAAGACCGAACTGGCGCGGCGGCTCGCGTTCCAGCTGTTCGACTCGGAAGAGAACATGGTCCGCGTCGACATGTCGGAATACATGGAGAAACATTCGGTGTCGCGCCTCATCGGGGCGCCTCCCGGCTATGTCGGCTACGACGAAGGGGGCCAGCTCACCGAGGCGGTGCGGCGCAAACCGTACAGCATACTCTTGCTTGACGAGATAGAGAAGGCCCATCCCGATGTGTTCAACATCCTTCTACAGATACTGGAGGACGGCCGCTTGACCGACAATCAGGGGCGGACGGTGAGTTTCCGAAACACCATCGTCATCATGACCTCGAACTTGGGGAGCGATCTTCTTTCGGGCAAGGGCGACACCGTGTCCGATAAGGAGCGCGAAGCGGTCATGGCGCGGGTGCGCGCCGCCTTCAAGCCGGAGTTCCTGAATCGCATCGACGACATCGTGCTGTTCAACCCGCTCGGCAAGAAGCACTTGCGCAGTATCGTCGACATCATGCTCTCCGACATCGGACGGCGGCTGGCCGACCGCGACATCGTGCTCTCGTTCACCGACGCCGCGAAGGATCTGGTCATCGAGGAAAGTTACGAGCCGGAGTACGGCGCGCGGCCGCTGCGGCGGTACCTCGAACGGGTCATCGAGACCGAACTGGCGACCCGCATCATCAAGGGGGAACTGGGCGACGGCGACACCATCACCGTCGACCGCAAAGGCAACGACTTCGTGTGGAAGGGGAATCACCGTCCCGGATCGGCTTGAACTACGGCTACCACACTAGCTTGCGAAAAACTTGCTTTTCA
>CAYPQK010000035.1:0-27514 GCA_964412895.1 uncultured Spirochaetales bacterium
GGCATAAGTGGCGGCGCCGTTGAACAGCGAGAAGGCGACCGGCACGGTGATGGCGGTGGTCATGTCGCGGAAGGCGGCCGAGGCGGTCGTATAAATGACCGGGTTGGTCGTGTCGGGCGTGCCCGGCAGTGCGGCGCCCATCACCTTCGGCAGGATGTCGTAGAGGACCACGATCTCGTACTGCAGTGACTGTTCCTTCGGGTTGGTCAGGTTGCCGGTCAGGAGCGGCACCGGTACGATGAAGGCGTCGCCGTTCCCGTCGTCGGCGCCGTCGCCGTCGGCGTCGACCGGCTGGCTTAAGTATTTGTTGAACGGGGGATAGGTGAGGAAGGAGTGGTAGGAGCGAATGCCGGCGCCGAAGTTGAGTGCGGTCGCCGCCGTGGCGCGCATCGCCATCACCGTCTTTACCTGCCACGCGGAGCCGTCGTGATAGACGCGGAACACCGTGCCGGTGATGTCCACGAAATAGGCCATTTCGGAGTTGCCGGTGTAGTTGTTGCTGCCGTCCACCTCAATGAGGTTGCCGGTGGTGTTGAGCGCGACGCCTTCGGCCGCGACCGGGGCGATCAGCCACGCGTTGTCGGCGCTGGTGAAGGTCTTGGTGAGGTCGAAATCGGTGCCGTCATAGGCATAGAGATGTATCTGGGCCCCCTTCGGACCCGGACAGTTCGGCGCGTCGGCGTCGAAACAGGGATCGTAACCGCCGCCGAACGCGAGGTAGTAGGTCCCGCCCTTCAGGAAGACGACCGGTTTCGACCAGCTTTGGCCGCTGATGGCGATATGCTGGACGAACGACGGGGTGTCCTTATCGGAAATGTCGAGGATGGTGTAGTAGCCGGAACCGGCAGTGACATCGATGCCGCGCCGGTAGCCCATGATGAGGTAAGCCTTTTCTCCGCCGTCGATGATGCCGTTGGCCTTCAGAGAGGCGTCGGAGCCGCCGTCGTCGATGTGGAACAGGGTAAGCGGTCCGTCGACCGTCGAATTGAACATCACGGCGTCGACCCCCGACAGGATGAAATCCATCTCGGGCGCTATATGGGAGGGCATATAGGCCCACTCCTCGTTGGCGCTGCCCGCCCCTTCGACGCCGTTGAATGCGTGCAGGAGGCCGTCGTTCGCCCCGACGTAGACCCGCATATTTGCATCGGTCAGGTCGTCGTAGTACACGGACAGCGGTTCGCTGTGGACGATGGCGCCAAGTATAGAGTAGGGGACGGTAATGGTCTGGCCGACGACACCCGAAGCGGCGAAAGGGTCGCGCAGGGTGAGCGGGTCGAGGTCGGTCCGCCGTTCGGTCGTGGCGGTGGCGCCGCTGTCGCCGTCATGGTTGACCGAATCGTAGCCGTAGACATAGTCGAGTATCGTAACGACATCGGCGCTGTCGCCGACATTGAAGAGAACTTTCAACACGGAGGGGACTTTGGTGCTGAAATCGACGAGCGCCGCCGCGCCGGCGTTGTCGTAATAGATGGTGCGGCCGGTGCTTCCCTGATAACAGGGGGCCGCGGCGCAGGCGTTCAACTGCAGGCCGAGATTTTTGGCTACGCCGCCCGCCATGACCTTGTTGAAGCTCAGGGCGCTGTCGGCAACGGTCGCCGTGACATCGGCGACGCTGGGGTTGTAGCAGTCGTCGTCGATATCGTCGTTGGCGATCCTATTCATGTCGCACTGGGTCGATCCGGTAGTGAGGGCGGATTCTCCGAGAATGCAGGTCTTGCCGTCGTTGTTCTGCCACATATAATATTTTTTAAGGTTGCCGAACCAGAAGCGGGAGTTCATGTTCGATGTGGGTACCGCGCCGGCCGTGAATGCGGTGTTGTTGATCGGGGTCTGGAATTTGCCCATAGGTTGCACCAAGCCGGTGAAGTGCGGTTTGCCGAAGGCGTTGGTTCCCGGGTGTGCGGCGGCGAATTCGTTGAAGAGGGAGGAAAGGTTCGCGAAGGTCTCGGTGTTGTCGGCGGCACCTGCCGTCAGGCCGTAGAAATTGCCGCCGCCGTTGGTCGCCGCCGCCGTCAGCGTTGCGTCGGGATCGAGGTAGCCGGTGTTGTTGCCGGCGGTCGCATAAATGGGGGCGAGCGTCCAGTTGCCGATACCGACGGTGTCGATGCGGTCGATGATATTGAGTCCGGAGTTGTCGGCGGCCGGTAGGCACGGCGCGGCGGTGAAGCCGAAACGGTAGTTCGCGGGGGCGCTGTTGCGGCAGGCCAGATCGCTGTGGTAGGCATCGACCGTATGGACGAAGGTGGCCACCTCCGGCAGGGCGGTCAGGAACCAGTTGGCGACATAATAGGGCCGCGATTCGGGCGGCGTCTCGGTCGACAGCGGTTCGGCTGAGGTGTGACCGTTCGAATCGGTCGTGGAGGTGACCTCGATCACATAGGGGGGCACCGCCGGTGCGGGGGAGGGGGCGGTAGTGTTGAAGTTCGATCCATCCATGGTGGTGTTGGAGTCGAAGTTGGGCTGGCCGCCCGATATGAGGATGACATTGTTGACGAAACATTGCGGATCGGACTGGATGGGCGACGGATAGTTGGTGGTGTACGGCGCGACATCCTTATCGGTGTAGGCCGGTTTCAGGCCGCCGAGGAACCGCCACACATCGTAGAGCGTTTCGGACATCGCCGAGCCGCCGACACCTCTGAGGGCGATGACCTTCTGCTTGAATTCCTCAAGTTTGGGGCCGACCAGAGAGGAGGGTTCCATAACGATATTGCCGCCTTCGGTCTTGGCGACCTTTATCCAGAAACTGGGGTAGTCGCAGTAGTTGATGTCGCCCATGTCCATCATGCAGCAACCGGCGCCGCAGGTGTCGCAGTCCTCGCCGTAAAGGTCCTGTACGATGTTGTAGATGCAGGCGGGGTCGCGGGTACCGTTCTCGCCGGTCTTGAAGACCGAGACGAAGGAGGATGCGATGGCCGACCCGCTGTAGTTGGGCATGGAAAGGGAGCTGTACCACTTGTCGATGCCGGCATAGGGGGTAGGGCCGAACGACTCAGTACCCGATGTGTCGTCCGTGGCAAAGAAGCTACCGACGGGATTGAGCAGATAGGAACCGCCGGAAACTTCGTTGATATGTCCTTTGGTTATCTCGGTATGAGTGCCGCCGGTCCAGCGCCGTTCATTGTTGGCCATCCCTTCGGTGATGGCCGACATGCCGCATTTGTAGGTGCCGGAGGCGCGGGGCGGGGTCGTATCGGTGACATCCTCGTAATAATTGGAGTCGAAGGTTTTGAACACCTCGTAGTTGGCGGTGTAATTCTTCAGGGTCGAACAGCAGTCCCATACCGAGTCCACCCCCACGCGGCAGGTGATATTGGCGTCGCCGGGACCGGTGCCGGCGGCGGGGTAGTTCAACTGATCGTTCATCTCGAAATAGCCCATGCATTTCCAGATATCTTCATATTGCGGGACAGCCGCCGAGGCTGGTCCGTTGATTATGTACGCATCCGGGGTACGGGACCGGACAGGAGGCGTCCAAAAGGCAGGCGGGATAGCCCGTCGAATTTATTCCCGGACATCCGCCGCCGACGACCACCGATTTCATGCTGTAGAAGATGGTCTTGCATTCATATTCTTTGACCACCTGTACGGCGCCGCCGCCGCCGTCAAGAGGTTTCCAGACCAGCCCGGTGTAGAACGACAGAGTCGGGTCGAAGACCTCGACGACGGTCGGCGTGACCTTGTCGTAAAAGAGTTTGGGCGTGATCTGAAGCCGGGCGGCGGCAAGGCCGTCCGCATCGTTCTTATGGGTGACCTCCAGCACGGCCCGGAGGAGATAACCCTTGGTGTCGCAACCGGCGAGCGCTATCGAGCTGGCGAGGGTCTCGGTCGTATCGGCGGTATAACTCTTCTCGAAGATCTTTATGGTGGCGGTCTCGCCTTTACAGCCGTAGAACATCTGGACGCGGGCATTATCGAGTCTGTCCACATCGGGCAGAACGGTCACGGCCAGAGAGGAGGCGATGGTAAGTTCGGCGCCGGCGTAGTATTGTCCCTGTCCGAGGTCGAGGGCGACCATATCGAATTCGGCTTCCTGTTCGACCGAAACGGTGGCACCGGGGCCGGGCATGAAGGTGGGGGCGGAACTGCCGCCCTCGACACATTCGAAGCCGCCGACACCTATGGAGGAGCAGCAGTGATTGATGTCTTGATCCCATTCGCTGTAGGCGCCCACGGCGCCGCAACCCGACGAAGAGCAGGTCAGATCGTCGCGGCATTTCGGTTCGGCGCAGTGAAAGACGCGGCAGGCACTGCGCAGATTCGATGCGTTCAGGGTGGCGGTGGGGGGGATCAGATCGGCGGTATGGGTCTCATGAGCGAACAGGTCGCACGATATCTCCGCGTTATCGGGGGAGAAACACTGGGCGCATCCGGCGGCGGTACTGGAAAGGGCCGCGGGGGTAGGCGTGGGATCGGCCGTGAAGTAGGCGGGGTTGGTGTTCTTGCAGAGCGTATCGCAGGCCGAGCCCGATTCGCCGGTGCACAGATCGGCCAGCTCTTCGGCTTTCCAACTGGTGCGCACCATCGATTGTATGGCGGCGTCGCCTTCGACCGCCTCGGTATCGAACCACTGCCAGCATTTGCCGCTCCCCTCGGGATCGACCGGCGTCCACTTCATGGTTTTGCAGGTATACATGGTCGCGCCGCGGCGGCGCGGTTCATAGGCAAAGCGGTGGTCGTCGGTGAGGAGTATCTTCATGGCGTCGAGCGAGGTGGCGAATTTCCAGTTGAGCCAGAGCCCGGAACGGGTGACCTTGTCCATCGTATCGGAAAGGCATCTCCAGTCGCGACGGTCGGGGCCGTCTACGGTGTCGGGGGCGTTCGGGTACTGCGAATAGGACCAGTCGGCCAGATCGGGCATGTCGGCGCCGCTGTCGGCGGTCCAGTCGTAGAAACAGAGATCGTATTCGTAGTCGTCGCGCGCGGGGTTCCATGGACCGACGAAACGGCAGGCGCGGCTGTTATCATCCACGGAGGGATTGCGCCCGGCGTCGACCTCAAGAAGCCCCGGTTCGGCGTAACGGTCCGGCAGAGCGACAAGATAACAGAACCCGTTCGGAGGAAGCGTCAACAGATCACGATTGTCTTCCAGTTGTTGGCACTTCGTCTGGGTGGTGGTGCAGTCGATACTGCCGCCGCAGCCGATATTGGCGTTGGTCTCCTGACAGTCGTTGAATGCCTGCCAGCAGAGAGCTATCGATTTGTTGACCTTTGAAACGGCATCGGCGCAGGTGTCCACATAGCCGCTGTAGGCGAAGGCGTTGGTGTGTTCCGAGGTGTCCAGAACGAGGATGGTGTTCAATATTTCTGAGGTGGCGACCATCGCGAAGACATCGTCGCGCAGACTTTCATCCTGCGATGAGGCGCTGATGGCGTTGGGCATCAGTAGCGCCGCCAGCACCGGCAATAGAGACAAGAGATAGCGCCGCGTGTTCATGTATGTACTCCTCACTAGTTTCTCCTTCTGAAGCAGGAAGTGACGCCGACACTCTTGATCTGGCCGAAGTAATACCCGGTAGCCGGACCGCCCAGAGAGGTCTGGATGTTGGCGCCTGTCTGGGGTATCACTTCGATGGTGTCGACCACTATATCGTAACAGGTGTTGCGGGTGGAAAGCGGTATGTCGGTGCCGGGCGGCATGGTGGTGCCGTCGCCGACCACCAGAAGGTTGGCGCGGGCCCGGTAGCCGAAGAGCGGTTCCGCGGGATCGACCCTGCTCTCGTACAATATCTTGAACTGCGTCTGGCCGGACGAGGTATTGGATGCGTTGATATATATGGGAGGTACGGCGTTGTTGATGAATTGTTCGGTGATCTCGGCGAGTGCGACGCTGGTGGCCGCCGTGGCGAGGAGCGACAGTTTTTTGTTCTCGAGCGCCTTGCCGGTGGCCTGAGTCGCCTCCGACAGGCGGTTCATGGTGGAGAGGGCGAGGATGCTGATAGACAGGAGGATGAGAGACGCCATGAATATCGCGATGCCGCGACGGCGGGCGAAAAGCGAGGCAAGGGAAACGGTGTTCATTCTCATGGCGTTAAAATTCCAAAAGGTTCCTTTGTAATGAATCGATATTACGGAGATATACGGTCCGCGAAAAGGCCAGATAGCGCTTGTTGGTATCGGCGGGGGCGGCGAAACAGTAGGAATCGTCGAAAAGACAGTACTGGAAAGAGGTCGCCGCCGGCGTTCCTTCGCGTTCCCCTTTCGCGGTAAGGACGAACCCGAACCGGACCGCTTTGATGGTGGAACAGACATTGGCGGTGCCGACGACCAGCGGGGTGTTGCAGTCGTTCACGCTGGTGATCCACGCGCGGGTGGCCACACCGGCCGCATCGACCGTTTCGGTCAGGAACTGCACGGCGAAGAACGGCATCTCCGCCTTGGGGTAGCTGAACAGAGCGATGGGATTAGTTCCCCCGCCTATCTGCTCAGTAAAGTTGACGCAACCGGCGCAGGCCCCGCCGGTGGTCCCGGTGGTATTGAGCGAATAGATGCGGTTGAGGCCGGTCACCAGCGTGCCGGCGGGAAAAGCGTCGCCGCAGGAGGTGCCTACGGGGGTAGGGGTCATGGTGGCGGTGGTTATTTGATTGCCGTTCATGGAGGAGAGTGTCGCCTGATAGATGTTGTTCCGGTTGATGATGAGAAGATTCGGCATCCCGGAATACAGAGCGGCGCTACTCTGGAGGGTGATGGTGCATCCCGGAATCGATCCCTGTGCGGTGAGTACCTTGGTCACCGGGCCGCCGTAGGGCGATTCGAAAGTGAAATTGAACCCGTCCGCGAACACATTGCCGGCCGATACCGCCTCGGCGATACCATCCGCCGAGACGATGACGGTCCCCGCCTTGAACTGGGTGCTGGTGTTGCCGAGTCCCGCGAGCCGCATGGAATTCTCAAGGGTGTCGAGAATATGTTCCCCCTTGACGGTGATGTTGCTTTTCAACTGGGTGCTCGCCTCTATCTTGACCGAATGGGAGAAGAAGCGCAGATAGGTGCCGATAACGAAAAGAGAGACCGTCATCGCGATCATCAACTCGATAAGGGTGAATCCCACGGCGCTCTTTTTCATCATAACGGCCATCCTAGTAGTAGAAGATCGGTTTTATCACATGGGTCCGGATCTCGTTGCAGGCGGGGTTCGGCGTATCGCATTCGAGCGTGGTCAGCGAGTCCTTATTGGGCCATTGCACGAGTATCTCGACCACGCGCAGGACCTCCCGCGGCGAATTCTCCTCGAAATTTGTCTGAGTAAGGTCACGGTAGGTATAGGCCCGCATCATGCGGTAGAATACCAGATTGCCGCCGGCCAGCGGGCGCCCGTACTCGTCGAACGGCCCCGGGGTGTACTGGAGGAGCGAAGACTTCGTTTTGAAGTCGATATCGCTCATCCAGTCGGTGGCGGCACTGTCGGCAGCAAGAAGGCCCAAATTCGTCATGAGGGCGCGGTAGTCGTCCTCGGTGAGACTGCTCAGTTCTTCGGACGCCTCGACCGCAATGGCGGTGGCGAGGGAGGATGATTCGGTGTCGAAAAGCATCGCCGAGGCGCGCCCCTGATAATTCATGTAGGCGAGCATCCCGGCGCTGAAGACGACCAATGAGAAAAGTATCTCGAGAAAGGTGAAGCCTCTGGACGGGAGTGTTCTCATATGCTCTTGACCTCCAGTCCGTTACTGGCGAAATTGTCGTTGTTGACGCTCATGCAGACCTGATATTCGCCGAAATTGTTCACGCTCACGCTGTAGAAAATGTCGGTGGCCGAGTTGACATTCGCTTTGAAATCGACGCGCAGGGTAGATGAAGCCGGAGAGAAAACACCGCCGCAACTGACGGCCGAAAGGGTCGCCAGCGTGTTGGAGTTGGTCTTGGCGCGGCCGGATGAGGTAAAGGCGATGGCGCCGGTCGAGCCTTCAGCAAAGGTCACGCCGTTCAGCCGGATTATCGCAATGCGTCCGGGCAGATCCATCTTTCGCACCGTCGGGTCATTGGCGGGGGTCCATGCCCCGGTCGCGGTGGAGTTACGGGAAAGTATCCAGTAGGCGCTTTTGCCGTTCTTTATCTCGAAATAAAGGGCCGACTGATTGCTTACCGAGCCGGTGCCGACCTGCGTCAGATGAAGAGAGTCGTTGTCGGGGATGTAGGCGTTGCCGGCAAGTATGCGGGCCTTGGAGAAGTCGGCGATGAGTTGCGATGCGAACTGCTTGGCCTGCTGGCGGGCTATCCATTCTTCGACCTTGGGCATCGAAAGACGGGCGGCGATGGCGATGACCATCAGCGTCACCATCAGTTCGATCATCGTGAATGCCTTGTTCGTTCTCACGGGACACCTCCTGCTCACCAGCCTAGTAAAGCATTAATTATAGGGGTTGTCGTGCGGGTTTATAATATACGCCCAGAAAGTTAGAAGGAAGAGGTTCGAGATTATAAAACCGAACAGGCAACTATTTGATCAGTCTGGCATATCGTCATTATCGATAATTTCCCCGCCGTCAAGGGATCGGCGGTATTCCGAGGGTGTTTTGCCGGTGCATTTCTTGAAAATAGTGTTGAATGTGGTCTTCGATCGAAAGCCCGCATCATAGGCGATCGCCAGTAATTTATCGCGGTTGGCGGGGTTTTCGAGCATCGCTTTGACCTCGTCGACGCGATAGGAATTGATGAAGTTGTTGAAATTCTTATTTAAACGGTCATTGAGAAGCTGGGAGAGGAGGTGGGGGGTCAGGTCCATTTTGTCGGCGAGTCCGGCAAGGGTGACATCGGGATCCTTGTAGGGTTTTTTATCATCGACATATTTCAGTATGGTCGCGATGATGACGCGGGCGGTATCGTCGTCGAGACGGCTTTTTTCGTAGCGTGGCCGCTGTCCATCGATGGGGTCAGGCAATTTGTGCGCCTGATCGCTCGGTTCGGGGTTAGGCAACTTGTGCGCTTGATCGCTCGTGGTGGGCGGCGCGTCGGGAATGAGTTCGAGCGATCGCGGGGCGGAGCGGCCTGTTCTGCGGGAGCGGAGAAATGCAAAGATGCCGGCGGCAAGTATCAGCAGGCCCGACAGGGTACAGAAAAGGAGGAAAGGCCAGCGTTCGGCGGAGACATGAATATCGAGCCGCGCGGCGGTCCCCTGCGTTCCGTCGGCGGTGCGGGCGGTCACCAGCAGGGCATAGTCGCCAGCCGGCAGGGCGGGATAATCGGCCGTGCCGTCGGTGCTTTCTTGCCAGTCGGGATCGACGCCTTCCAGTTTATAATGGAAGGTGTACGGTTGTTTGCGCTGGATCGCTACCGTCCCGAACTCAAAGGAAAGCGCGCTCTTTTCGGGTTGCACAGAGAGTGTTGCGCCGGGTATCATCCGCGTGTCGCTGACGGTGAGAGCGGCGATATAGGTGTTCGGTATCTCCACCGGTGAGGGAACCGTGCGCGGGTCGATGGCGACCAAGCCTTTGATGGTGGGGAAATAGAGAACGCCGTTTTTTGACTTGACCGCCGCCGGCTGGACACCGCCGGTGCATTCGAGTGTCCGCATACCGTCGGCAAGGCCGATGGTCCCTATCTTCGGGGCGGGAGCGGAGCCGTCGAGGTAGGCGATCAATTCTTTTCGCGGCGCGTAGAAAATGCCGTTGTCGGTCGAAAGCCAGAGGCGGTCGGCGTCGTCGATGAGTATCGCGTAGACATCTTCGGCGGGGAGGCCGTTACGGGAGGAGAGGGCGGTGAAGCGGCCTTCGCGATGGAGATTCAGGCCGCCGCGGTGGGTGCCTATCCACAGGTTCATGTCGTCGTCTTCCTGCAGGGCGATGACGGCGGAACTGGAAAGGCCATCCTTGGCGGTGTAGGTCCTTATGAAGCCGTTGTTGAACAGCGACAGTCCATACTGAGCGGCGACCCAGAGGCGACCCGAACGGTCTTCGAATATCTGCGTCACTATCGTGGCCGTTGGGAGGCGTTGCGCGGGGAAGACGCGGAACGGTCTGTTGGGTTGGAACAGATTAATGTCGCCGGTGAGGGTGCCTATCCAGAGACGGCGGTCGCGGTCGCGCAGAAGGGCGCCGGTGATGTTGTTCGAAAGTCCGTTCTTCGCGGTGTAGGTGGTCATCGCGCCGTTGCGCAGTGAGGTGACGCCGCCGGTCGATCCGATCCAGAGCGTGCCGTCGTCGTCAAGCGCGAGTCCGCCGATGAGGTCGCTCGGCAGGCCGTTCTTCGTGGTGATGGCGGTGAATTTCCCGTTCGCGTAACGGTTGAGTCCGCCGCCGCGGGTGCCGATCCAAAGAGCGCCGGAGCCGTCTTCGACCAGCGCGTAAACGAGGTTGCTTGACAGGCCGTCGCGGGTGGTCAGGGTCGTCGCCGCGCCGTCGCTGAACAGGGCCAGCCCCTCTTCGGTGCCTACCCAGAGGTTGCCGGAGCCGTCGCGGTGAAGCGCGCGGATGAGGGTCCCGCGCAGACCGTCGGGTTCGCCGAACTGTTCGACGGCGCCGCCCGCCGTGAGACGGAGAAGTCCTTTTCCCTGAGTGCCTGCCCAGATGACGGGGCCATCGGAGGCGAAGGCGGTCACCGGTATGCCGTCGGCGGGACGAAGCAGTTTGCCGGTGGTGTCGGCGAGTCCATTCAGCCGGAGTATCTCGCCGGAAGCGGTGCCGATATAGAGCGCCCCCTGCGCGTCGAAAATGAGGGCCGACGGGCTTTTGCCGGTGAGCTGTGAAAAGGTGAGGTTCTCTTTCTTGACGGTGTCAAGGGGCGTTATCTGCGTTCCCGACAGCGCGATGACGCGGCCGGTGG
This sequence comes from uncultured Spirochaetales bacterium, assembly GCA_964412895.1. GTDB lineage: Bacteria > UBP6 > UBA1177 > UBA1177 > JAKLFG01 > CALMRE01. The sequence continues at coordinate 10,762 of CAYPQK010000035.1, forward strand.
GGTCGGTCGCCAGTAGCGGCGCGGCGTTCGCGTCATGGTTCCCGGTGACGGTGTCGCCGGTGATACGCAGCGTCTGTTCGCCGACAACGGCATAGACGCCGCCCGCGGCGGCCGTGAGCGAGCGGACCGGCGCGTCGGGCAGTCCATGGGAACGGCCGAACAGGGTGAAGTTGCCTTTTTCGTAACGGACGATCTGGCCGTTGTCGGTTCCGGCCCAGAGCGCACTGGTCGCATCGAGCGCCAGAGCGGTGAAGCGGGAACCGGCCAACCCGGCTATCTGTTCAGTGCCATAGCGGGAGAACCGGGCGCCGTCGAACCGGACGAGCCCTTCGGAAGTCGCCAGCCAGACAAAGCCGTCGGGAGATCGCACGATGGCCTGTATCGAGGTGCCGGGAAGGCCCTCTTTGACGCTCCAGTGTTGGGCGACGAAGTGATGCAGTTTCTTTTCGGGCGGCAGGGCCCACGCGGTGGTCGAGAAAAACACCATAGCGCCCGCGATGATCGTCAGACCGGTCGGACCTGTCAGACCCGTCCGACCGCGGGCGCGCCACCGGATGATCCCCAGCACTGCCAGTATCGCCAGCGACATCCACTGGCCGGTCGAAAAGATGAGGAATCCGCCGCGGATGTCGGCACGCAGAAATTCTATCAGGAATCGGGCGATAGCATAGAGGAACAGGGCGCGTGTCATGAAATAACCGGCCGTAGCGGCTGCCGGTCTTTTAAGGATCGAGAGTAGATAAAGGAAAATGGCAAGCGTCGCAACCGATTCGATGAGTTGAGTAGGTATGAGCGGTGGCGTTGCCTCAAGGTAGGAATCGATCAGCCCCCGCGAGGAGAGCTCGCCGGCCGCTATCGAAAAGGGGGGGAACGATACGCCGAAGGCGCGCGAGGGAAGCCCGTAACAGCACCCGGCCAGAAAGCAGCCGATGCGTGACAGAAAAAGGCCGAAAATGAAGGGGAAAGCCGTGATGTCGTAATAGCGGAGAACCGACTCTTTCCATAGAAACCGTGCCAATAGCCATGCCGTGAGATACCCGGCGGCAAGGCCGCCGTAAAAGACATGGCCACCTTTGAAAGGATCGAATCCTGCCGCGAGAAAAGCCCAGAGTCCTTGCTCCCGCAGGATACCGAGATAGTGGTCGAGTCGTTCGTCGAACAGGACATGGAACAGTTTCGATCCGAATAGTCCGGCGATGATCATAGCCGCCGATAGCATAAGCGCCCGCTTGCGTTTGAGTGACAAATATGGCGCAAGAAAAGCCACGATCGGGAAGGTGAAAAGGAAGGAAGTCAGTAAAAGTGTCATGTAGGGTCCCGGATAGGGGATACCCGCAAACTCGAATATCGGCTTGAAGATATTGATATTCATCGGGAAATCACTCTTTTCCGCTCCTCTTCAACAAACGCGGTATCTTACTGTATCGCGCGGGTCAAGTCAATTTATTGTAGGAAGGAAAATCTTGCTTTTGAGCCGTTTCATGGTATGTAGTGACACGGAAAATGGTTCTTTGCGCCTGATTCTCATAAGTGGAGAGCGGGATGTGAGTCCCGCCATTTTTTTTATGTGGAGGTTCGGTCGTGTGGGGCGTACGCGAAAAAGCACTGGTAGAGAAACTTGAACCGGTGGCACGGTCTATGGGCCTGACCATCGTCGAGCTGGAACTGCCGCACAATACCGGCGGTTTCCTGCGGGTCTATGTCGACTCGCTGACCGAGGGGAAGAAGATCATGGTCGAGGACTGTGCCCTCTTCTCGCCGGTGGTGTCGAGTTTCCTCGATACGCAGGAGGGATTCGATTTCCGCTATCATCTCGAGGTGAGTTCTCCGGGGCTCGACCGGCCGGTACGGCGCTGGGAAGAGTTGCCGAAGTTCGCCGGAGTGCGGATGACGGTGGTATTCACCGAAAAGGTGGAGGGGCGAAAGAAAGTGATCGGTACGCTACAGGCGGTGGCGGCCGATTCGTTCACGATAACGGCCGACGACGGCGCGACGGTGACCGTGCCGCGCGACCGGGTAAAACGGATCAATTTGATTTGGGAAGGAGATAAGTGATGGATTTCAATCTCAAGGAGCTTATCGACCAGTTGGTCAAGATGAAGGGCATCGAACGGGCGGTGGTCATCGACATCCTCAAGGACGCCCTCTACAAGGCGATGCAGAAGAAACTCGGCGCCGAGGCCGACATCGACATCATCTATGACGATGCTTCGGGCGAGTTGCAGGCGTTCTATTTCCGCGAAGTGGTCGAAACGGTGCGCGACGAGGATTTCGAGATAACGCTCGACGCGGCGCACGAACTGAACCCCGACGCGGTGGTCGGCGACACGCTCGGCATCAAGATGGAGGCGACCGAACTGGGCCGCATCGCGGCGCAGGTGGCCAAGCAGATCATCGTTCAGAAGATCAAGACCATCGAAGGCGACAATGTCTTCAACGAATTCAAGGACCGGAAGAGCGAGATCGTCACCGGCACGGTGCGGCGCTACGAACGCGGCGGTCTGGTGGTCGACATCGGCAAGGCCGAAGCATTCCTGCCGTTCAACCAGCAGATACCGTCCGATAAATTCAAGGTCAACGAACGGATAAAGGCGCTCATTTACGATGTGGTGAAGACCACGCAGGGCTGCAACATCATCCTTTCGCGCGTCAACACGCTGTTCCTCGTCAAGCTGTTCGAGCTCGAGGTTCCCGAGATCGCCGAAGCGATCGTCAAGATAGAGGGCGTCGCGCGTGATCCGGGCCACCGCTCGAAGATCGCGGTCCGCTCGATAGACCGCGATGTCGATCCGGTCGGCGCGTGCGTCGGGATGAAGGGATCGCGCATACAGACCATCGTCCATGAGCTGTCGGGCGAGAAGATAGACATCGTGCCGTGGGACGACGATCCGGTGCGCTACATCTGCAACACCCTCTCGCCGGTCGAGGTGAGTCAGATCATCATCGACGAGGACGAGCATTCGATGGATGTCATCGTGTCGGACGATCAGTTGTCGGTGGCCATCGGCCGCGGCGGCGAGAATGTCCGCCTCGCCAGCCAGCTCACTGGCTGGAACATCGATATCCAGAGCGAGTCGCAGATGCAGATGATGCTCGAAGAGGCCAAACGCCGCCTGCTGTTCATCGAGGGGATCGACGAGTCGATGGCCGATTCGTTCATCAAGCTCGGCTACACGACGCTCGAGGACATCACCACCGCCGAACCGACGACCCTTTCCGAAATACCCAATGTCACCACCGAGCGGGCCGTCTCGATCATCGCGCAGGCGAAGGATATGATGGAAAAGGGTATGGGCAATATCGAGATAGACAAGGAACTCGAGGAGAAGCTCAATATCCCGGTGACGACCCTCAAGGGGGTCAACGAGGAACTCGCGGGTTATCTTTCCGAGCGCGGCTACCATACGCTGGCCGACATCCAGAGCGAGGCGGACACCGAGTCGTTCGCGAAGAACGCCGAACTCTCCCTGCGCCGCGCGCGCCAGCTCCGCTATAGTCTGCAGATGCACATAGACGAACTGAACGGCAAGACGGTCCAGCGCCGCACCGGCGTGGTGGATGCCGACAGTTTCTTTGACTTCAGCAAGGTAGAAAAGGTCGATGGGAATGAAGGCGGCACCGAAGGAAAATAGCGTCCGAACCTGCATCGCATGCGGGGAAAAGGGCGATAAGGGGACGCTGCTGCGGTTCGCCGCGGCGGGTACGATGATTATCCCCGACTGGCGCGGGACGCTCGGCGGCCGCGCCGTCTACTCCTGCCCGACGCCCGCCTGCGTGACCCGTTTCTATACGCTCAAACGCTTCCCGGAGAAATTCTTCAAGGGGACGCCCGCCTTCGCCGTGCCGCAGGGCGAGATACACGGCTGGATAAAGGTTCAGGCCGAGGCGTCGCTCATCCATTTTCTCGGACTTGCCCGCAAGAGCGGTATCATGACGCCGGGGCAGAACACCCTTGCCGAAGCGCTGGAACGGGGCGATGCGGCTCCCGCCGCCGTACTGCTCGCCGCCGATCTGGCGGAGCGGACGATGCGTGAGATGACCGGCATCATTCCCCAGACCGTGCCGCTGCTGCGCTGGGGCACCAAAGAATCGATAGGAGCGGCCACCGGCATGCGTCCGGTCGGCGTGGTCGCGCTCGCGGCATCGCCCATCACCGACCGCATCCTGCAGTATTGTGCTGTCATTAACCATTTTTGTCAGGAGCACTGAATGCGCATCAACGAGATCGCTAAGGAGATCGGGATGGCCAGCAAGATGGTCATCGATTTCCTCAACGAGAACGGCGCGTCGTACAAGAACGCGGCGAGCAATATGACACCCGATGAGGAAGCGCTCGTCCGGAAAAAGTTCGGCAGCGGAGCGAGGGCGTTGAGCGCTAAACCCGCCAAGCCTGCGGCCTCCGAGAAACCGGCGAAACCGGCGAAGACCGAAACGGCGGCCAAGGCCGAGAAACCGGCGGCGAAGGGCGACAAGCCCGCGGCGAAACCGGCGGTCAAAGCCCCCGAGGCCGAGAAGAAACCCGCGACCATCGTGAAGAAGAAAGCGCCCGAACCGGAGCCCGAACAGCCCAAGGCGGTCGTCGCCGTTGTCCGCACCAAGGCACAGCGGAGCTATGTCCCGGAGGAAAAGCGCGCCGAACTGGCCGAAAAACAGACCGAAGAGGTCGTTGCGCAGGAATCGGCCGCGCTGGCCCCAATGGAACCCGCTCCCGCGCCGGTCGAGGGCGAAACGGCGCCCGCCGAATCGAAACCGGCCGAGCCGCAGGCGACCATGCTCGAAGAGATGCTGCTCAAGCCGTCATTCCGCATCGAGGCGACGACCGAAGAGCGGGTCATCACCCTTGAGACGCCTCAGCAGAACGAACTGCGCCGTCCGGCCGAAGAGGAAGAGAAACCGGCGGATCATAAGCACAAGAAACGCAAAGTGGTCATCCCCGAGACCGAGGACGAGCGGGCGGCTGCGGCGAAGAAGTTCGTTCACCCGCGTCCCGGCGACAAGAAAAAGGGAAAGGTCGAAGAACATGTCAAGGTGAAGACCAAGCTCCGCGGCGTCGATGTGGCCACCCTCAAGACCGAAGAGGAAGAGGCGGCCGACCGTCGTGCGGGTTTCAAGAAAAAGAGCGGTGGCGGCGGTCGTCGTCTCCCGCCGGCGCCCATGGCGGCGCCGAACCCGACCAAGGCGATAAAGAAGATCATCCGCATCGAGAACACCATCGTCGTGTCGGAACTGGCGCGCCGCATGGGTATCAAGGCGAGCGATGTCATACGGAAACTCATGTCGCTGGGCGAGTTGTCGGGCATCAACGACCGCGTGAATTTCGACACGGCGACGCTCATCGCCAACGATTTCGGGTTCCAGGTCGAGAATGTCGCGATGAACGAGACCAGTTTCGTCGATACGCACGAAGATACGGCCGAGGAACTCGTGACGCGGCCGCCGGTGGTGACGGTCATGGGCCATGTCGATCACGGCAAGACCAAACTGCTTGACGCCATCCGCAATACCAATGTGGTCGACAAGGAGGCGGGCGGCATCACCCAGCATATCGGCGCCTACACCGTCGAGATGGAAAGAGGCAAGATCACCTTCCTCGATACGCCGGGCCACGAGGCCTTCACCGCGATGCGTTCGCGCGGCGCTCAGGCGACCGATCTGGTCATCCTCATCGTCGCGGCCGACGACGGCGTCATGCCGCAGACCATCGAGGCGATCAACCACGCCAAGGCGGCGGGCGTCCCGATAATCGTCGCGGTCAATAAAATAGACAAGCCCGAGGCGAACCCCGAAAAGGTCCGTCAGGAACTGCTCAAGTACGAGATCGTTCCGGAAGAATGGGGCGGCTCGAACCTGTTCGTCGAGATATCGGCCAAACAGCGCACCAACATCGACAAACTGCTCGAGTCGATCCTCCTGCAGGTCGAGATGATGGATCTCAAGGCCAATCCGAATAAACCGGCGGTGGGCGTGGTCATCGAATCGCGCATGGACCCGGGCCGCGGCCCGGTCGCCACGGCGCTGGTGAAAGAGGGCACGCTTAAGATCGGAGACCTCGTCGCCACCGCGACGGCCTTCGGCTATGTCCGTTCGATGACCGACTGGCTCGGTACCCGCGTGAAAGAGGCGGGCCCCTCCATGGCGGTCGAGATAACCGGCCTCGACTCGGTGCCGCCGGCGGGCGAGATGATACACACCTTCACCGACGAGAAGAAGGCGCGCGGTTATGTCGACCTGCGCAAGAACAAGATAAAGGAACAGAAGTACGAGAAAGAGGAAAAGGTCACGCTCGAGAACCTCTTCGCGAAGATAGAGGGCGGCGATGTGAAGGACTTCAACCTCGTCATCAAAGGCGATGTGGACGGTTCGGTCGAGGCGATCATCGGGTCGCTGCGCAAGATCGAGCACGAGAAGCTCAAGATCCGCGTCATCCACAGCGGCGTGGGCGGCATCACCGAGAACGATGTCCTGCTGGCGTCGGCCTCGAAGGCGGTGCTGTTCGGTTTCAATGTCCGCATCGACAACAAGGCGAAGCAGACGGCGGTGGCAGAGAATGTCGACATCCGCATCTTCTCCATCATCTACGACCTCATCGATTCGATAAAGGCGGCGATGAGCGGCAAGCTCGCCCCCATCGTGAAAGAGGAGTATGTCGGCGCGGCCGAGGTACGGCAGGTCTTCCGCATCACGAAGGTCGGCAACATCGCCGGCTGCATGGTGACCGACGGCCGTATCGTCCGCAAGGGGCGCGTCAAGCTCATCCGCAACAATGTGGTCCTGTACGACGGCCTGCTGAGTTCGCTCAAGCACTTCAAGGACGACGCGAAAGAGGTCAAGGCGGGCTTCGAATGCGGCCTGTCGATAGAGAACTATAACGACATCAAGGAAGGCGATCTGGTCGAGTGCTATATCGACACCGAGGTCGCCGACGAGGTGATGTAAGTGGCAGAAAGCGTCCGCCAACAGCGGGTCGCCCACGCGATCCAGAAAAGTCTGTCGATGATCATGATCCGCGAATACGGCGGCACGGTACTCGGCGGCCTGTGCGTGCAGGAGGTGCAGGTGACCCCCGACCTGCGCAACGCCACCGCGTGGTACACGCTTCTGCCGGGGAGTCCGCGCAAGTTCACGCAGGACAAGCTCGTCGAGGAAGTGAAACACATCCGCTATCTGCTTTCCAAAGAGATCCGTCATATCAAGTTCATGCCCGACCTGCACTTCCGGTTCGACGAAAAGGCCGAAGACGCCATCCGTTTGCAGGAACTGCTCGATACCTTGAGCCGCGAACGCGGGGAGGGGAAGGGTGAAGAGCCGCAGTGACCTGCCGACCCTTCTGAAGACGGCCCGCAGCGCGCTGGTGGTCGGGCACATCAACCCCGACGGCGACAGCGTCGGCACGGCGGTCGCCCTGTACCATCTGTTCACCGGGTTGGGCATCACGACCACCCTTTATTCGGCCGATCCCTATCCCTATAATTTTCTGTTCATCCCGGGCGCGGACAAGGTGGTGCACGAACTGCCGCTTACCGAACCCGACTTCTATGTCATCGTCGACGCCGGTTCCCCCCAGCGGGTGGGCGAGGCGCTCTACCAGCAGCTCAGCGTATCGCGCCGGCCGAAGATATGCTTCGATCACCATGTCAGTTACCGCGATCCGGGCGCCTTTTTCGACCAGTCGTTCCTCGACGACGCGGCGGCGGCGACCGCTCTATTGGTATACCGCTTCATGAAACAACACGGCCATCCGGTGACGCGCGAGATAGCGACCGCCATCTACGCGGCGGTCATGTCCGATACCGGCGGGATGCGCTACAACTCGACCAACCGCGAGGCGTTCGCGGTGCTCGCCGAACTGGTGGACATGCTCGAACCGTGGGAGATCGCCTCGAAGATATGGGAAGAGGTGCCGCACGCCCAGTTGCGGCTTCTTGCCGAAGTGCTCGCCTCGATCCGGCTCCTCGCCGGCGGGAGGGCGGCCGTCTTCGAGATACGGCGCGAACAGCTCGACCGTTACCGGCTCGGTCCCGACCATGCGGATACCTTCATCAACTACGCCCGCGCCATCAGCGGTGTCGAGGTGGCGATGCGCTTCCGTGAACTGACGCCGGGCCGCTACAAGGTCTCGATGCGCAGCAAGGGGAACATCGACGCGGCCAAAATATCGAACGAATTCGGCGGCGGCGGCCACCGGAACGCCGCGGGCTTCGAGTTCACCGGTTCGTTCGACGATGCCTGCAAACTGGTTGAGGAGATCGTCGCCCGTGTCGCCAGCGAATAACGATTCCTACTTTTTTTCCTTTTATAAAGAGTCGGGGCTGACCTCGGCCGAGGCGCTCGACCGGCTCAAACGGGCGCTCAGAATAAAGAAGGCGGGTCACTGCGGCACGCTCGATCCGATGGCCGAGGGACTGCTCGTGGTGGCGGTGAACCGCGCCACCAAGCTCATGCGGTTCGTCACCGACGAGCGCAAACGCTATCTCGGCGAGTTCGAACTGGGGAAGAAAAGTCCCAGTTACGATATCGAAACGCCGGTCGAGATCGTCGCTCCCGATGCCGATACCGCGCAGGTCGACTGGGAGCGCATCAAAGGGATATTCAACGGCAAGATACGGCAGATACCGCCCGCCTATTCGGCGGTACGGGTCGAGGGGGTCCGTTCCTATGTCAAGGCGCGCAAAGGGGAAACGGTAGACCTTCCCTCGAAAGAGGTCGAGATATTCTCGCTCAAGCTCACGCCGCTCGACCGGACGCGGGTCGGCTTTTCCGTTGAATGTTCAAAAGGAACCTATGTCCGCTCTCTTGTTCACGATATCGGCGCGGTCGCCGGGACCGGCGCGGTCCTTTCGAAACTCACGCGGTCGGCGGTCGGCGACTTCACCATCGACAACGCGGTGCGGCTGGCCGAGGTGAAGGAGAACCCCGAAAAGGTGGAGCGGGCGAAGATCGGTATGGTCGCCTTCCTGAGCTCCTTTCCCGCCGTCGCGGTGGGCGAGGCGCTCTACTGGAAACTGCGTAACGGCATCGATATAGCGAGCCTCGGACTAGAACTCGCCGAAGGACCCAACGCGATATTCCACAAGGGCGAGCCGCTCTTCGTCATCGAAAAAGAGAAAGATACCTATCGCTATTCGGCATATCTGGGCGAATAAATCTCCCTTCCATCCCCGGTAAAAACCCCCGTCAAGGCCCCCTTGTCAAAGGGGCCGGAAGGAATGGTCCGATTACCATCGTCCCCCTTGTCAAAGGGGGATGGAAGGGGGATTTGTGGGGGTTTTTAGTGGGGATTTCTACTGCGGAAACAGCGTTCCTTCGTTCGCGACGATCTCGGCGCAGGTCCAGTTCTGGTCGATGAGGCGGACCATCTTGAACCAGCTGTTGGCGAGATCGGGCACCACCGTCTTTTCGCTCGTCAGCGCGCTGTTGGACGCTTCAAGCACATTCTGTTGGCTTTCCCAGATGATCGCTCCTTCGATATTATTGTCGTCCTTGGTCTCGCCGATCAGGTCGTTGATGGTGCGCTGGACGGTGTACATGGTGCCGGGGCCGCTGAACACGAGCGGAATGTTGCCGTTGCAGTCGACCGTCATGCCGGGGTTGCCGTCCTCGTCCTGATCGAAGACCGCCGGATCGTTCTTGTCGGTCGGGAGCGGGTCGGTCATCGGGTTCTGGAGGTTGACGCCGTTCAAGGTCAGGACATCGGTCGCGGTGAGGTCGTAGCCGACGCCGCTGCGGTCGAGTATCGTCGTGAAATCCAACACCATCGGGTTGAGGTGGGCGATGAAGTTGTCGCTGATGGTGACGGTTAGATAGTTCGATCCGGTGTTTATCAGCGTGTCGCAGGCGGTCGCGACGGCGCTCACGGTGCCGTCGCCGTTGTCGGTCAGCTCGACCAGAAAATAGGACGAGGTGGTCGATACGCTGTTCTGTTCGCCGATGACCGGGATGGTGGTGGTGACATTCGAGGTGGTGAAGTTGAGCATCGCCCACTTGCCGCCGAAGGCATAGCTCAGCGCGGTGTCTTCGTCGGGCGTTTCGTTGTCGACCACGGTGTCGTCGGTGACCGTTTCGTCGGTGATGGTGTCGTCGGTCACCGTCTCATCGGTGACGGTCTCATCGGTCACGGTGGTATCGGTGACGGTGTCATCGGTTACCGTGGTGTCGGTCACGGTGTCGTCGGTGACCGTGTCGTCGGTGCCGGTGTTGTTGTCGACCGGCGTCTTGTCGGTGTCGTCACCGCAGGCGGCGATGAAGAGCGCAACGAGCGCGACGGTCAGGGAACTCATGAACTTTTTCATCTTTCTTCCTCTCTTATCAGTTCTTCTTTCAATCCACGCGGAACGCCGTATAATGCCTCTCGCGCCCCGGCAAGTCAAGGAAAGGGATTCTTCTTGACTTCATCCCGCCAAAATCTTACGATTGATCGTTACTGCGGGTACAGAGGAACATTTAGAGATAGAGGAGGGATACCCCATGGCGAAGAAAAGTCCCAGCGCTCCGGTCAGCGGCGACACCGGCATCATCCGGCACGCCCAAGCGGTCATCGCCGGCGAGCGGCGGTTTGAGAATGTCTTTCAGGCGGTATCGCGGATGATCCTCGGCGATCCGTCGAAGATCGAGAAGGTGACGGTCAACGGCCGTCCCACCTACGATTTCCGCGTGTTCCGTGAGGGGAAGAAGCACATCATCGGGATGTTCGACGAGATAAACTCGTTCGTCTCCTTCGTCAAGGATGCGGCCGAGGGCGGTTCGTCGGCCGAGATGGCCTTCGTTCTCATCGGCGAACCGGGGAACGGCAAGACCTTCTTCGTCGACTTCCTGTCGGGACTTTACCGCCAGTTCCTGATGCGCCCCGAGAACCGGCGCTATACCTTCCGCTTTGTCGGTCTCGATAAACTCGGGGGCTACGGCAAGATAGCGAGCATCGAATCGCAGACCTTCGAGGACCCGATGGTGCTCCTGATGAACCTCTTCGAGACGAAAGAGGATAACAAGGAATTTCTCGCGAAACTCGGCGCCACCGACAAACAGTTGTCGACCTTCTGGAAGAACTACCGGACGCTCGGCGCCTGCTCCTACTACATCTGGGACCAGATCCGCGCCCACTGCGGCGGCGACCTCGACAAGATGTTCGAATTCGTCGAGGTGATCCCGGTCCCGGTCAGCGAATCGCGCGGCGTCATCACCGGCAAATACGCGGCGAAGGACAAGATAACCTCCTCGGCGGTCGACCTGCTGGGCGAGGAATCGATCACGCGGCTTCTCCACATCACGGCGACCGACAATCCCTACCGCTTCGACCTGCGGCGCGGCGCGCTGGCACGGGTGGCGGGCGGCGGCATCCACTTCGCCGACGAGATATTCAAGAACAAGCGCGATCTGGTGCAGGTCTACCTCGGCGTCATCCAGAACCGGACGATAGACATCGAAGGCTTCAAGTGGCCGCTCGATTCGCTCATCGTCGCCACCTCGAACAACGCCGAATTCGCCCGCTTCCTCGAGGAGAAAGAGCAGGCGCCCATCGTCGACCGCTGCCGCCTGTGCTACATGTCGCACAATACCAACTTCAAACTGCAGAAGGAACTGACCGCGTTCGCCGTGGGCGGCACCGAGAAGACCACCTTCATCGGCGACAATCTGCACATCGACCCGAACCTCAACTACGCCATATCGGCGTCGGTCATCCTGTCGCGCATGCCCAAGTCGGACAAACTCACCCCCGTCGAGATGATGAAGCTCGCGGCGGGCGAAGTGGCGGGCGAGAAGTCGATAAAGACGCTCGCCGAGGTGATCGGGGAACTCAACACCGATCCCGACATCACCAAACGCTTCGGCCAGAAGGGGCTCGGCCACCGCAATCTCGGCCGCGCCATTCAGGTGCTCCTTGAGCGTAGCGAGACGCAGGAAGGGAGGTGCATGTACGCCGGCGACGCCTTTAAGGCGCTCGAAAGCGTCATCCTCGACTATGTGCAGGACGCCAACGACCGCGTGAAATATTTCAACGACCTGAAACTCGCCAAAGGGCTCTACCGCGAACAGGTGATGACCTCGATCTTCAACGCCTACATGGATGAGCCGAATGCCATAGAGCGCGATGTGATGAACTATGTCAACATGATCATCGGCATCGACGCGAAAAGCCTCGGCTCCGACCGGCTCTGGACCTACCGCGATCCGCAGACGGGGAAGCTCGTCTCGATGAAGATAGACGAGACCTTCATCAACAGCGTCGAGGAGCGGATGGGGCTCAAGAACAGCGAGCAGAAGCACTCCTACCGCACCACCGTTTCGAAGATCTACGGCCAGAAGGTCATCAAGGACCCGAACTACAACTTCATGGACAACAACGATCTGGTCAAGGCGGTGACCGATGTCCGGCTCAAATCGGACATCGCCGGGGCGGGCTCGCTGGTCGGCGCCCTTTCCAACCGTACTAACGAGGAGAATCAGAAACTCTACAGCCGTATGATAACCACGATGACCGGCAAACTCGGCTACTGCGCCACCTGCGCCCAGAAGACCATCGAGTATTTCTGCACTCAAGATGATGCCAACTAGCGGGGACTCATGGAAGCGCTTTTTCTGAAAACGCTCGACGAACTGCTGGAGCACGATAAACAGCGCGAGACCGACGGTTTCCCGCGCCGCATCCGCCTCGGCCGTCTTTCCAAACCGCTGCCGGGCAAGAAATCGCAGGTGGTGGTGGTGCCGACGACCACCGAACCGAAGTTCTACCATGACGACTCGGTGACCGAGGACGGCGAGGGTGGCGAGACGGGCGGATCGGGCGAAGGGCAGGAGGGCGAGGTCCTCGGCGAGAGCCCGGCCGAACCGGAAGAAGGCGAGGGGCAGGGGCCCGGGCAGGGCGAAGGGGGTGAACACGACCTCACCAGCGATGCCTACGACCTCGGCAAGGTGCTGACCGAACGGTTCCAGCTCCCCAACATCAAGGACAAGGGGAAGAAGCGGTCGTTCAACAAGTACACCTACGATCTCACCGACCGCAACCGCGGCTTCGGGCAGTTGCTCGACAAGAAGGCGACGATGCGCCGTATCGTCGAGACCAATATCCAGCTCGGGAACATCACGCCGGGGTCGCCGATAAACACCGACGAACTCATGGTGGGGCCGCGCGATCAGGTCTACCGCATCCTCTCGCCCGAGAAGGATTTCGAGACGCAGGCGGTGGTCTTCTTCGTCCGCGACTATTCGGGTTCGATGGAGGGGCGGCCGACCGAACTGGTGAGTCTCCAGCATCTCCTCATCTATTCGTGGCTCGCGTTCCAGTACCAGAACAACATCATCTCGCGCTTCATCCTCCACGATACCGACGCGAAAGAGGTGGCCGATTTCTACACCTATTACAAGTCGAGCGTGTCGGGCGGCACCCGCTGTGCGCCGGCTTTCGAGATGGTCAACAAGATCATCGACGATGAGCATCTGGCGGTCGACTACAATATCTATGTATTCTACGGGACCGACGGCGACGACTGGGATAACGCCGGGACGGAACTGGCCGCGGCGCTGGAGAAGATGACCGAGACGGTCAACCGCATCGGCATCACGGTGACCAAGAGCACCGAAGGTTCCGACACGGTGGTCGAACGGACGGTGGAGCGGTCGGGACTCCTCAAGACGAAGCCGAAACTCATCCGGCTCGACGCCTTCGCCGCGGCTGACGCGAACGAACAGCGCCTCATCGACGGCATCAAAAAACTGGTGGGCTAAGACAGAGCTGTTTATTTTGAAGCAACATATAGGGTAAACATCATGGCAAAAGCACAGATGCCCGGGTATAAGTCGGCAAATTTGACCCCGGAACAAATGCAAGCGGTATTGCCAAAATTAGACAGACGAATTAGAGACTTAGAATCTTTCGATCCTAGTCTAATCAAAAAACGGTACGACCCATTGATAGATACACTTGAGAAAAAAGTGAATGGTACACTTCAAGAGATTTTTGGTTTAGACACAGTGGAATATAAGGATTATTATGTTGATTCTTTTGATCCTTTTCCACTGAGATTGCCTCCTGCACCCCCTTATCCTTTAGCCCAAGTCCAGCAAAGATACAAAGAAGAAGTTGATCGTTGTTTGCAAAAGATAAAAACATTGAAGGAAATTCTTGAAGAGCGAATAGCGGACACTCCCCCGCCCATAGTCGCTCCCAATGAACATATGAGAAGTTCAAAACCAATCTCCACTCGCGTTTTTGTGGTTCACGGCCATGATGATGGTGTCAAAGAAATGGTGGCAAGATTTCTTATAGAACTAGAGCTTGAACCTTTGATACTGCACGAACAAGCCAATCAAAACAAAACAATCATAGAGAAAATAGAAGCACATGCCAATGTGGCATACGCAGTGGTTTTATTGACTCCTGATGACGAGGGACACCCCGCAGGTCATCCTGAAGAAACAAGGCCTAGAGCTCGACAAAATGTTGTCTTAGAGTTGGGATACTTTATGGCCAAATTAGGGCGGTCCCAGGTTTGTGTTTTGTATAAAGGAGATGTCGAAATACCTTCGGACTACAAAGGAGTGCTGTATGTGCAATTTGATGATCATGGGGCTTGGAAGTTACAGCTAGCAAAAGAGATGAAAAGCGTTGGCATAGAAATAGATCTTAATAAACTGTCTAAAAGGTAACGAGTTACGCGTGGCAACGATATCTCAAAAAGAACCTTTGAATTACGGATTACCATGGATTCGGAGTGAGTTGATTCTGGCCTTTGATCTGTATTGCCGTATTCCCTTCAGATTGACAAAGGCCAACAACCCGGAAGTCATTGACCTCGCAAAAATCTTGAAGCGTTCGCCTGCAAGTGTTGCGCGGAAATTGGGCAATTTTGGCTCATTCGACCCGGAGCTCCAGAAAAAAGATGTTTCAGGACTTCTTCATGCAAGCAAGCTAGATAAAGAGATATGGGACGAGTTCCAGAGCGATTGGAACAAACTTGTATGGGAAGCGGCGAATCTGCGAAACGACCTTGTCGGCCAAGAGAACGACTTTGCAGGCGATGAAAATATAATTTTTCCGCAAGGTGCCTCAGAAAAAGAGATCGTGAGTAAGACTCGCGTTCATCAGGCATTCTTTCGCTCAGCCGTTCTCAGTAGCTATGAGGAAACATGCTGCATTACCGGACTGGCGATAAGGGAATGTCTTGTGGCAAGCCACATCGTACCATGGAGCGAATCTGAACAATCAAGGACCGATCCCCGAAATGGTCTTTGTTTGAGCGCAACATTCGATAAACTTTTTGACAGGGGGCTGATTGCGCTGACGGACGAGTTGCAGGTGCTCGTTTCTTCCCGACTACTTAAAACAAAGAATAAGCGGACGGAAGAAATGGTCTGCCGTTATCATAACGCGCCCTTGATGAGACCTAAAAGATTTTTGCCGCGTTTCGATTATGTTGAGTGGCATCGAGCCAATATTTTTCAGAGATAGGTTAGGGGGATACTAGCATGAAGACAAGCGAGCAGATGGAATCTCTAGTTGAGGAGTATCGTTCATTGCTCCGGGCTTGTGACGACAAAACTCCGAAATCAATACAGAAGAAATTAGCCAATCAGGCAGAGTGGACACCGCAGGCAGCAGAACACCTTCTTTCGTTGGCGCAAAACTACGGTTCATTCATGCTTAGCAATGCGTTGGCTCTTTCGCTGGCATTAAATGTTGAAGATGGGGAATTGGGATTTTAGTTGGAATCGCTTTTATTGCCTTGTCCGGCGGCGGCGCTATAATCGACCGACTTTGATAAGGATTTGCCCATAGTGAAAATTACCACGAAAGTTCTGATGCCGGAGTTGTGGCCGATGGTGGAAGCGCTGTTCGGCGCCAACGGCGCCTGCGGTGGTTGTTGGTGCATGTACTGGCGCATTGGGAACGACGAGAAGTGGGACGACATCAAAGGCAAGATCGCCAAGACGCGCCTCAAGAAACAGACCATCGCCGGAACCGTTCACGCGGTCCTCGCTTTCGACGGCGACGAACCCATCGGCTGGTGCACCTTCGGACCGCGACTTGATTTCCCCCGCCTTGAACGGGCCCGCACCCTGCGATGCGACGACGCGGCGCGGGTGTGGTCGGTCCCCTGCTTCTTCGTGAAAGCCGGATACCGGGGCTTTGGGGTCGCTGGCGCGATGCTTGAAGAGGCGCTACGCGCCATGCGCCGTCACGGCGCCAAGATCGTAGAAGGATATCCCTCCAAGCCGAACAAGGACGGGAACTATATCGCCGCCTTCTCGTGGACCGGAACGCAACGACTCTTCGCCGCGCACGGCTTCGAGCCGGCCGGGAACACGCAGGGCGGAAAGGTCCGGGTACGCAAAGCGCTCCGGTAAGACTACCTTATTATATATAGACTGAAATTCATCTTCCAAACATCGTGTTCCTATTCGAACCTCCAGTCGATATAATAATACCTAGTTTTTTCGAGTAGTTGTGCGACATCGCACGCTTCGTTTCCGAGGGCGGCGATTTTCCCGCCAAGTACACGATATTGTTTGCCCTCTTCGGGGTGCGTAATCGCACATAGAAAATAGTTGTAACTTGTTTGAATTATTGCATAATATCGTTGTTTGAGATGCTTTTTTAAGCGGGCGACAATGCACAATTTCGGCATCGACATAGGCTCAACTTTTCTGACGATCCATGACCTCCAGACAGGAGCCACCGTGTTGCGAAAGCGGCACGGTGGCCGTATATTCGAGAACATCGCCTCCTTCATCGGGGAGTGCGACGACCACTGCCGGTTCT
>CAYPQK010000036.1:0-7415 GCA_964412895.1 uncultured Spirochaetales bacterium
GACGGTATCTTTACCTACCGTGTCGATGTGACCGACTTTTTCACTCAGATACAGACGAAAGGCAACGAACTGGGGATCACCGACCCCGGCACGGCACTGTTCGGTTCCTACAATGTCAAAGGGGTCACCTGCTCGGCGGCCGAGGTGTACAAGACCTCTTCCGGCATCATGGCGGGCTGGACGCTCGTGGTGGTCTACTCCGCAGAAGGCATTCATGCAAAGAAGATCTATTTCTATAACGGCCTACAGGCATACCGCTTTACTTCGGGCGATATCATGGTCTCGGGATTCCAACTGCCCAACGAGGCCGAGATAAAGTTCACGCTGTTCGTCGGTGAAGGCGATCCGGGACTTTACATGGCCACCGACCCCAACATCGAAGGCTTGCAGCTGCACGGTCCCATCGACACCTCCGCGCCGTGGCTGCCGCTGTTCGATGCCTGCAATCCCAACATGGGCAATTATGTCGAGGTCTACAACTCCATCTCGTCCTACTGGGCCTTCGGCGCGACTCAACCGACCTGTATCGGCGATGTGAACTCCAAGATCCTCGAATATGCGATGGATGTCGACACTTTCGTCATTCAGGCGAAGGACGAACCGTTCGCGACCCACCTGCACAAGGACGACACCTTCTTCTTCCTGAAGGTCGGCGCCAATCAGGATCAGGTCTACACCAACCTGCTGGTCCTCTCCATCGACACCAAGCCGCCGTCGTTCGACATCCCGCAGGGGACCCTTTTCTCGCAGAACGGCCGCGAAAAGGACATCTGCACCTGCGCCCCGACCAATGAACCGGACCGCATCTGCGACGACCGTCCCTTCTACTATGTCATCAAGGTGCAGAACTGGGGCGAGAATATCGCCGACAATGTGACGGTGCAGGACACCCTGCCGGCCGAGGTCGACTATGTCGCCGGCACCACCGAGATCGCCACCGCCTTCGACGGCAACGGCAACGGCACCAACTGGACGACGATACCCGACAACGGCGGCTTCCCGCTGGCGGCCGCCTACGAGGTCTATCCCTCGATGGGCTACTGCGACCCGAGCGCGATGACCTGCCCCGACTCGGTCCTCCTCCGCTTTCAGGTCAAGCCGAAGGCGGGCCTGCCGAAGAACCAGATGATAAAGAACAGTGCCTACATCACCGACGCGACCGGCATCAGCTATCATTCCAACACCTCGGTCCCGCTGACGATCCGTTTCTCCAATTCCTGCCCTCCCATCACCGAATGCCCCGCGCCGACCAAGGCACTGTGCGGCGGTCTCTGCACAGACTGCGGCGGCTGCACCAAAAAAGAGGATTGCGGCGCCAATCAGGATTGTGTCGACGGTCAGTGTAAGGATATCGTGACCGGCGATCTCTGCACCGGCACCCGCCTCGACTACCGGATGGGCGACATGTCTCCCGCGAACGGCGACGCAAAGATCATCGTACCGGCACCCTCGAACGGACTGGTCATGGCACAGCTTGCGGTGAACGCGACCTGCGCGGGGACCGGCAAGAGTTTCGAGCTTGACATGCTGCGCGTGAAGTTCGAATATGAATCGGGCGTCGGGATAACCAACCTGCGCCTCATCAAGGACAACGACAACAACGGCGTCGAGAGTACGGGCGACACCACCGTCGCGACGACCCCGGCGCTTGCGACAGGCTACGCCGAGTTCGCCGTCAACGCGAGCGACCGCATCATGCCGGCGAACGCCGACAACAACCTCCTCCTCGTCGCCGACACCGGTTACAGCAACGCGACGGTCCCGAGCGAGACCACCTTCACGGCGATCATCGAGGGCGACGCCGCCTTCGTCGCAAAGGATGCGAGCGGCAACATCACCAACATACTCGACGACCCGCTCGAATTCGCCACCTTCATGTTCGAACCTTCGGTCGGCTATTTCATCTTCACCAAGGGGCCGAAGGAACCGGCCGAACCGGCAAACTCCGTATTCAAGAATATCGTCAGCGTGCCGGTGCTTCATATCCGTTCAAAATCGCTCGACGGCGAGAACCAGATACGGAGCATCGAGGTCGAACGGATGGGCGAGGACACGGCGACGGTCTTCGGCGAAGGGATGACCGTCATCACTATCTTCGAGGACACCAACGGCGACGGCGTCGGCGACGGTCTGCCGGTCGCCACATCGGGCGAGTTCGCTACGCCGGTGGAAAACTATATGTTCGAGAACCTCAACATCAACCCCGCGTTCCAGTTCGCCGACAAGCAGGAACGCTACTATGTGGTCAATGTCACCTTCAAACTCAAAGAGGGGAGAACGGCACAGGTCCAGATCCCGCGTCTCGGGGTGAAACTGGCCGACTCCACCAAAAAGATCATCGAACTGCCCATCCAGTCGCGGGTATATCAGTGCACTCTGCCGTTCTGCTATGACCCCGGCGAACCGCCCTGCACCTGTTCGGTCGTCGCGGACGAGAATGAATCGGCGACACCGTGGTCGGGCATCGTCCTGCTGATGGCGGCATTGGGGTTGGCGGGATCCGTCCTGCGGTCACGCCGGCGGGATCATGCCGTGTGATCTGAAGAAATCTATCTGATCGGCAAAGGTCTTCCTGAGCGGCGTGGGCTCGACCCCGAGTTCGCGCCGCGTTTTTTCACCGCACACTTTCATACGGCTCTTGAGGATGCGTAGCGATCCGCGCGTCACGACCGGATTGCCGCCGAACAGGTGAAACCATCCCTCACTGCCGAGCGCCGCGATGGTCATCACCCAGTGGGGTAGCTTGAAAAGCGGCTTGCGGATGCCGCTCACCTCTTCGAGCATCGCCATCATCTCCGGTATCGAAAGGTGACCGCCGGTCACCAGATAGTTGTGTCCCGTGCGCCCTTTTTCGGCCGCCGCGAGGAGCGCCTTGGCCACATCGCGTACATCGACGAAATCGAACCCGCCGTCGGGATAGGCGGGAAGTTTCTTCGCCGCATAGTCCTGCACCATCTTCCCCATCTGCGAGGGCTTGAAGTCGTACGGGCCGACAACCCCCACCGGCGAGACGATCACCACATCGAGCCCCTTGGCCGCCGCTTCGACCACCTTGAGCGCCGCGTTGGCCTTGGTGATACCGTATTCTATCATGGCGTGTTCGGGGTTGAAGCCGTCCTCCTCATTCACCGGGCGGTCCTTGCAGACATCGCCGATGGCTTCGATCGAGGCGACATGGACCAGCCGCCGCACCCCCGCCTCGCGGCAGGCGCGCATGACATTGATGGTCCCGTCATAGTTCACTTCGTTCAGCCGTTTGTACATGCCCGGCACGATGCTGATGAGCGCCGCGCAGTGGAACACCACATCGGCCCCTTTGAAGAGCGGCACGAGTGATTGATAGTCGCAGATATCGCCGCAGACCTTCTTGACCGCGAGCCCCTTGAGCGACTCCGGTTCCCTGTTGCAGTGGATCATCGCGACTACCTGATCGCCCTTTCCCTGTTCGATGAGCATCCGAATGAGCGTGTTCCCCACATGTCCTGAAGCACCGGTCACCACATACATGAGCATTCTCCATTCTCGGTTGACTTATTGTATCCTTCGTTCCGTCAATCTTCCGGCAGGAGCACATCGCGCGGTTTGGCGCCGTCGCCGGGGCCGACAAGCCCTTCGGCTTCCAGCTGATCGACGAGGCGCGAGGCGCGGTTGTACCCTATCTTGAACTTGCGCTGCAGCATCGACGCGGAACAGCTCCGCGTTTTCTTGAGGTATTCGACGACCTCGTTCCAGAGCGGGTCCTTCTCCTCGCCGTCGACCAGCGCTTCGGCCGACTCGATGAACTCGGAGGGACGCGTCGTTATCTGGATGACATCGTCGTATATCCCTTCGGGGCACCGCTCCTTGATGAAGGCGACCACCTTCTTTATCTCTTCGGAGGAGACGAAGGCGCCGTGCACGCGGACCGTTTCCGATTTTCTCGGCGGGATAAAGAGCATATCGCCGTTCCCGAGTAGCTGTTCGGCGCCGTTGGTGTCGAGTATCGTCCGCGAATCGAGCCCCGATGCGACGCGGAAGGCGATGCGGGTCGGCAGGTTCGCCTTGATGGTGCCGGTTATGACATCGCGTGTCGGGCGCTGGGTGGCCACGATCAGGTGGATGCCGGCGGCACGCGCCTTCTGGGCGAGCCGCAGGACCGCGATCTCGACATCCTTCCCGGCGACCGTCATGAGGTCGGAGAATTCGTCTATCACCACTACGATGTAGGGCATCTTCTTGAGACCGCCATCCGTGGGAGCCTTGAGGTTCTTGTTGACCTCATCGACCTTCTTGTTGTAACTATCGATGTCCTTCATGAGGTTCTGAGACATCGTCCGGTAGCGGTTCTCCATCTCCTCGACCGCCCACTTGAGGGTGAGCGCCGCCTTCTTGGGATCGGTCACCACCGGCATCAGCAGATGCGGGATCCCTTCGTAGATGTTGAATTCGTTCATTTTGGGGTCTATCATAATGAAGCGCACCTCGGCGGGGCTCATCGTGTAGAGATACGACATGATGATGGTGTTGACGCCGACCGATTTGCCCGAACCGGTCGTCCCGGCGACGAGCAGGTGCGGCATCTCCGCGAGATCGGCAACGCTGGGGACGCCGTCGACCGTCTTGCCCAGAGCGATCGGCAGTCCCTGTTCCTTGTGTTTGGCGAACTGGTCGGAGGCGAGCACGGCGCGCAGCCGTATCATCTGCCGTTCGTCGTTGGGAACCTCGACGCCGATGTAGGGTTTGCCGGGGATACGCGGGACGACGCGGACCCGCTTGCCGCCGACGATAAGCCCGAGATCGTTCTCCATGACGGTCACATTACTCACCCGGACCCCTTCACCGAGGTCGAGTTCGTACATCGTGACCACCGGCCCGATGACGGCGCCGCGGACGGTCACCTTGATCTTGTATTGGGCGAGTTTCTGCTCGATGAGCTTCGCCATCTGCTGGATGCGCCCCTCCTGATCCTTCGACTCAACCGTCTTTTCCTCCTCGGTGAGGAGCGAGAGCGGTGGCAGTTCGTAGTGCGGCAGTTCCTTGAGCGCCTTGGTCGGCTCCTTTTTCGGTTTCTTCTCGAACCCGCTCCGAACCTCTATCTTGCGGTCGTCCTTCTTCTTCGATCTTGGTTCGGGCTCCGACTCCGGTTCGGACTCTTCTGCGGGAGTTTCAGGCTCCTCCTCTTCGGGAAGCGGTTCTTCGACCGGTTCTTCCTCCGCCGGCTCCTTCCGCTCCGGCATCAGACGGGCGACGAGGCCCGGCAGGTGGGCGCGAAGCACCTCATAGAGCGAACGCATACCCTTGAAAAGAGGCATGAAGAGGAGTACATGAAAGGTAGATATCACATAGATCGCCATCACGACGATGAGCAGGAGTATGCTGATGATGCTGCCGAGATACGGGATGAGAAGGCTGTTCATCAGTTTGCCGCCGATCCAGCCGCCAGTCGCCCCCCAGCCGAGCGGGTCGGCGCCGATGAAGGAGAAGAACGGCATCAGTATCAGGAAGAGAGTGACATGGAGCAGCAGATAGCGCCACATCGCGCGGTAGGCGAAGGGAAGGAAGGCGGCAAAGGCGACGATAAGCGGCAGGATGAAGGAGGCGTAGCCGAAAACGCGGGCGATGAGCGCCGCGGCGGCGTGGCCCGCCGAACCGGTCAGAAAGCCCGCCGTGGCGGCATCGGCCGAAAAGGCGCCGAGCGACAGCCACAGGAAGGCGGCGAAGAGGGCGCACAGCGCGCCGACCACCTCCATCGCGTACAGGTTCGGACCGCCCGGAGCGGCCGTTTCACCCTTTTTAGCGTTCTTGTGTTCCGACACGGTACACCCCTATCGAGATTGTTGTATCTATCGCCGCAAGTTCCCCGTCGAAGAACTTCATCACTTCTGTTTCACGCGCCGGATCGATCGTGAAGTTGACCGCCGCCCAGCCGTCCTGTTCCCCGGTCCGTTCATAAAACCGGCTTATCGGTGCGATGTTCCGCGTCGCCAGTTTCTGCTCGATCATCTGTCGCTTCGCCTCGGCATCGGCGGCACGAAGGACTAGGGACACTATCGAGCGGACCGCCCCCTCGGGAGCGCCGTAGAACGCCTTTACCGGCTGACTCTGTTCGCGCGGTAGCAGGACGGTCGTTTCGCTGAACCGGTCGCCGCGCCAGACATAGCAGTAGGGTACCGCGAGTCCCGCGAACTCGACGCCGCCGGCGGTCAGCAGATGGCGCCGGATATCGTCGTACGGGATCTCGTCGCTGCGGGTGAACAGGGTCGCGCCGCCGAGGAACGACGGGATACCGGTGTAGAGTTTCTTCGCTATCTTGAGAGCGAGCAGGTTGGCGTAAAAAGCATCGTCGTACTGTTCGGAGGGGGCACGAAGCGTGTACATCCAGAGGAACAGTTCTTCGGGTGAGAGCGCCGTCGGCTCGCTGAAAACGATCTCGGCCGAGAAAAGATCGACCCGGACCGTCACCGGTATCCCCGAAAAGGCGGGATGGTAGAGCGCCGCGAGACTGCCGGGCCGCAGGGTCGAATCGCGCAGGCTGTAGAAAAAGGCGGCCAGCGTCTCCTCGCCGAAGGGAAGGTTGAGCGTGGAGGCCTTGAACAGTATCCGCGGCTCGGTCCCGACCGCCGTGCGGGCATAGGCCTTTTCCCAGCCGGGGATGCGCAGTTCCAGTTCGGCCGGCACCCCGGCGGTCGCCCGGGCGAGGGCCGCATCTTCGAGGGCAAGCGGCGCCCGTTCGGCGTAATCGATATGTTCCCACGCGTAGGGAACGATGAGATAGCGGTCGGTGACGTCGCGCGCTATCGACAGGACGAGGTTGCCCATCCGGTCGATACCGAACGACGCCGGGATGCCGCTGCGGGTCAAAAAGGCGCGGAACGAAAGCATCCGCGGGTCGCTGCCGCGCAGGATGATCCCCTCCGCCGGCTCCACCGCCACGGACAGGGCGGGCATCGCCGCGGCGACCGCGGGCTCATCGGCAACAGGCGGCACACTGCCGCAGGCGGAGAGGAGAAAAAAGAGAAGGAGGGGCACCGGCCCCCCCTTCATCGTAAACAGGCGGCTCATCAGATCGATCTTATGCATAGTCCTGTATCGGCAGTTCGCCTTTCATCGCGTAATATCCCGCCTCGGCGAGTGCCGTCATCTCGCCCTCGCCCGGATAGACGACGATGGGGGAAATGAAACTGATGCGTTCGCTGAGCCAGCCGACAAAATCCTTATCGTAGGCGACCCCGCCGGTAAGGATTATCGCGTCGACCTTGCCGCACAGCACGGTCGACAGCGCGCCGACCTCCTTGGATATCTGGTAGGCCATCGCCCGGTAGATATGCTCGGCCTCCTTGTCTCCCTTCTGAACGCGCTGCTCGACCTCATAGGCGTCGTTGGTGCCGAGGTAGGCCACCAGACCGCCCTTGCCTTTTATCTTCTTCTTGATGTCG